>NZ_JBGLYQ010000013.1:0-156464 GCF_047304105.1 Duganella sp. Dugasp56
GGGAGACATTTTTCAAAAAAAAAACCCCCCCCTTTTTTTTTGGGGGGGGGGGCCGCCCCCCCACAAAAAAAAAAAAAAAAACCCGGCCCCCCCCCGGGGGGGGGGGGCCCCCCCCCCCCCCCCCCCCGCTACCATGAAACGGACTAATAGTGAGACGATGGCAAATCGAGAAGAGTTAGGCATTATCCGGGGCGCCCGCGCGGGAGACGCGGTGTGCCAGCTGGCGCTGGGCAAGCTCTATCTGTTCGGCGGCGCCAGCCTACCGTTGAGCCTGCCAACCGCCCTGCACTGGCTGAACCGCGCCGCGCTGCAGGAACAGGATGAGGCCTGGATGTTGATCGGCAGTCACGTGCCGTTCGAGCATGCGCAGCATTGCCTGCCGTCGGTGCTGTCGTGGTACGACCGCGCCTACGATGCCGGCATCGAGCAGGCCGGCCTGGTGCTGGCCCAACTTGTGCTAAATCAGGCGCAGCCGGCGGAATCGTTGCATTTACGCGACAAGGCGCTGCAGGCGCTGGAATCGGCCGCCCGCTCCGGTTCGGCCGAGGCGCAGTGGCTGCTGGCCCATCAATCCGGCGCGCAACCGCCGGTTCCCGCGACGCAGGCGCCGGTGCCGGCGCGCCAAGGCGCGCGCGTGCTGCCGGTCAGCCGCGGCAATGCACGCCAGCAATGGCTGGCGCGGGCGGCCGACGGCGGCCTGGCCGCCGCCCAATACGCGGTGCTGGAACAAAGCTGGAACGGCGATCGTGAGGCATTTTTACAACGCGCGCTGCCGCTGGTGCGCGCGCTGCTGGCCGAGGCGCCGCTCGATGCCGAAGCGGCCCGCCTGGCCGACTGGCAGCCCGAGCCGGTGCAACAGACGCTGCTGGCCCGCTGCGCCGAGTTGCTGGACGGCTTGCCGGACCACGAGGCCGAACTGCGGCATTGCCGCGAACTGGCCGCGCACGGCGGCGACCGCGCCGCGCAACTGGCGCTGGGACTGTGGTTTGCGCGCATGGACGGCGAGGGCAGGCGGCAAGCCAACGGCATCACCGCCGTCAATTTCAAACGGGCAATACGCTGGCTGACGCTGGCCGGCGAGCAGGGCCTGGCCGACGCCTGGTACGCGCTGTCGCGGATCTACCTGAAGCCGGAATTTTCGCAGCGCAGCGTGGCCGAGGCGCAGGGCTACCTGGAGCGCGCGGCCGACATGGGACACAAGGGCGCGCAGCTGGAGTGCGGCATGTATGCGTGGCGCAACCGCCGCACCGACGAATACAGCGACGTGCGCGCCGCCTACTGGCTGCAGAAAGCCGCCACCCAGGGCTGTTGCGAAGCCGAGGCGGCGCTGCTGCGCGTCGCGGCCGAGCCCAAGGAAGCGGAGTGGACCGGCGCGATCCTGGCCGGCCTGACGCGCGAGGCGCTGGAAAGCCAGCCGCTGCTGGCGGCCCGCCTGGAACTGGCCGAGCTGTTCGGCCTGAGCCGGGCTGAAGCGCTGTTACTGGATGTGAAGGCGGCCGACCAGGGCCATTGCCTGGTGGTGGATATCCGCGCCAGCTATGGACGCAGCAAGCGGCGGCTGATCTTGCTGCGCACGGCGCGCGAGCGGCAGGCGCTGGATCGCATCGTGCGCCTGTTCGAGAGTGTCGACAGCGGCCCCGATGGGCTGGAAGGCAATTACCGCCAGCGCCTGTACCGCCTGAAGACCTGGGCGCCGGCCGCAGCCGGAGTCGCCGCCGGCGACGACCGGTTGGCCGCCTGACGCCGCTTTAACGCCGGTTTAGATTTCTATCTCGCCTTCGAACACCGTCACCGCGGGGCCGGTCAGCCACACCGGCTGGCCCGGGCCGTCCCAGCTGATCGACAGCTGGCCGCCGCGCGCATCGATGCGCACCGGGCTGTCCAGCAAGCCGCGGCGGATGCCGGCCACGGCGGCCGCGCAGGCGCCCGTGCCGCAGGCCAGCGTTTCGCCGACGCCGCGCTCGAACACCCGCAGCCTGACGTGGTTGCGGTCGATGATCTGCATGAAGCCGGCGTTGACGCGGTTCGGGAAGCGCGCGTGGTGCTCGATCAGCGGACCGGTCAATTCCACCGGCGCCGTGTCGACGTCGTCGACGATCTGCACCGCGTGCGGATTGCCCATCGATACCACCGAGATCAGGATCTTTTCGCGGGCGCCGCCCAGTTCCAGCACCAGCGGCCACAACGTGTCCTCAGCCTGCCGCTCGCCGTGCAAGCCTTCGGCGTCGAACGGCACGCGCGCCGGCTCGAGCACCGGCGCGCCCATGTCCACCGTGATGCTGCCGTCCAGCTCCAGCCGCGGGGCGATCACGCCGGCCTTGGTTTCCACCGTGATGCTGCGCTGGTCGGTCAAGCCTTTTTCCGACACGAACTTGACGAAGGCGCGCGAACCGTTGCCGCACTGCTCGACTTCGCCGCCGTCGGCGTTGAAGATGCGGTAGCGGAAATCGCAGCCGGGCTGGGTCGGCTTTTCCACCAGCAGGATCTGGTCGGCGCCGACGCCGAAGCGGCGGTCGCCCAGCAGCTTCCACTGCGCCGGCGTGAAGGCGATGGCCTGGTTGATGCCGTCGATGACGACGAAATCATTGCCGGCGCCGTGCATTTTGGTGAATTTGAGTTTCATCTGCGCTTTTATTGTTTGCTGTACAGGGACGGTTCGCCAGGCGGCCGGGTCTTGAACCGCTTGTGGGTCCAGAAATACTCGGCCGGCGCCTCGCGCACGCGCTCTTCGATGAACTCGTTCATGCGGCGGGTGGCGGCGACCATGTCGGGACCAGGGTAATTGTCCCACACTGGATAGAATTTCACACGCCAGCCCTGGTAATCGGGCAGGAAGGTGGCGATCACCGGCATCACCTGGGCGCCGGTGGTGGCGGCGATGCGGGCGGTGGCGGTCAAGGTGGCCGCCTCGATGCCGAAGAAGGGCACGAACTCGGCATCCTTGTCGCCGAAGTCCATGTCCGGCAGCATGAAGTAGGGCAGCTTGTCGCGCAGCGCGCGCAGGATGGGCTTGATGCCGTCCTGGCGCGTGAACAGCTTGACCGGCTTGAAGCGGGCGCGGCCGGCGCGCAGCACCCGGTCGAAGGTGGCGTTCTTTTGCTGCACATACATCGACGAGGCGCTGGCCACCATCGCGATCGAGGCGCCGGCCACGTCCAGGCAGACGAAGTGCGGGCACAGCAGGATGGTCGGCTTCGAGCTCATCTCCTCGACCGGCACCGGACCCGGCTCGACCTTGATCAGGCGGTTCAGGCGCTCCTCGGAAGCCCACCACAGGATGCCGCGCTCCCACACGCTGCGCGAATACGCCTGGAAGTGGCGGTGGGCGATGTCGACCCGCTGCGCTTCGGTCAGCTCCGGCATGCACAGACGCAGATTGGTCAGCGTGATGTGGCGGCGCGAGCGCATCGCCACGAACAGCAGGCTGCCGACCAGGTCGCCAAAGCGGCCCAGCACCGGCAAGGGCAGCCAGTGCAGCAGCCACATGATCCCCAGCAGCAGCTTCATGGCTGTTCTCCCGCGTTTGCCGCGGTGGGCGCGGCGATGCCGGCCGGTACCTTGTAGCGGTTGTAGCTCCAGAAATACTGCGCCGGGCTGCGGGCGATCAGGCGTTCCATGGCGCCGTTGATGGCCTGGGCCTGCTCGGCGGCGCTGCCGTCCAGCGTGCCGTCGAAGGGCACGAAGCGGATCACGTAGCCGCGTCCGCCAGGCAGGCGCTCGGCGTAGGTGACGATGACGGTGGCGTCGCCCAGCTGCGCCAGCTTGGCGGGCAGGGTCATGGTGTAGGCGTCGCGGCCGAAGAACTTGGCCCACACGCCTTCGCCTTCCTGCGGCACCTGGTCCGGCAGCAGGCCGATCGGCTTGCCTTTCTTGAGGCACTTGGCCAGCATGCGCACGCCGGACATATTGGCCGGCGCCAGCAACAGATTGTCGCGCGCGCGGGCGCCTTCGATCAGCGGTTTCAATGCCGCTTTTTTAGGCGGGCGGTACATCACCATCAGTTCGGTGCGCAGCGCGATTTCCTGCGCGACGATTTCAAAACAGCCCAGGTGCGGCGTCAGGAACACAATGCCGCGTCCGGCGTCCAGCTCGGCTTGGACGATGTTCCAGTTCTCGTCGGTGGCGTGGCGCGACACGCGTTGCGGATCGGCGCACCAGATGAAAGGCAGTTCGACGATGCTCTTGCCGGCCTCGGCGATCGCCGCCGACAGGTGTTGCGTATAGCCGGCCAGCGCCAGATTGTCGCGCATGCGGCGGCGGTAGGAAGGCGAACTCAGGTAGACCAGCCAGCCAAGCGCGGCCCCCATTGCGTGCAGAAACGGCAATGGGAAAAATGAAAGAAAACGAAAAATGGGAACAAGCATGAAGATGATTTGTCTATTTGAGGGTGACTCTGGCTTCTGTTGCTATGCCAAAATTTTTTAAGAAGCGTAAAATACCACGTATGCAGTATCCGCTGAGTTAACAGACAACTTGCGTGGCGGAATATAAATATCGCTAAAGCGTCGCAAGCCGTATTGGTTGGCGACAAACATATTTAACCAGTATCAGGAGCTTGCGATGTCAAACGATTATCTCTTCACCTCGGAATCCGTCTCCGAAGGCCATCCGGACAAGGTCGCCGACCAGATCTCCGACGCCATTCTGGATGCGATCCTGACCCAGGACCCCAAAGCCCGCGTTGCCGCGGAAACCTTGTGCAACACCGGCCTGGTGGTGCTGGCAGGTGAAATCACCACCCACGCCAACGTGGATTATATTCAAGTCGCGCGCGAAACCATCAAGCGCATCGGCTACGACAACACCGAATACGGCATCGACTACAAAGGTTGCGCCGTGCTGGTGGCCTACGACAAGCAATCGCCGGACATCGCCCAGGGCGTGGACGAAGGCGCCGGCATCGACCTGGACCAGGGCGCCGGCGACCAGGGCCTGATGTTCGGCTATGCCTGCGACGAAACCGCCGAGCTGATGCCGGCCGCGATCCACTACGCGCACCGCCTGGTCGAGCGCCAGTCGCAGCTGCGCAAGGATGGTCGCCTGCCATGGCTGCGTCCGGACGCCAAGTCGCAAGTCACGCTGCGTTACGTCAACGGCCGTCCGGTGTCGGTCGACACCGTCGTGCTGTCGACCCAGCACGCGCCGGAAATGCAGCACAAGCAGATTGAAGAAGCGGTGATCGAGGACATCATCAAGCAGGTGCTGCCGCGCGAGTGGCTGGTCAACACCAAGTACCTGGTCAACCCGACCGGCCGCTTCGTCATCGGCGGTCCTCAGGGCGATTGCGGCCTGACCGGCCGCAAGATCATCGTCGACACCTACGGCGGCGCCAGCCCGCACGGCGGCGGCGCGTTCTCGGGCAAGGATCCTACGAAAGTGGACCGTTCGGCGGCCTACGCCGCGCGTTACGTGGCCAAGAACGTGGTGGCCGCCGGCCTGGCGCGCCAGTGCCAGGTGCAGGTCAGCTACGCGATCGGCGTGGCGCGTCCGATCAACATCACCGTCTACACCGAAGGCACGGGCGTGATTCCTGACGAGAAAATCGCCGCGCTGGTGATGGAGCATTTCGACCTGCGCCCGAAAGGCATCGTGCAGATGCTGGACCTGCTGCGTCCGATCTACGCCAAGACCGCCGCCTACGGCCACTTCGGCCGCGAAGAGCCGGAGTTCAGCTGGGAGCGCACCGACAAGGCGGCGGCCCTGCGCGCCGCCGCCGGCCTGAAGTAATCCGGCCGGTACAGTAAAAACGCCCTGCGGGGCGTTTTTTTTTGCTAAAATGCGCCTTCCGAGGAGCGTTGCGACGAATCACGAATTCGCCAGGCTCGGAATCTGCAACTGCGCTCACGTTACTTTTTTCAACACATGAAAGGAGGGCGTGATGAACGCCGTACTCAAATCCGCACAAGACTACCTGGTCGCCGACATCTCCCTGGCGCCCTGGGGCGACAAAGAAATCAAGATTGCCGAAACCGAAATGCCTGGCCTGATGGCCATCCGCGAGGAATTCGCCGCATCGCAGCCGCTCAAGGGCGCGCGCATCACCGGTTCGCTGCACATGACCATCCAGACCGCCGTGCTGATCCAGACGCTGGAAGCGCTGGGCGCCAAGGTCCGCTGGGCCTCGTGCAACATCTACTCGACCCAGGACCACGCCGCCGCCGCCATCGCCGCCGCCGGCACGCCGGTGTTCGCCATCAAGGGCGAAACCCTGGACGAATACTGGGACTACACCCACCGCATCTTCGAATGGCCTGCCGACGCAGCGGGCAACGCCGTCTACTCGAACATGATCCTGGACGACGGCGGCGACGCCACCTTGCTGCTGCACCTGGGCGCCCGCGCCGAGAAGGATATTTCGGTGCTGGCCGCGCCAGGTTCCGAAGAAGAAATCTGCCTGTTCAACGCCATCAAGGCGCACCTGGCGATCGACCCGTCGTGGTACTCCAAGCGCCTGCCGCAGATCCTGGGCGTGACCGAGGAAACCACCACCGGCGTGCACCGCCTGTACCAGATGCACAAGGAAGGCAAGCTGGCCTTCCCGGCCATCAACGTCAACGACTCCGTCACCAAGTCCAAGTTCGACAACCTGTACGGCTGCCGCGAATCGCTGGTCGACGGCATCAAGCGCGCCACCGACGTGATGATCGCCGGCAAGGTCGCCGTCATCGCCGGCTACGGCGACGTCGGCAAGGGCTCGGCGCAGGCGATGCGCGCGCTGTCGGCGCAAGTGTGGGTCACCGAAATCGATCCGATCTGCGCGCTGCAGGCGGCGATGGAAGGCTACCGCGTCGTGACCATGGACTACGCCGCCGAGCACGGCGACATCTTTGTCACCTGCACCGGCAACTATCACATCCTGACCGAGAAGCACATGCTGGCCATGAAGGACCAGGCCATCGTCTGCAACATCGGCCACTTCGACAACGAGATCGACGTCGCCGCGCTGAAGAAGTACACCTGGGACAACATCAAGCCGCAAGTCGACCACGTGATCTTCCCGTCGGGCAAACGCATCATCCTGCTGGCCGAAGGCCGACTGGTCAACCTGGGTTGCGGCACCGGCCATCCGTCGTACGTGATGAGCTCGTCGTTCGCGAACCAGACCATCGCCCAGATCGAGCTGTACGCCAACACCGACAAGTACCCGGTCGGCGTGTACGTGCTGCCGAAGCACCTGGACGAGAAAGTCGCGCGCCTGCAGCTGAAAAAGCTCAACGCGCAACTGACCGTGCTGACCGAAGAGCAGGCGGCCTACATCGGCGTGTCGCAGCAAGGTCCGTACAAGCCTGACCACTATCGTTATTAAAACCTCCGTCATTACCGCTTGCGCGGGAATGACGCCGTGCCACTTTGCAGCGAGTCTTAACTATGCGTTTGGTCCTTACCTGGTTAATCAATGCAATTGCCTTGCTGGCAGTTCCCTACCTGATGCATTCCGTCGATGTCACAAGCATAGGCGCAGCCCTCGTCGCGGCTCTTGTACTGGGCCTGGTAAATACGCTGATCCGCCCCGTGCTGCTGTTGCTGACGCTGCCCGTGACCCTGGTGTCGCTGGGCCTGTTCATTTTCATCATCAACGGCTTCATGTTCTGGCTGGTCGCCCAATGGGTGGACGGCTTCCACGTCGACAGCTTCGTGTCGGCCATCGGTGGCGCACTGTTGTACAGCGTGATTTCCTGGGCTCTGTCTACCTTACTTTTGAAGAACTCAGATGGCTAATCATAATTTCAGTATCGAATTCTTTCCGCCGAAGACGGCGGAAGGCGCGGAAAAGCTGCGCGTCACGCGCGCCAAGCTGTCCGAGCTGAAGCCCAAATACTTCTCCGTGACGTTCGGCGCCGGCGGCAGCACGCAGCGCGGCACGCTCGACACCGTGGTGGAAATCCTCGCCGCCGGTGAAGACGCCGCGCCGCACCTGTCCTGCGTCGGTGGCACGCGCGAATCGATCCGCGAGATCCTCACCGATTTCAAGTCGCACAACATCAAGCGCATCGTCGCGCTGCGCGGCGACCTGCCGAGCGGCTACGGCGCGGCAGGCGAGTTCCGTTACGCGAACGAGCTGGTGGAGTTCATCCGCCAGGAGACCGGCGAGTGGTTCCACATCGAAGTGGCGGCCTATCCGGAAGTGCACCCGCAGGCCAAGTCGCCGCAGGACGACTTGCTGGCCTTCGAGCGCAAGGTGAAGGCCGGCGCCAACGCCGCCATCACGCAGTACTTCTACAACGCCGACGCCTATTTCCAGTTCGTCGACCAGACCCGCAAGCTGGGCCTGGACGTGCCCATCGTGGCCGGCATCATGCCGATCACGAACTACACGCAGCTGATGCGCTTCTCCGACATGTGCGGCGCCGAGATCCCGCGCTGGGTGCGCCTGAAGCTGGCCAGCTTCGGCGACGACAGCGCGTCGATCAAGGCCTTCGGCCTCGACGTGGTCACGCAGCTGTGCGAGCGGCTGCTGGCCGGCGGCGCGCCGGGCCTGCACTTCTACAGCATGAACCAGGCCGCCGCGACCACCGCGCTGTGGCAGCGGCTGGTGTAACGGGCACGGGCTTAATCCACCTCGGCCTCGGTCACGATGCGGTCCAGCGCCACGTCGTGGCCGTCGCTGTCGAACCGCACCTGCAGGCACCGGTAGGCGATGCCAACCGTCTGCGGGCGCGGCTCCCGCGCCAAGGTGCGGTCGTAAAACCCGCCGCCATACCCCAGCCGATAGCCTTGCGGATTAAAACCCAGGCAGGGCACCAGCAGCGCCGGCGGATACGCCGCCTGCAGCCGCAGATCGGCCGGCACCGCCACCCCCATCGCATCCTTGACCATCGCCTCGCCGATGCGCCATTCGGCAAACTCCAGCGCCGCATGTTTTTCCACCACCACCGGCAGCAGCAGCCTGGCGCCCAGGCGGGCCAGCTCGGCATAGGCCGCATGCAGGTCCGGCTCGTCGCGCAGCGGCCAGTAGACCCCCAGCGCCGCCGGCTGCGCGGCGCGCCACCACGCCACCACCTGCGCGCCGATCGCATGGTCCCACGCGGCCCGCGTGGCCGCGTCCAGCGCGCGCCGCGCGGCCAGCAGGCGCTTGCGCAAATCGGCCTTGGCCATGGTGGCCGGGGCTGGTGGTTCGGTCGCGCTGCGTGGTATTCTAGGGTCGCTGGTCATGGTTCAGATATTAAAGACTTTAGAGAGTTGCACATTGATTTCCGCTTCGAAATGGATTGCCGGCGCCGTCGCCGTGGTCATGACTGTGGCCCTCAGCGCCTTTGCCCATGCCGACGACCTTGGCGATGACGGCCGCAGGGCGGACGACTCCTTCCTGCTGCTGCGCGACGCGGTGCGCCAGGACGATGCCGCCAAGGCCGATTTCTACGCCGCCCGCCTGACCGATTATTCGATCCCGTCCTATGTCGATTATTATCGGCTGAAACCGCGCCTGAAGGATGCTTCAGGCGCCGAAATCCGCGATTTCATGAAGCGCTACGAAGGCCAGGCCATCGTCGACCGCCTGCGCAACGACTGGCTGCTGGAGCTGGGCCGCAAGCGCGACTGGGCCACCTTCGACGAGCAGCTGCCGCTGTTCGTGCTGAACGACGACACCCAGGTCAAATGCTACGCGCTGCAGTCGCGCGCCCTCAAGGGGCAGAAGGTGGCCGGCGAGGCGCGCGAACTGCTGACCGCGCCCAACGGCTACGGCGAACCGTGCGCCGGCCTGATCGCCACCTTGTACCAAGCCGGCCAGTTCGGCGTCGACGACCTGTATGCGCAGCTGCGCCTGTCCGGCGAATACAACGCCACCGGCCAGGCGCGCCGCATCGCCGCGCTGCTTGGCGGGAACGAGAAGAAGGCGGTGCAGGCGGTCGACCTGCCGGCCATCGCGCTGACCAAGGGCGCCGGCAGCGGCCGCACCGATCACGAGATCTACATCGTCGCCATCGGCCGCATGGCCAAGACCAGCAGCAGGCTGGCGGTGCTGGCGCTGGACAAGGCGGCGCCGAAAATGACGGCGCAGGAGCAGCAGGAAGCGTGGGCGGCGATCGCGCTGCAGTCGTCGTATTCGTTGTCGCCGGAGACCACCGAGTACTGGCAGAAATCGAACGGCGCCGCGCTGTCGATCGACCAGATCCAGTGGAAGACCCGCATCGCGCTGCGCAACGGCGACTGGCGGCAGGTGGAGAAGAACATCCGCGCCATGCCGTCGGCGCTGCGCGGCGATCCGGCCTGGGTGTACTGGCTGGGCCGCGCGCTGATGGCGCAGACCAATGCCGGCCAGCCGACGGGAGAGGCGCTGCAGCTGTTCCACAGCATTGCCGACCAGTCCAACTTCTACGGCCAGCTGGCGCTGGAGGAAACCGGCAAGCTGGTGACGATCCCGCTGCCTGGCTTGCCGATCGGAGCAAACGAGATCGCCCCCATCGCGGCCAACCCGAACTTCCAGCGCGCGCTCAAGTTCTTCAGCATGCGGCTGCGCTTCGAAGGCACGCGCGAATGGAACTGGGGCCTGCGCGGCCTGAGCGAACGCGAACACCTGGCCGCCGCCGAATTCGCGCGCCAGAACAATATCCTCGACCGCATGGTCAACACCTCGGACCGCACCCGCATCCAGGTCGACTACACGCAGCGCTTCCCGTCGCCGCACATCGACATCATGCATCCGACCACGCAGACGCTGGGCCTGGACAAGGCCTGGGTCTACGGCCTGATACGCCAGGAATCGCGCTTCATCATGGACGCGCAGTCGAACGTCGGCGCCTCGGGCCTGATGCAGGTGATGCCGTCCACCGGCCGCTGGGTCGCCAAGAAAATCGGCCTGGCCGACTTCGCGCAGAACATGCTGAGCGACGTGCGCACCAACATCCTGCTGGGGGCGAACTACCTCAACATGGTGCTGGGGAACATGGACGGCTCGCAGGTGCTGGCCACCGCGGCCTACAACGCCGGGCCGGGCCGCCTGCGCTCATGGCGCTCGACCCTGACCAAACCGATGGACAGCGCGGTCTTCATCGAATCGATCCCGTATGTCGAAACCCGCACCTACGTCAAGAACGTGATGTCGAACACGACCTACTACGCGGCGCTGTTTGAAGGGCGGCCGCAATCGCTGAAGGCGCGCCTGGGCAACGTCGCGCCGAAGGGCTACACCGAACAGGAACAGCAGGAATCGAGCTTCGGTTCGCGCTAAAGAACACCAACCACTACGGACGCATCATGCAGAGCACTCAACTTGATCCCAGCCTGTCGCAATCCCTGGCCGCCGCGCGCGAACCGGGCCTGACGCTCGTCATCGGCAACAAGAACTATTCGTCCTGGTCGATGCGACCATGGGTGGCGATGACCGCCTTCGGCATACCGTTCCAGGAAGTGCGCGTGCTGCTGGACCAGCCCGACACCGCCAACCGCATCTGCGGCTACTCGGCCAGCGGCCGCGTGCCGGTGCTGCTGGCCGGCGAGATGACGATCTGGGACAGCCTGGCGATCTGCGAATACCTGGCCGAGCAATTCCAGGAACTGCACATGTGGCCGCAGGACGTGGCCGCGCGCGCGATGGCGCGCTCGATCTGCGCCGAGATGCACGGCGGCTTTTCCGACCTGCGCAACTCGATGTCGATGAATATCCGCGCCAGCTATCCGGGCAAGGGCCGCACCAACGGCACCCAGGCCGACATCGGCCGCATCAGCGAAATCTGGGAAGAATGCCTGTCGCGCTTCGGCCACCACCAGTTCCTGTTCGGCGACTTCTCGATCGCCGACGCCTACTACGCGCCGGTGGTGATGCGCTTTAAAACCTACGGCGTGGCGCTGGCGCCGGCGCTGGACGCCTACTGCCAGCGCGTGCAGGCCCATCCCGCCGTGGCCCGCTGGGTCGCCGAGGCGCTGGCCGAAACCGAAACGGCGCCCAGGCACGACGCCGAGATGCCGGATTAAGCGATGCAGATATATGTCGTCGGCGGCGCCGTTCGCGATGAGCTGCTTGGGCTGCCGGTCAAGGACCACGATCACGTCGTCGTCGGCGCCACGCCGGACGACATGCTGGCCAAGGGCTTTCGCCCGGTCGGCAAGGACTTCCCGGTGTTCCTGCATCCTGACACGCAGGAGGAATACGCGCTGGCCCGCACCGAGCGCAAGACGGCGCCCGGCTACAAGGGCTTCGTGTTCCATACTTCGCCCGACGTCACGCTGGAAGACGACCTGGTACGGCGCGACCTGACCATCAACGCCATCGCCCGCGCCGGCGACGGCACGCTGACCGACCCGTACGGCGGCCGGCGCGATATCGAGGCGCGCATCTTCCGTCACGTGTCCGACGCCTTTGCCGAAGACCCGGTGCGCATCCTGCGCGTGGCGCGTTTCGCCTCGCGCTTCAGCGATTTCCGCGTCGCCCCCGAAACCAATGCGCTGATGAAGCGGATGGTGGAGCAGGGCGAGGTCGACGCGCTGGTGCCGGAGCGCGTGTGGCAGGAACTGGCGCGCGGCCTGATGGAAGCCAGGCCGTCGCGCATGCTGGAGGTGCTGCGCGACTGCGGCGCGCTGGCGCGCATCCTGCCGGAACTGGACGTGCTGTGGGGTGTGCCGCAGCCGGAGAAATGGCATCCAGAGATCGACACCGGCCTGCACATGCTGCAGGTGATCGATTGCGCGGCGGAGGCGGGGCTGGAGCTGCCGACGCGCTTCGCCTGCCTGATGCACGACCTGGGCAAGGGCGTCACACCGTCCGGAAGCTGGCCGGCCCACCATGGCCACGAGGGCATGGGCGTCAAGCTGGTCGAACAGGTGTGCAAGCGCCTGAAGGTGCCGACCGAGTGCCGCGACCTGGCCGTGATGACGGCGCGCGAGCACGGCAACGTCGGCCGCGCCCTGCAGCTGCGGGCCAACACCATCGTCAAGCTGCTCGAGCGCTGCGACGCCTTCCGCAAGCCCGCCCGCTTTGTGCAGATGCTGCTGGCGACCGAATGCGACTCGCGCGGCCGCATCGGCCCGCAGGCCAGCTATCGCGACGCGCCGTTTCCGCAGAAGGCGTGGCTGGAGAACGCCATGGCGGCGGCGCGCGGCGTCAACGCCGGCGAGATCGCCCAGGCCAGCGCCGCGGCGCCGCAGCGCATCCCCGAACTGGTGCACAACGCCCGGGTCAGCGCCGTGAAGGCGGCGCTGCCGGTGTCCGACGCTCCCGGCACGGACGGATAAAGAAGGGTACAATTGATCGTATGTTGCACTGCACCATAATTATTTGGCAAGTATGAACTCGATCGATCTGTTCCAAAATCCGCTGCGCCGCTGGGGCAAGCACAAAGACGACAAGCGTCGTCCGACGGTGCTCGTCAAGGAGCTGCACGAGCGCGACCGGCGGCGCATGGTCAAGCACTTCCTCGGCCTGGAGAGCGGCGACCGCCTGCTGCGCTTCGGCACCGTGCTGCCGGACGAGCAGGTCGAGAACTACGTCAACCGCATCGATTTCTCGCGCGACATGGTGTTCGGCGTGTACAACCGCATGTTCAAGCTGGTGGCGGTGGGCCACCTGGCGTTCGCGCCGCGCGATGAATCCAGGAGCGCCGTCACCGAGAAGGAGAGGGTGGCGGAGTTCGGGGTGTCGGTCAGCAAATCGGCGCGCGGCATGGGCATCGGTTCCAGGCTGTTCGAGCGCGCCGCCATCCACTGCCGCAACAACGACGTCGACACGCTGTATATGCACTGCCTGTCGTCCAACAAGACGATGATGCACATCGCCAAAAAGGCCGGGATGGAAATCCATCGCGACCACGGCGAGGCCGATGCCTATCTCAAACTGCCGCCGGCCAATCCGGCCAGCATGCTGCAGGAAGCGCTGGACGAGCAGTTCGCCACGCTGGACTACACCCTCAAAGCCAACAAGCGCATCGCCGCCAAGTGGTTCGACCGCCTTACCGGTCGCAAATAAATCTCCTGCCGCTAGAACCTTTGCCGCCGGACCGGGAATGAACGGTCCGACAAGATACGTAATCGGCGGCAAATCCATGACCTTGATCTCACACTTATGCAGCGCGCAGCTGCAGGCCCCGGACTTTGGCGCCTGTGTGCGCCTGCTGTTGCTGGCGCCTGCGCTGGAGGAGTGCGTGGTGCGCGCCGGCCTGCAGGAATGGATGATGCGGCAGGTGGCGGATGGCGGCATGCACGTTCCGCAAGCCGCGCCGGTGCTGGCGTCGACGGCGGTTTTCGGACTGCTGCACCTGGGCGCCGGCTGGCAGCAGGCGCTGGCGGTGCTGGCGCCGGGCCTGGCGCTGGCGCTGTTGTACCAACGCACCCGCAGCTGGCACTGGTGCGCGCTGGTCCATAGCGGCATGAATGCCTTTGCGATCTCTGTCTGCGGCTTATAGATCAATCTTCAGGAGAACGGCATGGCATGGGGTATTCGAATACGGTGGGCGGGGGGGCTGCTGGCGATGGTGGCCACCCTGGCGGGTCTGTCGGGGCAGGCCATGGCGGCCGATGCCTTGAACGGCAAGAGTCTTTATCTGAACGGGCCGGTTTCCGGCGGCGCCAGCTGCGCATCCTGCCACGGCGCCTCGCCGGCCAGTAACGTCAACGGCATACTGGCGGCGGCCAACCAGCCTTCGGTCATCTCCAACGCCTTCGCCGCCAACGTGGGCGGCATGGGCAGCCTGTTCAACGGCAAATTCAGCGCGGCGGAACTGGCCGACCTGGCGGCCTTCATCGGCAATCCGAACGTGGTGGCCGCACCGGCGGCTTCGCTGGCTCCGTCCAGCCTGACCTTCAGCGGCACCGGCATCGGCCAGACCGCCGGCCCGCTGGCGGCTACCCTGAGCAACACCGGCAACGCCGCGCTCAATATCGGCACCATCGCCATCGGTGGCGCCGCGGCGGGCGACTTCCTGCTGGCAGGCGGCAGCTGCGCCAACGGCGCGGCCATCGCGGCAGGCGGCAGCTGCACCGTGCAGGCCAGCTTCAAGCCGACCGCCGCAGGCGCGCGCGCGGCTTCGCTGACCATCACCCACAACGCCGCCGGCGGCAGCAGCAGCGTCGCCCTCAGCGGCACCGGCAACAGCACGCCGCAGGCAACCATCGCGCTGTCGGCCGCCAGCGTCAATTTCGGCACGCTGCTGACCGGGTCGCCGTCGACGGTGTCGACTGTCACGGTCAGCAACAGCGGCCAGGCCGCGCTGACGTTCTCCTCCATCGCGCTGGGCGGCGCCAACGCCGGCATCATCACGCTTGGCGGCTCTTGCGCCGTCGGCGCGCCGGCAGCCTTGCCTGCGGGCGCCAGCTGCACGGTGACGCTGCAGGCATTGCCGGTGACGGCCGGTGCCTTCACCGCCAGCCTGACGCTGGCCTCCAATGCCTCGAATGGCAATGCCACGCTGGGCGTGTCCGGCAGCGCCACGACGCCGGCGCCGGCGCTGACCGCGACGCCATCGGCAATTGCCTTCGGCGCGCAGACCATAGGCGCCGCGGCGGCGACCCAAACGGTCACGCTGGCCAATACCGGCAACGTCGCCATCGGCTTCACCAAGATCGGGCTGACCGGCAATGCCGGCTTCAATCTCGGCGCCGGCGATTGCGGCGTCAGCCTTGCCGTGGGCGCCAGCTGCGCGGTGCCGGTGCGCTTTGCACCGACGGCCGAAGGCGCCGCCAGCGGCGCGCTGGCGGTGACTTCCAATGCGCCGGCGCTGCAAGTGGGCATCAGCGGCACCGGCACCAAACAGGCGACCGGCACGCCGGCGCTGTCCGAAACCGGCCCGGTGGCCTTCGCCGATACGCAAGTCGGCAGCAGCGCAGCCGTCCACACGACCACGCTGAGCAACAGCGGCAGCGCCGCGCTGACCATATCGACGTTGACTCTGGGCGGCAACCAGCCGGGCGACTTCGTCGTCGGCGGCACTTGCGCGGCCAATGGCGCGGTCGCGCCGGGCGCCAGCTGCACCGTCACCACGGCGTTCAAGCCGGTTGCGGCGGGTGCGCGCAGCGCGGATCTGCTGCTGGTGACCGACAGCGGCGCCCAGTTTCACCTGGCGCTGAACGGCAGCGGTGTCGCCGTCGCCGGCGGCACGCCGTCGCTGACCATCGCTCCGCAAAGCTTTGACTTCGGCGCTGTGGTCATAGGCGGCACGGCGCCGACGCGGCGCTTTACGCTGACCAACAGCGGCGCCGCCGCGCTCACGCTGGCCAGCGCCGCCTACACCGGCCCGTTCGCCGCCGTGTCCGACAGCACCGGCTGCGCAGCCTTCCCGCTGACGCTGGCGCCGGGCGCGTCCTGCGACCTGGTGGTGCGTTACACCCCGCTCAATGCAGGCACCAGCAGCGGCAGCGTGGCGATCCAGTCGAACGTTGCCAGCAGCAGCTGGACCATCGCGCTGAACGGCCAAGGCACCGCCGCCGCATCCAGCGGCACACCGTCGAATCGCGGCGGAGGCGGCTGCTCGATGGCGGCCGACGTTACCGATCCCATGATGGTCGTGCTGGTGGTGGTGGCGCTGGTCGTCATCGGCTGGCGCCGCCGCCGGCCTTTGGTCAAACAGAAAAATCACTGGAGCCTGAAATGAACACAAAATCAATCGCATTGCTGTTTGCCGCGGCGCTGGCTGCTTCCTCTTCCTTCGCGCTGGACAAGGGCGCTGCCGCACCGCAGTTCGACCTGCAGGGCATGGAGGGCGCGGTGAAGCTGGCCAAGCTGCAGGGCAAGCTGGTGTACGTGGACTTCTGGGCCTCGTGGTGCGGACCGTGCCGCCAGTCTTTCCCCTGGATGAACGAGATGCAGGCGAAGTATGGCGCCAAGGGCCTGCAGATCGTCGGCATCAACCTCGACGCCAACAGCGCCGACGCGCGCCAGTTCCTGGCGACGACACCGGCGCGCTTCAGCATCGTCTTCGATCCGCAGGGCGCAACCCCGCGCAACTACGGCATCAAGGGCATGCCGAGCAGCGTGTTGATCGGCCCTGACGGCAAGGTGCTGCTGGAGCACTCGGGTTTCCGCGAAGCCGACCGTGCCGACCTTGAAGCAAAAATCCAGACCGCGCTGGGAGCCGTCAAATGAAGGCGATACTGTTGATCGTCCTGGCGGCCGGCCTGTCCGGCTGCGCCTCGCTCGGCAATGTGCAGCCGTGGGAAAAGGGCACGCTGGCGCGTTCCGAAATGACCTTCGGCGACAGCCACCTGTTCAACCGCTTCGACGAGCATATCTACACCAGCCGCGAGGCGTCCGCCGGCGGCGCCGGTGTGGGCGGCGGCGGCTGCGGCTGCAATTAAGGGAACACCATGACTGAAAAAGATTCCAACCGCAGCCTGGCCGCCTCCATCATGGCGGCCGCGCTGATGCTGCCCGGCGTGCAGGCGCACGCCGAGACGCCGCCGGCCAACGGCAGCATCTCGCTGGGTTACCTGGACTACAAGGACAGCCAGTCCGGGCTGGACCGGATCACCGTGCATTCGCCGTCGGTGGCGATCGTGGCGCCGGTCGCCGGCGTGTGGAGCATCGGTGCATCGCTGGTGTCGGACGACGTGTCGGGCGCCTCGCCGCGGTATCACACGGCCATCTCCGGCGCGTCGCACATGCAGGACCACCGCACGGCCGGCGATGCCTCCGTCACCCGCTACTTCGAGCGTGGCAGCGTGACCGTGGGCGCGGCCTACTCTACCGAGCATGATTATGTGTCGCGCGCCTTGTCGCTGCAGGGCAGCTACGAAAGCGAGAACAAGAACACCACCTGGACCGTCGGCGTCGGCCATGCCGACGACCGCATCGATCCGGTCAACCGTATCGTCAGCAACGAAAAGAAGCGCACCACCAATGTGCTGTTGGGCGTCACCCAGGTGCTGACGACGAACGATATCGCCCAGCTGACGCTGACGCACAGCGCGGGGGAAGGATATTTCTCCGATCCGTACAAGTCGCTGGACAACCGTCCGCGCAGCCGCGACGAGAGCACCTTGCTGGCGCGCTGGAATCATCATCTGGCGTCGACCGGCGGCACCAGCAGGCTGTCGTACCGCTACTATCGCGACAGCTTCGGCGTGCGCGGGCATACGCTGGGCGAGGAGTATGTGCAGCCGCTGTCGGACGGCTGGACCGTGACGCCGGAAGTACGCCTGTACACGCAGAGCGCGGCCAGCTTCTATTATGATCCGGTCTACGATACGCGTCTCGGCGCGCCGTTCCCGCCGGGGTATAACGGCAGCGGCTACATGTCCGCCGACCAGCGCCTGTCCGGCTTCGGCGCGGTGACGCTGGCGCTCAAGGTCAGCAAGCAGCTGGACAAACTGTGGTCGGTCGACGTCAAGGTGTCGGCCTACCAGCAGCGCGGCAGCTGGCGCCTGTTCCATGAAGGCAGCCCGGGACTGGACGCGTTCCGCGCGCAGACGATACAGATAGGGATCAACCGGCAATGGTAGAGGCGATACACCGCACCACGTTTGACGCAATGGCGAGCCGCTGCGAGCTGCGCATCGGCGCACCCGATGCACAGGCGGCCGAGCGCCTGGCGCAGCAGGCCATTGCCGAGGTGCGGCGTATCGAAACCAAGTATTCGCGCTATCGGCCGGACAGCATCGTCTCGCGCATCAACGCGGCGGCGGGCGGCGAGGCGGTGCATTGCGACGACGAGACCATGTCGCTGATGAACTACGCGGCGGCCTTGCACGGCGCCAGCGACGGGCTGTTCGACATCACCTCCGGCGTGCTGCGGCGGGCCTGGGATTTTCGCCAGCCGAAAGTGCCGGCGGCCCAGGTACTGCAGCCTTTGCTGGCGCTGGTCGGCTGGTCCAAGGTGGAGTGCGGCGGACAGGACGTGCGTCTGCGGCAGGCCGGCATGGAAATCGATTTCGGCGGCTTCGGCAAGGAGTATGCGGCGGACCGCGCGGCGGCGTTGCTGGCCGATGCCGGCGTCAGGCACGGCTACGTGAACCTGGGCGGCGACATGCGCTTCATCGGGCCCGACCTGGACGGACGTCCATGGAGCATCGGCATCCAGGACCCGCGCGATCCGGATGGCGTGATCGCCAGCATCCCGATCAGCAGCGGTGCGCTGGCGACCAGCGGCGACTACGAGCGTTTCTTCGAGATCGACGGGCGGCGCTACTGCCACATCCTCGACCCGCGCGACGGCATGCCTGTGCGCTACTGGCGTTCGGTCAGCGTGCTGGCGCCGATGGCGATTGCGGCCGGCAGCTGTTCGACCATCACGATGTTGAAGCAGCGGGATGGAGTGGATTTTTTGAATGCGTCTGAAATGGGGTATCTGGCTGTGGACGACCAGGGGCAGATGCTGTTCAAGGATATTTGATCATGGTGGATTTTATGAGCATGCGGAATTTAAGAGTGCGGCTGTTGGCGCTGTTGGTGGCCTTGTTCGCGTTGATGGCCGGCGCGGCGAGGGCGGACGATTTCCTGGAGCCGGACCAGGCGTTCCAGCTGAAGGGTGAGCTGGTCGACGCGCACACGGTGCGGTTGACGTGGGCGATCGCCAGGGGGTATCACCTGTACCGGGATCGCTTGAGCTTCAAGTCGGCCGGGTCCGAGGTGAGCGCGCCGGCGCTGCCCGCGGGGCTGCGCAAGTTCGACACCAACTTCAATAAGGAGATGGAGACTTACCAGGACAGCCTGGTGGTCAACCTGCCGGTCGCGGCGAAGGCGGCGTTCACGCTGCAAGTCGGCTATCAGGGCTGCGCGGATGCGGGGCTGTGCTATTCACCGGCGACGCAGAGTTATCGTGTGGACCCGGCGGCGCCAGGCGCGCTGACGGCGGTCGATGCGCCGGCCGCCGCTTCATCGCCGGCGGCGCCGGCAGCGGCACAGGCAACGACACCAGCACCGGTATCGGCACCCGCCGCCGGCGCAGCCGTGCCCGAGGACGACAGCTCGCTGGCGCAGCGCACGCTGCAAAGCGGCAGCGCCTGGCGCATCGGCCTGGCCTTCCTGGTGTTCGGCCTGCTGCTGTCGTTCACGCCATGCGTGCTGCCGATGGTGCCCATTCTCTCCTCGATCATCGTCGGCGAGGGCACGGTATCGCGCGGCCGCGGTTTCTCGCTGGCGCTGGCTTATTGCCTCGGCATGGCGCTGGTCTACACCTCGCTCGGCGTGGGCGCCGGCCTTGCTGGCGAAGGCCTGGCCGGAGCGCTGCAAAAGCCGTGGGTGCTGCTGACCTTTGGCGCGCTGCTGGTCGGCCTGGCGCTGTCGATGTTCGACGTCTACCAGTTGCAGCTGCCGAGCGCCCTGCAGAGCCGCCTGAGCGAAACCAGCGGCAGCATGGGCGGCGGACGCTTCGCCGGCGTGTTCGTGATGGGCGCGTTATCGGCGCTGATCGTCGGCCCGTGCGTGGCCGGCCCGCTGGCCGGCGCGCTGCTCTACATCAGCCAGACGCGCAACGTCTGGACCGGCGGCTGGGCGCTGTTCTCGATGGCGGTCGGCATGAGCGTGCCGCTGCTGCTGACGGGGATCTCGGCCGGCAGCCTGCTGCCGCGCGCCGGCGCCTGGATGAACGGCGTTAAAAAGATCTTCGGCCTGCTGCTGATCGCCGTCGCCATCTGGATGGTCACGCCGGTGTTCCCGGTCACGGTGGCGATGGCGCTGTGGGGGATGTTCGCGTTGCTGTGCGCGATGTTCCTGCACGTGTTCGAAGCGATACCGAAAGGCGCCGGCCTGCGCACCTATGCCGGCAAGACGCTGGGCCTGGCCGCGCTGCTGGTCGGCCTGTTCGAGCTGACCGGCGCCGCCAGCGCCGGCCGCGACGTGCTGCAGCCGCTGGGCCACCTGGGCCTGGCACGCGCGGAAAGTCCGGCGTCGGGCGCCGAGGGCGAGATCAAATTCAGCCGCATCAAGACGGTGGCCGAGCTGGATCAGGTGCTGGCCACCAGCACCACGCCGGTGATGCTGGACTTCTACGCCGACTGGTGCGTGTCGTGCAAGGAGATGGAGCGCTTCACGTTCTCGCAGCCGGCCGTCAGCGGCAAGCTGAAACAGGTACGCCTGATCCAGGTCGACGTCACCGCCAACAGCGCCGACGACAAGGCGCTGATGAAGCGCTTCGGCCTGTTCGGCCCTCCGGGCATCATCCTGTTCAACGGCGGCAAGGAAATTCCCAACAGCCGCATCATCGGCTTCCTGGCGGCCGATCCCTTCCTGCAGCACCTGGGCCGCCATCTCACTTCTTAAACCAGCGGCAGCGCCGTGGTGTCCTTGATGCGTTGCAGGGCGAACGAGGATTTCACGTCCAGCACGGCGGGGTGGCGCAGCAGCGTCGCCATCATGAAGCGCGAGAAGTGGTCCATGTCCTCGACGTGCACCCGCAGCAGGTAGTCCATCTCGCCGGTCATCGCGTAGCAGGCCACCACTTCCGGCCACTGCTCCACCGACACCGCGAAATCGGCGCGCGGCGACGCCGGCGCGTTGGCCGCGCCCAGCGCGCGCGCGTTGCTGTGCGCCGCCGCGTCGCTGTGCTTCTCCAGCCGCACGTTGACATAGGCCAGCAGCCCCAGGCCGATCTTGTCCGGGTCCAGCAATGCCACGTACTGGCGGATCACGCCTGCCTCTTCCAGCCGCTTGATGCGGCGCAGGCAAGGCGACGGCGACAAGGCCACCAACTCCGCCACATCCTGGTTCGACAGCCGCCCATCTGCCTGTAATATTGACAAAATCTTACGGTCGGTTTTGTCCAGCGCAATCTTGGTCATAAATGCCTCATAAATTCCCGGTTCAGGCAATATTATTGCTCAAAATGGCCGTCCGTGGGAATTGTTTGCAATTTAATGCTGGTGAAGCGGGACTATACTGTGCGCTAATTCATAAGGAGACTCGCATGCAATTTACGCCTTGGGACAACCCGATGGGTACCGATGGTTTTGAGTTTGTCGAATACGCCGCGCCGGACCCAAAAGCGTTGGGTGCGCTGTTCGAGAAAATGGGTTTTACCGCGATCGCCCGCCACCGCCATAAGGATGTGACCCTGTATCGCCAGGGCGGCATCAACTTCATCATCAACGCCGAGCAGGACTCCTTCGCCCAGCGCTTCGCCCGCCATCACGGCCCGTCCGTCTGCGCCATCGCGATCCGCGTGCAGGATTCCGCCGCCGCCTACAAGCGCGCGCTGGACATGGGCGCCTGGGGCTTCGACAACAAGACCGGCCCGATGGAGCTGAACATCCCGGCCATCAAGGGCGTGGGCGATTCGCTGATCTACCTGGTCGACCGCTGGCACGGCAAGAACGGCGGCGAGAAGGGCTCGATCGGCGACATCAGCATCTACGACGTCGACTTCGTCGCCATCCCCGGCGCGGAAGCCAATCCGGTCGGCCACGGCCTGACCTACATCGACCACCTGACCAACAACGTCCATCGCGGCCGCATGAAGGAATGGGCGGACTTCTACGAGAAGATGTTCAACTTCCGCGAAGTGCGCTATTTCGACATCGAAGGCAAGCTGACCGGCCTGAAGTCGAAGGCCATGACTTCGCCGTGCGGCAAGGTGCGCATCCCGATCAACGAATCGTCGGACGACAAGTCGCAGATCGCCGAATACCTGGATGAATACCACGGCGAAGGCATCCAGCACATCGCGCTGGGGACCGACGACATCTATTCGTCGGTCGAAGGCATGAAGGGCACCGGCATCGCCTTCCAGGACACCATCGAGACCTACTACGAGCTGGTTAACCGCCGCCTGCCGAACCACGGCGAGCGCCTGGAAGACCTGCGCCGCCTGCGCATCCTGATCGACGGCCACAGCAGCGAGAACGAACGCGAACTGCTGCTGCAGATCTTCAGCCAGAACGTCATCGGTCCGATCTTCTTCGAGATCATCCAGCGCAAGGGCGACCAGGGCTTCGGCGAGGGCAACTTCCGCGCGTTGTTCGAATCCATCGAACTGGACCAGATCAAGCGCGGCGTATTGCAGGATCCAAGCAAGACGCCGGCATAAGGAATATAGTTTAGAAAACCGCCGCCAACACCGCAAAGAACGGTGCGGCGGCCAGTGCGCGGCAGAGCCTATCCGGCCCTGTCGCGCGTAGCACTTTGAGAATATTGGAGACGCAATGAACGCACCTCATAAGGGTACGCAGCTGGAGCCGGGCACACCCTCGGACGAAATTTCCCTGGACGACAAGTGGACGCTGGAACGCGGCCGCGCCTTCATGACCGGCACGCAGGCGCTGATCCGCCTGCCGATGATGCAGCGCGAGCGCGACGTCAAGGCCGGCCTGAACACCGCCGGCTACATCACCGGCTATCGCGGCTCGCCGGTCACCAGCGTCGACATGACGGCCATGAAGGCCAAGAAGTATCTCGACGCGCACCACGTCAAGTTCCATCCCGGGATGAACGAGGACCTGGCCGCGACCGCCGTCTGGGGCACGCAGCAAACCAATCTGTTCAAGGACGCCAAATACGACGGCGTCTTCTCCATGTGGTACGGCAAGGGCCCCGGCGTCGACCGCTGCGGCGACGTGTTCAAGCACGCCAACAACGCCGGCTCCGCCAAGCACGGCGGCGTGCTGGTATTGGCCGGCGACGACCACGCCGCCAAGTCCTCGTCCACCGCGCACCAGTCGGACCACATCCTCAACGCCTGCGGCATTCCGGTGCTGTACCCGTCGTCGGTGCAGGAATACATCGACTACGGCCTGCACGCCTGGGCCATGAGCCGCTACACCGGCCTGTGGGTGTCGATGAAGTGCGTGACCGACATCATCGAATCCGGCGCGGTGGTGGACTTCGACCCGGACCGCGTGCAGATCAACCTGCCGACCGACTTCGAGCTGCCGGCCGGCGGCCTGAATATCCGCTGGCCGGACACCGTGCTCGATATGGAAGTGCGGATGAACAGCTACAAGTGGTACGCCGCGCTGGCCTACTGCCGCGCGAACAAGCTCAATAAAATCATCTGGGACAGCCCGAAGCCGAAGATCGGCATCATCACCGCCGGCAAATCCTACCTGGACACGCGCCAGGCGCTGGCCGACCTGGGCATCGACGAGCAGGCCGCCGCCGACATCGGCATCCGCCTGTACAAGATCGGCATGACCTGGCCGCTGGAAGCGGACGGCGTGCACGAATTCGCCAAGGGCCTGGACGAGATCCTGGTGGTGGAGGAAAAGCGCCAGATCCTCGAATACGCGCTGAAGGAAGAACTGTACAACCTGCCGGACGGCGAACGCCCGCGCGTGGTCGGCAAGTTCGACGACACCGGCGAGTGGAGCAACAAGGGCAAGACCGGCCACGGCGACTGGCTGCTGCCGGCCACCTATGAACTGAACCCGGCGCAGATCGCCCGCGCCATCGCCTCGCGCATCGCCCACTACTGCGCCGGCCATCCGGTGGCCAAGCGGGTGCAGGAGCGCGTCGCCTTCCTCGAGGCGAAAGAGCTGGCGCTGAAGACGCTGCCGACCAAGTCCAACCCGGACACAGACCGCACGCCGTACTTCTGCTCCGGCTGTCCGCACAACTCGTCGACCAAGGTGCCGGAAGGCTCGCGCGCGCTGGCCGGCATCGGCTGCCACTACATGGTGCTGTGGATGGACCGCGAGACCTCGACCTTCACCCACATGGGCGCCGAGGGCGTCACCTGGGTAGGCCAGGCGCCGTTCACCAACGAGAAGCACGTGTTCACCAACCTGGGCGACGGCACCTACTTCCACTCCGGGATCCTGGCGATCCGCGCGGCGGTGGCGGCCAAGGTCAACATCACCTACAAGATCCTGTTCAACGACGCGGTCGCGATGACCGGCGGCCAGACCTTCGACGGTCCGCTCGATCCGGGCATGATCTCGCGCCAGATCGCGGCCGAAGGCGTGGGTCCTATCATCGTCGTCACCGACGAGCCGGAAAAATACCCGTCCGACTACAAGTGGGCCGAAGGCGTCACCGTGCGCCACCGCAGCGAGTTGATGGACGTGCAGCGCGAACTGCGCGACAAGCCGGGCGTGTCGGCGATGATCTACGACCAGACCTGCGCCTCCGAGAAGCGCCGCCGCCGGAAACGCAACGAGTATCCTGATCCGGCGAAACGCGCCGTCATCAACGAAGCCGTCTGCGAAGGCTGCGGCGACTGCTCCGTGCAGTCGAACTGCCTGTCGGTGGAGCCGCTGGAAACGGACCTGGGCCGCAAGCGCCAGATCAACCAGTCGTCCTGCAACAAGGACTTCTCGTGCACCACCGGTTTCTGCCCGAGCTTCGTGACGGTGGAAGGCGGCGCGCTGAAGAAGCCGAAGAAAGCCGCAGTGGGCGAAGGCCCGCAAGCGGTCCTGCCGATGCCGACGCTGCCGTCGACCGAGACGCCTTACGGCATCCTGATCACCGGCATCGGCGGCACCGGCGTGGTCACCGTCGGCCAGATCCTGGCCGTGGCGGCGCACGTCGAAGGCAAGGGCGCCATCGTGCTGGACATGAGCGGCCTGGCCCAGAAGGGCGGTCCGGTGATGTCGCACGTGCGCCTGGCCGACAAGCAGGCCGATCTGCACTCGACCCGCGTCGGCACCGGCAGCGCGGACCTGGTGATCGGCTGCGACCTGATCGTCACCGCCTCGCGCGACGCCTTGTCCCGCATGGGCGAGGGCCGTACGCATGCGATGATCAACTCGACCGGTTCGTCGACCGCAGCCTTCGTCAAGAATCCGGACTGGCAGTTCCCTGACGCCAGTTCGCGCGGCGAGATCGTGCGCGCCTGCGGCAACGAGCTGGTGGACTTCGTCGATGCCGGCCAGATCGCCACCGCGCTGATGGGCGACTCGATCGCCACCAATATGTTCATGCTGGGTTACGCCTTCCAGAAAGGCCATGTGCCGCTGAGCGAAGCGTCGATCGTCAAGGCGATCGAGCTCAACGGCGTGTCGGTGGGCTTCAACAAGTCCGCCTTCAACTGGGGCCGTACCGCCGCCCACGATCTGGGCTCGGTCACCAAGCTGACCACGCCCGCGAAAGTGATCGAGTTCAAGCGCATCCAGACCCTCGACGACATCGTCAGCCGGCGCGTCGAGCTGCTGACCGCCTACCAGGACGCGAATTATGCTAAACAGTATAAATCGTTTGTCGACCAGGTCCGCGCGGAAGAGGCCAAGCTGGGCAAGGGCACCCGCCTGAGCGAAGCCGTGGCGCGCTACTACTACAAGCTGATGGCGTACAAGGACGAGTATGAAGTCGCCCGCCTGTACACGGACGGCGCATTCCAGCAGAAGATCGCCGGCATGTTCGAAGGCGACATCAAGCTGAAGTTCCACCTGGCGCCGCCGCTGCTGGCCAAGCATGATTCCAAGGGCCAGCTGATCAAGCAGGAATTCGGTCCGTGGATGATGAAGGCGTTCGGCGTGCTGGCGAAATTCAAGGGCCTGCGCGGCAGCGCGCTGGATATCTTCGGCTACACGGCGGAGCGCAAGATGGAACGCGCACTGATCGGCGAATACCGCCAGACCGTGTCGTCGCTGCTGCCGAAGCTGACGGCGGAGAACCTGGCGCAGGCGGTGGCCATCGCCAGCATCCCTGAAGACATCCGCGGCTACGGCCACGTCAAGGAGCGTCACTTCAAGGCGGCCAAGGCGAAGGAAGCCACGCTGCTGGCGGCCTTCGGCAAGCCGGCCACGCCGGCGCCGGCCGACAGCCACACGCACGCCGCGTAACACGCATCGCTGTCGACTGAAAACGGCCCCTCGCGGGGCCGTTTTCTTATCCGCCGCGCGTCACACCTTGCGCAGGGAACATACTGTGTCGAACCAGGCTTGCATGCCCACCAGCGGTTGCGGGTTAATCGGCAGCAAAGCGTTGATATTGACGCCGTTGCCGCGTCCGCCGTTTTTCTTGTCCCACCAGACTCCTGCATTGAGGTCGTCCGGCTCCGGCGCGGGGCCGAATGCCTTGGCCGCATCGGGGGCGATGCCATGCGCCGCCACCTCCACCCGTCGTCCGCTGCGCCCTTCGGCTGCGCGGCCGCCGCTGATCCAGCCCAGCGAGTTCGATACCGCCACCACGCGTGGATGGATGCCGCGCGTGACGAATACCCGCAGCTGGGCCGAGCCGATTTTTTCCCCTGTGCCGCGATAGGCCTGCTGCGCTGGCTGGCTGGCCGCCCCGGATCGCGGCCGGTAGGTCGTCAGCTCGACCAGGTCGCCGTTCTTCAGGCCGAGCTTTTTCGCGGTGGCCGCGTTGATCCACATCGGGTTGTCGTGCACGATCTCGCTCAGGTATTTCTGCGATGCCGTGCGGCCCTGGGTATGGACGTTCCACTTGAAGGTGGTGAGGATGAAGCGGTCCTTCGGCAAATCACGGTGCCACGGCACCTGCGCGAAGGTGGGCATGCCGTCGTCCGCAATGCCCAGCGTGCCGGCCACCAGCGCGACCTCCGGCGCATGCACTTCAAACTTGCGCGACGGCGTGGCGAACCCGCGCACCGCCTTGCCGCCGGCCGACAGTCCGATCGCGCTCTCCTTGCCCTTGTCCCCGGTGCGGTAGATCACGCCGCTGGCGGCGTCGACGCGGCTGCCGTCAAGCTGCTGGGCGCTCAGCGGCTTCTGGAACACTTCGTAGGGCTTGGGCTGCGAACGGTCCACGTACACGCCGTAGTGCTTCATGTACTCGAAGCCATCCTTGAACTGTCGTCCGTCCGGCCCGGTGGCGGGCAGTTTGGAGCACTGGATGCGCACGAAGTCTTCGTGGCTGCCGAACTGGAAGTATTTCGCCTGCTCGGGAGCGAGCCGGCGGCCGATCTCGAACAGCACGTCGGCGAAGCTGCGCGCCTCGCCCGGCGGCGTCACGACCGGCTGGCGCAGCGTGACGAAATGCTGCAGCTCCATGTTGTTGCGGATGTCCATGCCCCAGCGTTCGAGGTAGCTGGCGTCCGGCAGGATCAGGTCGGCGTAATGGGCCATTTCGGAGTACACGACATCGGAGCAGGCGTGGAACGGGATCAGCTTCTCGTCGAGCAGCACCTCGACCGTGGTGCTGCGGCCTTCGGGCCAGGTCATCGGCGACGCCAGCGTGTAGCTGAGGTAGACGTCCAATTTGGCGCGCCCCTGGCGCAGATAGTCGTACACCACCTGTCCGACCTTCATCTTCTGCCAGCGGTTGGCCAGCGGCCACTCGGGCGGATCCTCCAGATCGGTGCGGATCTTCGACGCCGGCGGCAGCGGCAGCGGTTGTGGATAGCGGCTGATCGACAGCTTTTCCTCCAGGCCGTAGCAGTAGCCGCCAGGCCGGGCGATCGAGCCGACCAGCGCATTGAGCATGATGACCGCCCGCTCCGCGTTGAAGCCGTTGTAGTGGGCGCCGGCGCCGCGGTTGGTGAAGGCCGCCACCGCCGGCCGCTTGCGCGCGAACTCCAGCGCCAGGCGCTCGATGTCGCGTGCCGCGATGCCCGACAGCCCCGCCGCCCACGCCGGCGTGCACGGCGCCAGCCAGTCGCGGATGGTGGCCAGTCCGGGCTGGACGAAATTGGCGATGAACTCGTGATCGATCTCGTTCTCGCGCACGATCACGTGCGCCATCGCCAGCGCCACCGCACCGTCGGTGCCGGGAAACGGTTGATGCCATTCGTCGCTGCGGCCTGCGGTGTTGGACAGGCGCACGTCGAACGTCACCAGCTTGGCGCCGTGATCGAAGCGGGCCTTGACCACCCGGCTCACCAGATGCAGGCCGCCTTGATGCGCCTCGTAGAAGTTGGCGCCGAAATTGAGGAAGTAGCGGCAACGCTCGGCGTCGATCGATTCCCAGTCCGTCTCGCCGAGCGAGACGTAGTTGGCCGCGCGCTTGTTGGACGAGCACAGCGCCCGGTGGTTCAGCTGGACCGGCGTGCCGATCGCGCTGAGGAAGCGGTTGATCTCGGCGTCGATGCGGGACCGGCCCTGGTGCAGCGCGACCCGTTCCGGATGGCCGCTGGCGATGCTGGCCTTGATGCGTTCGGCCACCTCGGTGTACGCCTGTTCCCAGCTGATGCGCTGCCAAAGGCCGGCGCCGCGCGCGCCGGCGCGCTTGAGCGGGTAAAGCAGCCGTTCCGGATAGTCGTTGATGGTCGGTCCCGACTGCCCCTTGGCGCAGGTCATGTAGCTGCCCATGTTGGGATCGAGTGGATTGCCGCGGATCTTGATGACCTTGTTGTCCTGCACGAAGGCTTCGATGCCGCAGACGGTCGAGCAGTTCAGGCACACGCTGGTCGTGCGCCGGGCGGTGCGGTAGTCGTTCTTAACCTTGCGCCGGGCGCCGTCGGCCAGCGGCCGGTAGTTCAGCGCGCCGGCGGCGTTCGGCGTCAGCAGGATGGTCTCTCCCAGGCCCAGGCCGGCCATCGAGCCGATGCCGCTCCGGATAAATCCTCGACGGTCCATGCTCATTCTCCCCGGGTTTTGCCGGCCACCGGCGGCGCCGGCGAGAACGCCGGCTTCAGCTGGTCCCAGGTGTCGATCTCGTACGAGAACGGATCGTGGCTGCGGCCCTTGGGCACCTTGTGCTCCATCGCGCGCGGCACCACGCCGCCCAGGCCGCGGTACTGCACCAGCGGCCGGGTGTTTTCCTCCGGCTTGAGCGCCGCCACCTGCTGGCGGTGTACGGCGTGGAACTGGTTGATCTTGCTGGACGGATCGTTCAGGTCGCCAAACGCGAACACGTCGGCCGGGCACGCTTCGACGCAGGCCGGCGCCATGTCGGCCGCCAGCCGGTGCGAACAGAAGTCGCACTTGTCGGCCACTTCGGCGACCGGATCGATGTGGATGGCGCCGTAGGGGCAGGCCTTGATGCAGTCGCGGCTGCGGTCGCAGGCGGCGTCGTCGATGCGGACGATCCCGTCGGCGCCGCGCGCGATCGCATCGTTCGGACACGCCTTGAGGCAGGGCGCGTCCTCGCACTGCATGCACAGCGTCGGCAGGAAGGCGCGCCGGGTTGTCGGCTGATGGTTGTAGGGATTGACCGCGGCGTAATCGTAGTAGTACACCTTGGTGCGGAAGTGGCCGAGCGAGACCGAGTTCTCCACCTTGCACGCCACCGAACAGGCATGGCAGCCGATGCAGCGCTCAAGGTCGATCGCCATGCCCCATTTGGGGCCGGCCGCGATGGGTGTGGTCATCAGACTCTCCTTGAGAAACTTGAAAAATGCCGGGCCGTGCCAAGCGTCTCAGAAGATTAGACCACAAAAAAGACCCCGCGCAGTTCTTATGCGGCTTGCTGTTTCATGCGGGCGCGATACGCCGCCTGCTTGGCGCGGTTGCCGCAGATCGCCATGCTGCACCAGCGGCGCGCGTGGCCCTGGGTGCGGTCGTGGAACAGCAGCGTGCAGGTGGCCGACTCGCACTTTTTCACTTGCGTGAAATCGGCGGAGCAGACCAGGTCCGCCATCGCATCGGCGATCGGCGCCAGCAGCGTCGCCGGTGAGCGCCAGCGGCGCAGCGTCGTCCTGGCCAGGCCGGACACCGGTTCGTCTGCCGTCTCGCCGCCGGACGGCGCATCTTCGCGTATGCCGATGAGGCGATAGGTCTCGTCCTTCTCCAGCAAGGCGTTCAGCGGCGCCAGTTCCAGCAGCGCGCTTTTGGCCAGCATGCCGCCCTTGTGGCGGTACACAAACTCGCGAAACCATTCGCGCAACTCGCGCGCCTGCGAGGCCACCCGATCCAGTTCGGCCGGCGCGGCATTGGCGCGCATCCACGCCGCCGTCTCTGGCGGCAGCAAGCGCGCCTGCTCCAGCCACGACAGCAAATCTTCTCCGTTCGCCAGCCATTCGACCTGCTTGCCGGTGGGCTTGGCGACTGAATTCAAAAAGTCGAGACCAGGCGCATCGGCCAGGAACATGGCGGCAGGGCGGGTGTTCGTCATTCCAGTTTTCCCAAAGTGCGTTCTATGGCTCAAATATAACCTGATAAAAAGCGCTTGACAAGTTACTTTTGGCGATAGTAACCTGTATTTAGCATTTTAACGGGTTACTAAATTTAAGGAGCCAACCATGAATCCAGTCCACAACCGCACCGTCGACATCGACGGCCTGAACGTTTTTTATCGCGAAGCCGGTCCGGCCGATGCGCCCGCCATTCTTCTGCTGCACGGCTTTCCCAGCTCCAGCCACATGTTCCGCGATCTGATTCCGCTGTTGTCGCCGCACTTCCGCGTGGTGGCGCCGGACCTGCCGGGTTTCGGCCGCACGGACCTGCCGGGCCGCGACGCCTTCCACTACACCTTCGACGCGCTGGCCGGCGTGATCGACCGCTTTACCGAAAAAGTGGGACTGACGCGTTTTGCGATGTACGTGTTCGACTACGGCGCGCCGGTCGGCTGGCGCCTGGCGATGAAACATCCGGAGCGGATCGGCGCCATCATTTCGCAGAACGGCAACGCCTATGAGGAGGGACTGAGTGCAGGCTGGAATCCGATTCAGGCGTACTGGCGCGACCCCAGCGCGGAGAACCGCAACGCCCTGCGCGCCATGCTGACGCCGCAGACCACCGTGTTCCAGTACACCCACGGGGTGGCCGATCCATCGCTTGTTTCGCCGGACGGCATGGCGCTCGATGATCACTACCTGGCCCGCCCAGGAGCGGACGAGGTGCAGCTGGACCTGTTCCTGGACTATGCAAGCAATGTCGCGCTGTATCCCGCCTTCCACGATTACCTGCGCGCGCACCAGCCGGCCCTGCTGGCGGTATGGGGCAAGAACGATCCGTTCTTCCTGCCGGCCGGCGCCCAGGCGTTTGCGCGCGATGTGCCCAATGCAGATGTCCGCTTCTTCGACACCGGCCACTTCGCGCTGGAGACCCATGCCGGCGAGATCGGCGCCGCGATCATCGAATTCCTGACCAAATAAACGGAGGCCACACCATGAAAGACAATATTGAAATCATTCGCGACTTTTATGCGGCGCTGGCGGCTGAACAGGCGCCGCGCGCGCTGGCCCTGATGGCCGACGACATCGAGTGGACCACGATGTGGCAATACAAGGCGGAAGGGCGCGGCCCGCAAAAAGTCGCCGAAGGTGTGCTGATGCCGATGATGAAGGAGTGGCGCGAGGTGGCTTTCGTGCCGACCGAATTCATCGCGCAGGGCGCCGCCGTGGTGTCGCTGGGCGTGTTCAACGGCGTGCACGGCGCCACCGGGAAAAGCGCCGAGGCGCGCTATGCCCACGTATGGACGGTGGTCGATGGCCGCATCGCCAGCTTCCGCCAGTACATCGACACGCTGGCCGTCGCCGAGGCGTGCGCATGAGCGCCGCCACCGTGATCGTCACCGGCGCCAGCCGGGGCATAGGACGGGCCGCGGCGATACGCCTGGCGCGCGACTTCGCGCAGGTGGCGATCGTCGCCCGCAGCGCCGAGTCGCTGGCGGAAACGGCGGCGCGCATCCGCGAGGCCGGCGCGGAAGCGCTGGTGTTGAGCGGGGATCTGCGCGAACCGGAGGCCGCGCGGCGCGTCGTCGCCCGCACGCTGGAGCGTTTCGGTCGCGTCGACGCGCTGGTCAACGTGGCCGGGGCGGTGGCGCCGGCCGACCTGTTCTCGATGAGCGACGAGGAATGGGACGACGGACTGGCGCTGAAACTCCACGGCGCGCGCCGCCTCACCATCGCGGCGTGGGACGCGCTGAAGCAGTCGCGCGGCGCGGTGGTGCTGACCTCCGGCGCCACGGCACTGGCGCCCAAAGCGGCAATGGCCGCGGTGGGCACCGTCAATGCCGCGGTCAACGCGCTGGCCAAGGCATTTTCCGAGCGCGGCGTCGTCGACGGCGTGCAGGTCAACAGCGTGCTTCCGGGGCCGGTGCTCACCGACAGGCGCCGGGCGATGCTGGTCAAATACGCGCAAGCGCGCGGCCTGACGCTGGAAGACGGCATGCTGCGCTACGCCGCCGAGGCGGGCATCAGCCGTCTCGGGCAGCCGGAAGAAGTGGGGGATTTGATCGCCTTCCTGGTATCGCCGGCCGCTCGCTGGATGACCGGCGCCGCGGTGCGGATGGACGGCGGCGAGGTCGGCTCGGTGTGAGCCGCTCCTGCCTCACGCCGGCGTGCGCAGCGCAGCTGTGCGGCCGGCGTATTCCGTCAGCCAGTAGAGCAGGGCTGCGCCGTTGAAGGCCATGCCGGTCAGCAGCGCGGCGTGCCAGCCGTGCGTCGCGAACATCCAGCCGCCCAGCGCGGAGCCGAGCGCGCCGCCGGCGAAGAACAGCGCGAAGTACACGCCGTTCAAGCGGCTGCGCACTTCCGCGCCCAGCGAGAAGATGGCGCGCTGGCCCAGCACCAGGTTGGCCGCCACGCCCATGTCCAGCACGATGGACGCGATCACCAGGATGCCCAGCGCGACGTGGCGCAGCTCCGGAACCTGCGGCGCCACCAGTGGCAAGGCGAAGCCGGTCACGCCCAGCGCCAGCGCGGCGGCGGTGGCCATCAGCGTGTGGCCGGCGTCGGCCAGGCGGCCGGCGATGGGCGACGCCACCGCGCCGGCCATGCCGACCAGCGCGAAAATCGCGATGCCGGTTTGCGACAGGTGGAACTGCGGTCCGGCCAGCATCAGCGGCGTAACGGTCCAGAACAGGCTGAAGGAGCCGAACAGGCCGGCGTGATAGGCGGCGCGGCGGCGCAGCAGCGGCGTGCGCAGGAACAGGTGCCAGAGGGAGGCCATCAGCGCGGGATACGAGATCTTCGACGCCGGCATGCGCACCGGCAGCTTGGCGCGCAGCACCAGCGCCACCGCCAGCACGACCACGGCGGCGCCGCCGAACACCACATGCCAGTTGGACCAGTCCGCGATCAGGCTGGCGGCGGGGCGGGCCAGCATGATCCCCAGCAGCAGGCCGCTGACCACTTTGCCGACCGTGTGGCCGCGCGTGGCCTCCTTCGACAGATGCGCCGCGAACGGCACGATGATCTGCGCCGCAACGGAGCCCAGGCCGATGCCCAGCGCGGCGGTCAGGAACATCCAGGCGCTGGTGCTGAACGCGGCCAGCACCAGCATGGCGGACGTGAACAGCAGGCCGCCGACGATCAGGCGGCGGTTTTCCAGCAGGTCGCCCAGCGGCACCACGAACAGCAGGCCGAGGGTGTAGCCGATCTGGGTCAGCGTGACGATCAGGCCGGCCGCCTGGGCCGACAAGCCGGTGGCGGCGCTGATCGGCCCGACCAGCGTTTGCGCGTAGTACAAATTGGCGACGATCAGCCCCGTCGCCGCGGCCAGCAGCAGCACCATGCCGGGGCTGATGTCGTCTTTTGCGGTATTGCTCATGTTGATTCCTCAAGTGGGATGGGATGAGCAAATTCTAGGCAAAAGCGGGGCAAAGATAATTAGGGCATAATGGCCCTATACTTTTCACATTATGTGAACAATGGACAGATTGAAAGCCATGCAGACTTTCGTCCGCATTGTGGAGGCGAACAGCTTCACCAAGGCGGCCGAGACGCTGGACCTGCCGCGCGCCGCGCTGACGGCCACGATGAAAAACCTGGAAGCCTTCCTCGGCGTCCAGCTGCTGCAGCGGACCACGCGCCGGCTGTCGCTGACGCCGGACGGCGCCGACTACTTCCAGAAATGCCTGGACATCCTGCAGGCGGTGGAAGCGGCCGAGGACACGTTTCGCGGCCAGGCCGCCAACCGGCCCAAGGGACGGCTGCGGGTCGAACTGCCGGGCGCCGTCGGCCGCCTGCTGGTGATGCCGCACATCGCCGGCTTCTGCCGCGAGTATCCCGATATCGACCTGGTCGTCAGCCTGACCGAGCGCCTGGCCGACGTGACGCAGGAGGGCTTGGACTGCACGCTGCGCGTGGGCGAGCTGCAGGATTCGGCGCTGGTCGCGCGGCGCCTGGGCAGCATGCGCTTCCTGACCTGCGCCGCGCCGGACTACCTGGCGCGCCACGGCGTGCCGCAAACGCCGGACGACTTGCGCGCGCATCGCGGCATCATGCATTTTTCTGGCCGCACCGGCCGGCCTTTCGACTGGGACTACATGGTCGACGGCCGTGTCGTCATTGCCGATATCCGCGGCGCGATCGCCGTCACCGACCCGGAGGCCTATATCATCTGCGCCCTGCAGGGCATGGGCCTAATCCAGGCGGCGCGCTACCAGGTGCGCGACCACCTGGCCAGCGGCGCGCTGGTCGAGGTGCTGGGCGCAACGCTGCCGGCGCCGATGCCGATCTCGCTGGTGTATCCGCAGGGCCGCATGGCGTCGCCGCGTTTGCGCGTGTTCGCCGACTGGCTGGCGGGCCTGTTCCGCGGCGATCCGGACTTGCAAACTTGAGAATTGTAAAAGACATTGCAATAAAGCATGAGGCGGCGCCGTACGCACTATAATTCAGCGATGAAAATGCATCCTGCTTTGGTCGCCGTTGCGATCCTGTCGACCGTCTTGAGCGGCTGCGGCGGGGACTCCCGGCCTGTCGCGCCGGGTGGTCCGGTGGAACCTGCCGAGCCGCCGGTGACGCCACCGGTCGAACCTCCACCGGTGACGCCTCCAGTCACGTCTCCCGTTACGCCTCCGGTCGAGCCCCCGCTGATCGATCCCGACCATCCGCCAGACTGGATCACGCTGAAGGCGCACTGCGAAAATCCCCAGCCGGGCAGCGATGACGTACAGGGCACGCTGTACGACGAAATGAAATGGCTGCGCTCCTTCTTTGACGCCACCTATCTCTGGTACAAGGAGATTCCCACCAATCTGCGGCTGGAAGACTACCGCCGCGCGGTCGATTATTTCGCGGTACTGAAAACGCCGGTGGTGACGGCCTCCGGCCGCCTCAAGGATCGCTTCCACTTCACCTACCCGACGCCTGTATGGGAAGCGCTGTCCAATGCCGGCACCGAACTGGGATACGGCCTGACCTGGGTGCGCAACGCGGATCCGGCGGCACCGCGCGTGTGGAGGCTGACCATGGTGCATCCGGATTCGCCCGGGGCCGCGGCCGGCCTGCGGCGCGGCGACAACCTGGTATCGGTCGATGGCGTGGCCATCGCCGATTCCAGCGCGGCCGGCCTGGCGATGCCCAACGCCGGATTGTTCCCGGCCAAGGCCGGCGAAACGCACCAGTTCATATTGAACCGCGCCGGCGTCCAGATCAGCGTTGCGATGACGTCGGTGCAGCTGGCGAAGCCGCCGGTACAAAACGTCAAACTGCTCGATACGCCGACCGGCAAGGTCGGCTACCTGCTGTTCAACGAACACAATGCGGTGGCGGAGGGACAGCTGTTCAGCGCGTTCACGACGCTGAAACAGGCCGGCATCGCCGACCTGGTGCTGGACATGCGCTACAACGGCGGTGGCTATCTCAGCATCGCCGCCGAACTGGCCTACATGATCGCCGGGCCGCAGCCGACCGCCGGCAAGGTGTTCGAACGGCCCGTGTACAACGACAAGACCGTAGTGCAGCCGCCCCAGTATTTCCAGGCCACGGCGATGGGCTACAAGTCGGCGGCGACGGTCAAGAATGGCACGGCGCTGCCGTACCTGGGCCTGAAGCGGGTGACCGTCCTGACCACGCCGGGTACGTGTTCGGCGAGCGAGTCGGTGATCAACAGCCTGCGCGGAGTCGATATCGAGGTCAACCTGGTCGGCGGCGAGACTTGCGGCAAGCCGTACGCCTTCACGCCGGCCGACAATTGCGGCACCACCTATTTCGCCATCCAGTTCCAGGGCGTGAACAACAAGGGTTTCGGCGACTACGCGGACGGCTTCGCGCCGACCTGCCGCGCCGACGACGACCTCGCGCATGCGCTGGGCGATCCGGCCGAAGGCGTGCTGGCGGCGGCCCTGAGTTATCGCGCCACCGGAGCCTGCCCGGCGGTCGCGCTGCGCAGCCGCCAGATCTCCGGCGGCATGCTGCTGGTGCGGCCGGAAGCGAAGGAAATTTCGATCCGCGATCGCTGACGCACAAAGCCGACTATAATTTTCAAGGTCTCCGATGCCGGTGCAGGCATCGGCCTCTCAACCCTTGCTGGAAGCCCGTCCATGATTCGTTCCGCCATACTGCTTGCCTTTGCCACCACCACCGCCGGCGCCTTCGCCGCCGCTCCTGCCTCGCCACTGAGTACGATCTCCGAACGCTCCGGCTTCCAGAACACCGGCCGCTACGACGAAGTCGCCGACCTGTGTTCGCGCTTCCAGAAGGCGTATCCGAAGCAGGTGCGCTGCTTCAGCTTCGGCCGCACGCCGGAAGGACGGACCATGCTGGCGATGGCGGTTACCCGCACCGGCGCGCTGACCGCCGAGCAGGCGAAGAAACGCGGCATCCCGGTCATGCTGATACAGGGCGGCATCCACGCCGGCGAAATCGACGGCAAGGACGCCGGCTTCCTGGCGGTGCGCGAGGCGCTGGAAAACAAGGCGGCGCCGGGCGCATTGGACAAGCAGGTGCTGTTGTTCGTCCCGGTGTTCAACGTCGACGGCCACGAACGCTTCGGCAAGTGGAACCGTCCGAACCAGCGCGGCCCGGTGGAAATGGGCTGGCGCACCACGGCGCAGAACTACAACCTGAACCGCGACTACGTCAAGGCCGACGCGCCGGAAATGCAGGCCATGCTGGCGCTGGTGAACGCCTGGGATCCGCTGGCCTACATCGACCTGCACGTGACCGACGGCGCCAAGTTCCAGCCCGACGTCTCGATCCAGGTGGAGCCGGTGCACGGCGGCGACGAGGCGCTGAAGACCGCCGGCGCGGCGCTGCAGAACGCTGTCATGGCGGACCTGAAGTCGCAGGGTTCCGATCCCAAGCCGTACTATATTTCGTTCGACAAGGACGACGATCCGGCTTCCGGCTTCGTCGACAGCATGGCCACGCCGCGCTTCTCCACCGGCTACTTCCCGCTGCGTAACCGCTTCGCGATGCTGGTCGAGACCCACTCGTGGAAGGACTATCCGACCCGCGTGCGCATCACCCGCAACACCATCGTCTCGTTGCTGTCGCAGGTGGCCGCGCACGGCAAGGAATGGCAGAAGCTGACGCAGGAAGCGGACGCGCGCGCCGCCGCCATGGCCGGCGCCGAGGTCCCGATCAGCTACCGCACCACCTTCAACGTCAAGACCATCCAGTTCCCCGGCTATGAATACACGCGCGGCTACTCGGAAGTGTCGGGCGGTCTGATGACGCACTACGACGAGAGCAAGCCGCAGATGTGGACCGTGCCGCTGCGCGACGAAGTGGTGCCCGACCTGAAGATCGCCGCTCCGCAAGGGGGCTACCTGGTGCCTGCGGCCGATGCCGCATGGGTAGGCGCCAAGCTGGCGCAGCACGGCATCGGCTTCAAGGTGGTGGCGTCGGACCAGATGTCGGCCGAAGTCGAAACCTTCCGCGCGACCAAGACCAAATTCGGCGCGCAGTCGTTCGAAGGCCACCAGTCGCTGGCGGTGGAAGGCGACTGGTCGCGCGAGCGCCGCAGCCTGGCCAAGGGCGCGCTGTTCGTGCCGATCGCGCAGCCGAAGGCGCGCCTGGTGATGGCGATGCTGGAGCCGCGCGGCGCCGATTCGCTGCTGGCCTGGGGCGAGTTCAACAACGCCTTCGAGCGCAAGGAATACATGGAGGAGTACGTGGCCGAGGACGTCGCGCGCGAACAGCTGGAAGCCGATCCGACCCTGCGCGCCGAGTTCCAGAAAAAGCTCGACAGCGACGCGGAGTTCAACAAGAGCCCAGCCAAGCGGCTGGAATTCTTCGCCCGCCGCCATGCGTCATGGGATGAGCGCTTCAACCTCTACCCGGTGATGCGCACCGCGCAGAAGTACTAGTCAAAAACCAAGCAAAAAAAACGGGCCTCGGCCCGTTTTGTGTTGTAAGGCCTGGTCAGCCTTGTTGCAGCGGGATGATGCCGGGCACGGTAGCCGGCGTCGAGCATGGCTCCTCGTCGAAGGCGATGTCGCCCAGCGGGTTGGCCTGGCCGTCGGCCTTGATGTCCTTGAAGCCGAACAGGTCGCGGTCCATCAGGTGCGACGGCACCACCGTCGACAATGCCGAGAAGATGTTCTCGACGCGGCCCGGATGCTTCTTCTCCCACTCGCGCATCAGGCCCTTGATCTGCTTGCGCTGCAGGTTTTCCTGCGAGCCGCACAGGTCGCACGGGATGATGGGGAAGCCTTTGACTTCGGCGTAGCGCTCGGTGTCTTCTTCCTTCACGTAGGCCATCGGGCGGATCACCATGTGCTTGCCGTCGTCCGACACCAGCTTGGCCGGCATGCCCTTGAGCTTCCCGCCGAAGAACATATTCAGGAAGAAGGTCTCGAGGATGTCGTCGCGGTGGTGGCCCAGCGCGATCTTGTTGCAGCCCAGTTCATCGGCCACGCGGTACAGGATGCCGCGGCGCAGGCGCGAGCACAGCGAGCAGGTGGTTTTGCCTTCCGGGATCAGGCGCTTGACGATGCTGTAGGTGTCCTGATTCTCGATGTGGAACGGGATGCCCAGCTGCTTCAGGTAGGCCGGCAGGATGTGGTCGGGGAAGTTGGGCTGCTTCTGGTCCAGGTTGACGGCGACGATCTCGAAGTCGATCGGCGCGCGCTCGCGCAGCGTCATCAGGATGTCCAGCAGCGCGTAGCTGTCCTTGCCGCCCGACAGGCAGACCATGACCTTGTCGCCCTGCTCGATCATGTTGAAGTCGCCGATGGCCTGGCCGACCAGACGGCACAGGCGCTTGTGCAGCTTGTTGTTTTCCAGCGCGATTTTTTCGGCCGACTTGCCGGCCGGCTTGTCGATCGCCGCGGCCGCTACGTTGTCCAGTACTGCGTTCATACGTTTTCCTTGATTTTGAATACTTCCACGCCCACGCCTTCGCAGTCGGGATACACGTCCGGCTTCATGGTCGACACGCGGGCCGCGCGCACGCGCGGGTGTTCCAGCATGGCGTGCACGATGTCGTCGCACAGGCTTTCCTGCAGATGCACGTGGCCGCGCGCCATCAGCTTGGCGATGGTGTCGCGCATGAAGTCGTAGTCCACCACTTCCTCCAGCTGGTCCTTGACCGGGGTGGAGACGGCCAGCGGGATGTACAGGTCGACGTTGATCAGCAGGCGCTGCTCGCCCTTTTTCTCGAACTCGTAGACGCCGATGTTGATCAACACTTCGTAGTTGCGCAGGAACAGGCGGCGGCAGTCGTTCAGTTGCGGGTGAATCAGGGCGGACAGCATGGATAACCTTCTTTCGATTTTAAATTTATTTGGCCAAAAACATCACGTCGCGCGGCAGCGCCATCAGGTGCTGGCCGCCGTCGACCAGCAGCGTGGTGCCGGTCAGCGCGCGCGCCGTGGCGGCGTAGACCACGCTGTCGGCGATATCTTCCGGGGTGCTGGAGCGGCCCAGCGGGGTTTGCCGGTGCGCTTGGGCGAAGCCGGCTTCGGTCTGGTCGCCGGACACCATCGTGATGCCGGGCGCGATGCCGACCACCCGCACCGTCGGCGCCAGCTGCTGCGCCAGCATCGTGGTGGCGGTGTGCAGGGCCGCCTTGGACAGGGTGTACGACAAAAAATCAGGATTGAGATTGTACAGTTTTTGGTCGAGCAGGTTGATGACGACGGTTTGCGCGCCGGCCGGCGTGGCCGCGTGCAGCGCCTGCGCCAGCAGCACCGGCGCGGCGACGTTGGCGCGCATGTGGGCGTCCAGCCGGGCGGCGGTGAAGTCGGCGGCGTTGTCGTAGTCGAACAGCGAGGCGTTGTTGACCACGCAGCCCACGGGCCCCAGCGCGGCCATGACGCGCGGCAGCAGCGCGCGCACCGCGTCCTCGTCGGACAGGTCGCACTGCAGCGCGACGGCGCGCCGGCCCAGCGCGGCGATCTCCGCCGCCACCTGGCGCGCCTCCGCCTCCGAGGCCCGATAGTGCACCGCCACGTCCCAGCCGGCGCGCGCCAGGCCGAGCGCGATGGCGCGGCCGATGCGGCGCCCGGCGCCGGTGACGAGGGCGGTTCCGGCCCCGGATGAATTGTCCTGTGCTGTGATCATGCTGTCCAAAATGAGTGGTTCTGGCGGCGACGCGCGCCGATTCGCTACAATGCCGGTTATGTCCCTACCCGTACCTTCCAGTGACGCGCTGGCCGCGTCCCACGCCCTGCAGCACCTGATCGCCGCCGAAATCGAGCGCAACGACGGTGCCATCTCCTTCGCCCGCTATATGGAACTGGCGCTGTACGCCCCCGACCTGGGTTATTACAGCGGCGGCTCCGCCAAGCTGGGCAAAGATGGCGATTTTACAACCGCGCCCGAGCTCACGCCGCTGTTCGGCGCCGCCCTGGCACAGGTCGCAGCCGCTATTATCGCCCAAAGCGCGCCGAACATCCTCGAATTCGGCGCCGGCACCGGCAAGCTGGCGTTCGACATCCTGACCGAGATGGCCACCGCCGGCGTGCACGTCGAGCGCTATTTCATCGTCGAGCTGTCGGGCGAGCTGCGCATGCGCCAGCAGGAAAAGCTGCGCGGCTTTGCGCAGGTGGTGTGGCTGGACGAGTTCCCGGACGCCTTCGACGGCGTGGTGGTCGGCAACGAGGTGCTCGACGCGATGCCGGTCCACCTGGTCACCAAGCACCCGGACGGCTGGCAGGAGCTGCGCGTGACGGTGCGCGACGGCCGCTTCGCCTACCTGGAGGCGCCGGCCGGCGAGGAGCTGCAGGCGCAGATCGCGCTGCAGATCGCCGAACATGACAGCCTGCCGGTCGGTTACGTGACCGAAGTGCATGGCGTGGCCTGCGGCTTCATGGCGACGCTCTCGCGCATGCTGCGCAACGGCCGCGCCAACGCCGCCATGCTGTTCGATTACGGCTTCCCGGCGCACGAATATTATTTCGGCCAGCGCGCGGCCGGCACGCTGATGTGCCACTACCGCCACCACGCGCACGCCGACCCGTTTTATTACCCCGGCCTGCAGGACATCACCGCCCATGTCGATTTCACCGCGATGGCGCTGGCGGCGCAGGAGGCCGGCGTCGAGGTGCTGGGCTATATGAACCAGGCCGGCTTCCTGATCGGCGCCGGTGCCGGCGAGCTGCTGCTGCGCACCGACCCGTCCGACACCATGGCCTACCTGCCGCAGGCCGGCGCGCTGCAAAAACTGCTGTCGCCGGCCGAGATGGGCGAGCTGTTCAAGGTATTGGTGATCGGCAAGAACGTCATCTTGCCGGACGCCATTACCGCCCACGACCGTACCCACCGTTTGTAGATAGAATGGCACAATAGGCAGAATAGCAAGCGTTTTCCGCAGCAGTTCGCCGGGTTGGCGGGCGCGAGATCGGATATGATGAATGACGCGCGCTCGCCGGCAAACAATTAGGAATGATGGGAAAGATACACACACACTATGACAACCTGAAGGTGTCGCGCATGGCGCCGCAGGAAGTCATACGTGCCGCCTACAAGGCGCTCAGCCAAAAATACCACCCGGACAAAAATCCGGGGGATGAGAAGGCTGCGCGCATCATGGCTATTCTTAACAGCGCCTACGACACCCTGTCCGACGCCCAGCGCCGCAAGGAACACGACGAGTGGATCGCCGCCGAGGAGTGGGAGATCGAGTGGCTGGAGAGCACCCGCCACGAGGATGGCCGCGGCGGCGACAAGCATCGCCACGACGCGCCCGAACGCGCCTGGGGCCCGGAGCATGTCAGCGAGGTGCAGCACACCCGGCGCCTCGGCGGCTGGCGGCTGTGGGGCAGCCTGGCGGCCTGCCTGGCGCTGGGCTGGGCCGGCGGCGCGACCATGGTTTCCGATCAGCACCTGCTGTCGTCCGCGCTGGCGGCGGCCTGGGGCGGCAAGGCTGGCAAGGACGACGACGCCCCGGCCAAGCCCGAGGAGCGCGCCGTCAAGCCCGACGCCAAGAGCGAGCTGCGCGAGGCCTGGGCGACGACGCGGCCGTATTATCCGGAAGCGAACGGCGCCAAGCCGGCGCCGATCAAGGTGCTGGCTTTGTCGCAGGTGATATTGCCGAGCGCCGGCGCCGATTGCGACGCCGAAGCGCAGACCCTGGTCGCGCCGAACGGCGAGCCGTGGCCGACGCAGTCGGGCTACATGACCGGCTTCCCGGTCAGCAACCGGGGCGAGGACATGCAGCTGACGCTCGACAACGCCGGCAATGCCTCGTCGGTGTTCATCAAGGTCTACGACACCGAGCGCCACGCCAATGTGCGCTACGCCTATGTGCAGGCGCACGACAAGCTGGTGGTGGACAAGCTGGCCAACGGCAAATACGAAATCCGCTACCAGAACATCGATATCGGCGCCAACCAGAGCGGCTGCGCGCCGGCCGGACCGCAATCGAGCCGGACGGCGGCCGCCGGCGCCGAGGCAGCGGCGCCGGCGCCGGTCAACAACTAAGTCTTCAGAACCGGGTCTTCAGAACTCTTCCCAGCCCCCGTCCAGTTCTTCCTTCGGCTTGGCTGCCGGCCTGGCCGCTGCCTTTGCCGCTGGTGCCGCGGCTGGTTTTGCCGCAGCCTTGGCCGCCGTCAGCCGCGGCGCGGCAGCCTTGGCCGGCGCCGGCCGCGCCGCCTTGACCGCCGGACGCGGTGCGGCCACGGCCGGGCCGCCGCTCAGTTTGAAGACGCTGACCGAGGCCGACAGCGTGGCCGCCTCGTCCTGCATGCTTTGCGCGGCAGCGGCGGCCTGCTCGACCAGCGCGGCGTTCTGCTGCGTCATTTCGTCCATCTGCGAAATCGCTTCGTTGACCTGCTCGATGCCCAGGCTTTGCTCGTTGCTGGCCGAGGTGATCTCCGCCATGATGTCGGCCACCTGCTGTACCGACGTGACGATCAGGCCCATGGTCTGGCCGGCCTCGTCGACCACCGCGCTGCCGCCGTCGACCTTTTCCACCGAATCGTCGATCAGCACCTTGATCTCCTTGGCCGCCGTGGCCGAGCGCTGCGCCAGGCTGCGCACCTCGGATGCCACCACCGCGAAGCCGCGTCCCTGTTCGCCGGCGCGCGCCGCTTCAACGGCGGCGTTGAGCGCCAGGATGTTGGTCTGGAAGGCGATGCCGTCGATGACGCCGATGATGTCGACGATCTTGCTGGAGCTGGCCTTGATCGACCCCATGGTGTCGACCACCTGCGCCACCAGCTCGCCGCCGCGCGTGGCCACCGACGACGCCGAGATCACGAGCTGGTTGGCCTGGCGCGCGTTGTCGGCGTTCTGCTTGACGGTCGACGTCAGCTGTTCCATCGACGAGGCGGTTTCCTCCAGCGAGCTGGCCTGCGATTCGGTGCGGCCGGACAGGTCCATGTTGCCGGTGGCGATCTCGCCCGAGGCCTGGCTGATGGTGCTGGTGCTGCGCCGCACTTCGTGCACGGTGGAAGCCAGGCTGTCGTTCATGTGCTTGAGCGCGGTCAGCAGCTCGCCGGTCTCGTCCTGCGAGTGCACCTCGATGCGGGTGGTCAGGTCGCCGGCGGCGACCGACTTGGCGATGTCGACCGCCTCCTCCAGCGGGCCGGTGATCGAGGCGGTGATCCACAGCGCCAGGGCGGCCGAGGCGATCAGCGCGACCACGCCCATGACGATCATCATGTTGCGCGAAAAATCGATGTGGCCGGTGGCGACCTTGCCGCCGTCCTCGATGTCGGCCTTCTGCTGCTTGACCATGGCGCTGGTCAGTTCCAGCAGCGCGTCCAGGTCGGGGAAGGTTTCCTTGTTCATCAGCTCGGCGGCCTTGTCCCTGTCGTCCGCCTCGACCATGTCGGCCACCTTCAGGAACGACACGCTGTAGGCGGCGCGCGCGGCCTGGATTTTCGCCAGCAGCGCCTTTTCCTCCGGCGTGTCGGTCAGCGCGGCCAGCGTGGCCAGCGCGGCGTCGATGGTCTTCTTGTCCTGGTCGATCCGCTCGTAGCTCTTGGCGCGCAGCGCCTTGTCGGTGACGACGAACAGGGCCAGCACGCGGCGCGCGTCCTCGCGCGCGGCGCTGTCGATGACGGAGGCGGCCGAGGCGCTGGGCCAGTCGCGTTCGACGATGCCCTTGGTGCTGCTGCTGATGGAGCCGAAGCGGCCGATCGCCGTCGCGATCATGATCAGCATCAGCAGGACCATCAGGCCGAAGCCGGCGCTGAGACGGGTTTTTATCTTGTAGTCGGTCAGGTTCATGATTGCCTAATTGAGGTGTGGTTCAGGTGGCGGCGACATCCATCAGGCCCATCTCTTCGCTGGACATCAGCTTGTCGATGTTGACCAGGATGAGCATGCGTTCGTCGATGGTGCCCAGCCCGATCATGTAGTCGGAACTGAAGGCGGTGCCCATCTCCGGCGCCGGCTTGACCTGCTCCGGTGTCAAGGTGGTGACGTCGGAAACCGAATCGACCACCATGCCGACCACGCGGCCGTTGATGTTGAGGATGATGACGACGGTGAACTGGTCGTACACCGGCGCGCCGAGGTTGAACTTGATGCGCATGTCGACCACCGGGATGATGATGCCGCGCAGGTTGATCACGCCCTTGATGAACTCCGGCGCGTTGGCGATGCGGGTCACCGCTTCGTAGCCGCGGATCTCCTGCACCTTGAGGATATCGATGCCGTATTCTTCGGAGCCGAGGGTGAAGGCCAGGAACTCCCTGCCGGCGATATCCGAGGCATTTTCTTGCATGACGAACGCTCCCTGTTATTGTCCTTGAAATGTTGATCCCCGCGTTGCCTGCATCAGTCGTCCGCGGCGCCGCGATCCTTACAAATGGCGTATCAAGAGTATCAGAGTCGGCAGGCGATGACGAGCCTGGAAAAGTCGCGTATTGTAAAAACGCGCACCTCTGTTGCTATCGTTTCCGATGGGGGTTGTCACAGGGGGGGAATCTGATTATGCTAGGCTTAAGATTAGCCTAGCGCCCCACCAGGAGACCGTATGACCGATTCCACCGCCGCAGACGACAACTGGCTGATCGACGAAGACGAAGAAGAGCTTCCGGTCGCCGGTCTGGGCGCCCCGGATCAGCGTTTATGGCGGGTGCTGATCGTCGACGACGACGTCGACGTCCACGCCGTCACCCGCCTGGCGCTGCGCAATGTCAGCTTCAAGGGCCGCGAGCTGGAACTGTTCTCGGCCTACAGCGGCCGCGAAGCCTACGACATCCTGCGCGACACGCCGGACATCGCGCTGGTGCTGCTGGATGTGGTGATGGAGACCGACGACGCCGGCCTGATCCTGGCGCGCCGCATCCGCGAGGAACTGCATAATCCTATCGTGCGGGTGGTGCTGCGCACCGGCCAGCCGGGCCAGGCGCCCGAGCAGCGCGTGATCATCGAATACGACATCAACGACTACAAGGCCAAGACCGAGCTGACCACGCAGAAGCTGTTCACCACGGTGATCTCGGCGCTGCGCGCGTACGAAAGCCTGAACATGCTCGAGCGCAGCCGCATCGGCCTGGGCAAGATCCTGGCCGGCGCCACCAACCTGTACCAGATCCACTCGCTGCGCGAATTCGCCTCCGGCGTGCTGAACCAGGTCAGCGCTATCCTCGACGTCGGCTCGGACGGCGTGCTGTGCCTGATGCAGGGCGACACCGGCGTCACCACCGTGGTGGCGGCCACCGGCGGCTACGCCCAGCTCAACGAGTCGGAACTGATGCCGACCGGGCACCCGCTGTGGCCGACCATCGCCAAGGCCTTCGCCGAGAAAAAGAGCCAGTTCGACCACCCGGCCAACGTGCTGTTCATCCACACGCAGGAAAACCGCGAGGTGGCCATTTCCGTCACGCCGCCATGGCCGCTGGCGCAGATCCAGCGCGACCTGCTGGAAGTGTTCTGCCAGCGCATCGCCGCCGCGTTCGACAACCTGTACATGTTCGGCCAGCTGCGCAAGGCGCAGGAGGCCACCGTGGTGGCGCTGGCCGACCTGGCCGAGTTCCGCGACAGCGGCACCGGCGGCCATGTGCGCCGGGTGCAGATGCTGTCGTCGTCGCTGGCCAACCGGCTGGCCGAGCGCGGCGTCTATGCCGACGAGATCACGCCGCAGCTGCTGGAGATGATAGGCCTGGCCAGCATCCTGCACGACGTGGGCAAGGTCGCCACGCCGGACCACATCCTGCTCAAGCCGGGACCGCACACGCCGGAAGAGCGGGCCGAGATGCAGACCCACGCGGCGGTCGGCAAGTCGATCCTGGAGCGCGCCGCCCACATGGTCGACGGCGTCAGCTACCTGACCTACGGCGCGGAAATCGCCGGCGGCCACCACGAGCACTTTGACGGCAACGGCTATCCGAACCAGCTGGCGGGGCGCGCGATTCCGATCTCGGCGCGCATCGTCGCGGTGGTCGACGTGTTCGACTCGCTGCTGCACGAGCGTCCGTACAAGGAGCCGTGGCCGCACACCGAAGTGATGACCTACATTAAGGACCGCGCCGGCAAGCAGTTCGATCCCGAGGTCGTCGCCGCGCTGCTGGACCTGATCGAGCGCGATCCGACCATCGGCCACACGCCGGACTGAGCCAGATCGAATCATGCCATGCCAACCACCACCGCCCCCCATGACGGCGAACTGCGGCCGGTGCGCGGCGCGCTGCTGAAGAAACTCAGCGGCGACGAAGGCATGTTTGCGCTGGGCGCGTCGGTGGCGCGCGTGGTGCAGCTGGCCGATTCCGACGACCAGGGCACGCAGAGCCTGGCCTATTACGTGCTGTCGGACGTGGCGCTGACGCAGAAGGTGCTGCGGCTGGCCAACACGCCGACCTACCGCGCCGCCGGCGGCACCGCCGTCACCACCATCTCGCGCGCGATCTCCCTGCTCGGCTTCGACAACGTCAAGACCACGGCGATGGCCATGCTGCTGGTCGACACGCTGGCCAACAGCCGCCACGCGCACAGCGTGCGGGTCGAGCTGGAGGCGGCGCTGTGCGCCAGCCTGGTCGGCCGCGAAATGGCGCGGCTCAGCGTCTACCAGGGCGCCGAGGAGGCGGCGATCGGCGCGCTGTTCAAGAACATCGGCGCGCTGGTGGTGGCCTCGCACGAGCACGCGCTGTTCCGCGAGATCGCGCTGCTGACGGCGGCCGGCAAGCTGACGCAGGCGCAGGCCGCGCTGCAGGTGCTGGGCTGCAGCTACGACAGCCTGTCGGCCGCCATCCTCAACGAATGGAAGATCCCCGACGTGATCGTGCGCTCGCTGGCGCCGCTGCCGCCGGGCGCGCAGAAGCCGGCCGCCAGCCGCCAGGAGTGGATGCGCCAGGTGGTCTCGTTCAGCATGGACACGGCGCGGCTGCTGGCGCGGCGCCTGCCGGCCGACGGCGACGAGGGCAGGGCGCTGGCGCAGCGCTACGGCGCGGCGCTGAACCTCGACCCCGACCGGCTGGCGCTGCTGTTCAGCACCGTGGCGCGCGACATGGACGGGCTGCTGGAGAGTTTGCAGATGGGCGGGCAGGCCGACCCCGACGAACCCGGCGCGGGCCTGCCCAGCGTGCTGGCGCAGGCGGCGATGGGCGCGGCCGAGCCGCAGCAGGGCACCCACCCCAGCGGCAAGCCATACAACGCGCGCGACCTGCTGCTGGCCGGCGTGCAGGAGGTGACGCAGATGCGCGCCGGCGGCCACGGCAAGGTCAACGACATCATCCAGGCGGTGCTGGAGACGCTGTACCGCGGCATGGGCTTCCGCTTCGCCGCGGTGTGCCTGAAGGACGTGCGCAGCGGCCAGTACCGGGCGCGCGTGGCGTTCGGCGAGCGCCATGCGGAGCTGCAGGCGGGCTTCGTGTTCCCGGTGTCCAGCGACGGCAGCCTGTTCCACCTGGCGATGGAGAACAACGCCGACCTGATGATCGCCGACGCCAGCGCGCCGAAGATCCGCGCGCTGCTGCCGGAATGGCACCGCAAGCTGCTGCCCGACGCGCGCAGCTTCATCGTGCTGCCGCTGGTGGTGAACGGGGTGCAGCTCGGCCTGTTCTACGCCGACCGCGCGCTGCCGGCGGCGGAAGGCGTGCCGCCCGACGAGACCTCGCTGATCCGCGCGCTCAAGGGGCAGGTGCTGGTGGCGCTTACGCCGGCGTGACGCTGGCCTCGGCCGCCGCGGCGGCCGAAGCCGCGCTGCGCACCATCGCCTCGAACTGGGCCACCGGCATCGGCCGCGCGAACAGGTAGCCCTGCGCCTCGTCGCACTGCTTGGAGCGCAGGAAGTCGCGCTGCGCCTCGGTCTCCACGCCCTCGGCCACCACGCCCAGGCCCAGCGAATGGGCCAGCGCGATGGTGGCGGCGACGATCACCGCGTCGTTCGGATCGCTCTCGATATCCTTGACGAAGCCGCGGTCGATCTTGATGCGGTCGATCTCGAACAGCTTCAGATAGCTCAGCGACGAATAGCCGGTGCCGAAATCGTCGATCGCCACCTTGATGCCGCGCGAACGCAGCTCGACCAGCAGCGCGCGGCTGCGTTCCGGATCCTGCATCGCGGCCGATTCGGTGATCTCCAGTTCCAGCAGCGACGGCGCGATGCCGTGGCTGGCGATCAGCCGGTCCAGGTGCGGCAGCAGGCCGGGGCCGTGGCACTGGCGCGCCGACAGGTTGACCGCCAGCCGCAGGTGGGCCAGCTCCGGCGTGCGCCACGACGCCAGCAGCCCGCTGGCGCGCTGCAGCACCCAGTCGCCCAGCGGCAGGATCAGGCCCGATTCCTCGGCGATCGGAATGAAGCGGTCCGGCCCCACCATGCCCAGCTCCGGATGGTGCCAGCGCAGCAGCGCCTCGGCGCCGATGATGCGCTGCGTGGCCAGTTCGACCTGCGGCTGCAGGTACAGCTCGAATTCGTTTTGCTCCAGCGCCTGCCACAGGCGGTTCTCCAGCAGCAGGCGCTCGTGGGTGGCGGTGTTCATCGCGGCCGAGAAGAACTGGAAGTTGCCGCGGCCCTGGCTCTTGGCCGCGTACATCGCGGTGTCGGCGTGGCGCAGCAGGGTGCTGCCGTCATCGCCGTCGGACGGGAACATGGCGACGCCGACGCTGGCGCCGCTGTGCACGGCCTTGCCTTGCAGCTGGTACGGCGCGCTCAGCGAGTCGACGATGCGCACGGCGATGTTGGACGCCTCGTCCGGCGTGACCGGGCCGGAGGTGACGACGATGAATTCGTCGCCGCCGAGGCGGGCGATGATGTCGACTTCGCGCATCAGCTCCCGCAGGCGCTGGGCCACCGCCGCCAGCAGCAGGTCGCCGGTCTGGTGGCCGTGGGTGTCGTTGATTTTCTTGAAGTGGTCGAGGTCGATGAACAGCACGGCGGCGCTGCCGTTGGCGCGGCGCGTCTGCGCCAGCAGCTGGTCCAGCCGCAGGTTCAGCGACAGCCGGTTATCGAGGCCGGTCAGCGTGTCGTGGTGGGCCAGGCGGTGGATGCGTTCCTGCGCCAGCTGCTGCTCGGTCAGGTCGTGCAGGATGGCGACGAACAGGTGCTCGTCGGGCAGCTCCACCTCGCTGACCGACATCGCCAGCGGGAACTCGCTGCCGTCGCTGCGCCAGCCGGGCAGCTCGTATTCATGGGTGACGCCGCAGGCGATCATGCGCAGCAGGCCGGCCGCGTCGAGGCCGGCGGCGTCGCCGACGCCGACCGGCAGCAGGCGGTCCAGCCGCAGCTTGATCATGTTTTCCGGCGCGTAGCCGAACAGGCGGCCGGCGGCGGCGTTGGCCGACATCAGCACGCCGTCGCCGTCGATGGTGAGGATGGCGTCGGCCGCCTTGTTCAGGATCGCCTGCAGCCTGGCCTCGCGCTCGCGCAGGCGCGAGGTGCTGTCCTTGACCTGGGCCTGGATGCGCGCGCGCTCGCCGCTGATCAGCATCATCAGGGTGCCCAGCAAACCGGTCAGCAGCAGGCCGCAGGTCAGCACGGTCCAGCTTTGCCAGCCGCGCTGCTGCTGCAGGTATTGCGGCGTCGGCGCCAAGGTTAGTTCGTAGATGCGGCCGCCGAAGTGCAGCTGGCGCTGGAAGTCGTCCGGCTCGACCGCGCGCCGCAGGTTGTCGCGCACCACGCGGCGCGGGCCGTCGTCGTCCATGTCCTCGAAGCGCAGCAGGAAGTGGCCGAACTCGGAGCGCTTCAGCGCCTGGTCAAGGAAGGCGCCGAACTGCATCGAGATCAGCAGCGAGCCGATGGCCTGGTGGCGGTTGTTGTTCGGATAGACAGTTTGCATCAACAGCAAGCCGGGGCCGTTCAGCGTGCGCGCCAGCTGCAGCGGCGCGGTGGCGGTGGGCTGGCCGGACTGGATCGCGCGCTCCAGCGCGGCGCGGCGGCTGTCCTCGGACAGGAAGTCCAGCCCCAGGTAGGCGCGGGCCGGGGCCGGTTCGACAAAGGTGGAGACGAAATAGCGCTGGCGCGGCGGCGCCACGCGCAGGGCGTCGGCGTCGTCGCGCTGGCGGATCGCGTAGTCGGGCGCGACGTGGACGCGGGCCCAGGCCTCGAACGCGCCGCGCTCGTTGCCGGCCACCGGCATCAGCCAGGCCATCGACAGCAGCTCGGGGCGCTGGTCCAGGTAGCCGTGCGCCAGGTTGCTGAAGTCGTCCGCGCTGAGTGTGCGGCGCGGATCGTTGAGGGCCTTGGCCATCGCGTAGACGAAGCGTTCGTGTTCGCTGAACTGGGCCTGCAGCAGGTCGCCGGTCTGCTGCGCCTTGAGGCGGAAGGTTTGCAGCTGCTGGCTGTTTTCCCAGCGGTCGGCCTGCAGGTAGATGGCGATGAAGGCGGCCGCCGACAGCAGCAGCGGCAGGCCGACCAGCAGGCGCCGGCGCGACCACAGCGCGCGTGGGCGGCCGACGACGATCCACGTCAGCGGCGCGGCCAGCAGGATGCCGATGGTGTCGCCCATCCACCAGGCCAGCCAGTCGAAGATCACGGTGTCCCAGCGCAGGATGCCGACCAGCACCATGCCGCCCAGCGCGATGCTGCTGCAGACCACGGTGACCGTGCAGGCCAGCAGGATGAAGCGCACCACGTCGCGGCCGGAGCCGATGCCGGGATCGATGTAGCGGCGGAACAGGCCGCTGCCCAGCCATGCCTGCAGGGTGGCGCCGACGGCGGCGCCCAGCGCGCCCAGCAGCGCGGCGGAGGTGATGCCGGTGGGGCTGAGGGCGGGGTAGACCAGGTTGATCGCCAGCGCGCCCAGCGTGACGGCCGGCAACAGGCGGGCGCCGCCGGTCACGCAGCAGGCCAGCGCGATGCCGGCCGGCAAGAAGATGGGGGAAGCATAACCGGGCGGCAACGCCAGCAGCAGACCGAGGCGGCCGGTACCGAAATAAAGGGCCAGCAGGCCCAGGTTCGCCAGCACCAGGCTGCGCAGACTACCGCTACGATTGTTCAACTGCGGGGCTCCAGATGTCACAATGGTCAGCCGATTGTATAGGAATTCGTTCAACATAAAAACAACACTTGCACATTTGCAGGAGGTGCAGTTAAAATCTCGCCCCGAAGCAGACGGTTCATCCTTCCAGCGCGAAAAAACGCAGTAAAAGCGCAAGGCGGGGTTGACAGGTCAAGGTAATTGCTTCATACTCTGCGGTTCCTCGCGGAGGGGTGGCCGAGTGGTTAAAGGCGACAGACTGTAAATCTGTTCTTTCGAGTACGCTGGTTCGAATCCAGCCCCCTCCACCAAGTTGTTGCAGGAAGACTGAGTGGTGCAGTGATAGAAGTGAAGAATTGAACAATCCTCGCGGGTGTAGCTCAATGGTAGAGCAGAAGCCTTCCAAGCTTACGACGAGGGTTCGATTCCCTTCACCCGCTCCAGTGTTGTTGCAATGCAGATGCGCAAGCAGGGCATCGTGAGCAGTACCCAATAAGCCCTTGTAGCTCAGTGGTAGAGCACTCCCTTGGTAAGGGAGAGGCCACGTGTTCAATCCACGTCAAGGGCACCAGAATTCGCAGTATCCGCAGCACCGCAGCATATATATAAGTACATACGCAGCATCATCAAGACAGTCGGGCGCGAGCCCAGGCAATCACACCAAATCGTTAGGAGTCTAAAATGGCAAAAGAGAAATTCGAGCGGACCAAGCCGCACGTTAACGTCGGCACCATCGGCCACGTCGACCACGGCAAGACCACCCTGACCGCTGCGATCGCAACTGTTCTGTCGAAGAAATTCGGCGGCGAAGCTAAAGCATACGACCAGATCGATGCTGCTCCGGAAGAAAAAGCACGCGGCATCACCATCAACACCGCGCACGTCGAGTACGAAACCGCCGGCCGTCACTACGCTCACGTTGACTGCCCAGGCCACGCCGACTACATCAAGAACATGATCACCGGCGCAGCGCAGATGGACGGCGCGATCCTGGTTTGCTCCGCAGCCGACGGCCCTATGCCACAGACCCGCGAGCACATCCTGCTGGCCCGTCAGGTTGGCGTTCCATACATCATCGTGTTCCTGAACAAGTGCGACCTGGTCGACGACGCGGAACTGCTGGAACTGGTCGAAATGGAAGTTCGTGAATTGCTGTCGAAATACGAATTCCCGGGCGACGACGTGCCTATCATCAAGGGTTCGGCCCGTATGGCGCTGGACGGCAAAGAAGGCGAAATGGGCGTTGACTCGATCATGCGTCTGGCCGATGCGCTGGATTCGTACATCCCTACGCCAGAGCGCGCAGTGGACGGCGCCTTCCTGATGCCAGTGGAAGACGTGTTCTCGATCTCGGGTCGCGGTACCGTTGTGACCGGTCGTATCGAGCGCGGCATCATCAAGGTCGGCGAAGAGATCGAAATCGTCGGCATCAAAGATACCGTCAAGACCACTTGCACCGGCGTGGAAATGTTCCGCAAGCTGCTGGACCAGGGTCAAGCCGGCGACAACGTCGGTCTGCTGCTGCGCGGCACCAAGCGTGAAGACGTGGAGCGTGGCCAGGTTCTGGCCAAGCCAGGTTCGATCAAGCCGCACAACCACTTCACCGGCGAGATCTATGTCCTGTCGAAAGACGAGGGCGGCCGTCACACCCCGTTCTTCAACAACTATCGTCCACAGTTCTACTTCCGTACGACTGACGTGACCGGTTCGATCGAACTGCCAGCGGACAAAGAAATGGTTATGCCAGGCGACAACGTGTCGATCACCGTCAAGCTGATCAACCCGATCGCGATGGAAGAAGGTCTGCGCTTCGCAATCCGCGAAGGCGGCCGTACCGTTGGCGCAGGTGTTGTGGCGAAAATCATCGCCTAAGGAATAGTGGTCGTACCACCAGGGGCGTCTCTGGTGGTATAATCGTTATCCTTTGTAGTTTTACGTAGGGACGTAGCTCAATTGGCAGAGCGTCGGTCTCCAAAACCGAAGGTTGGGGGTTCGATGCCCTCCGTCCCTGCCACCGTTTTCAGGTGCAGGGCACCGAAAGTAAATATAAATGTCAAATCAATCCGTGCAGACCGTCAGCACGTCGAATGACAAGATTAAGGTTGCTCTGGCAATAGCCGTTGCAATCGCAGGTGTGGTCGGGTTTTATTACCTGTCAGACAAACCAGCTCTCGTACGCGCAGGCGCACTTGTAGCTGGTTTGGCTTTTGCCGTTCTGCTCTTGTGGACCTCGACGACTGGCCGTGAATTCCTGAATTTCGCCAAAGAAGCCGTACGCGAAACGAAAAAGGTCGTTTGGCCTACCCGTCGCGAAGCTACCCAGATCACTGGCATCGTGTTTGCCTTTGTGCTGGTGATGGCGTTGTTCCTGTGGGGCACGGATAAGACACTTGAGTTCCTGTTGTACGACGTCATTCTGGGTATACGAAAATAATGAGCGAAAATGTGCAAGATGGCGCGGCGGGCGTCCCCGGGCCGGGTGACGATCAGCCGCAAGATGCTGGCGCAGCGCCAATCAGCGTACCGGTGAGCAACAAGCGCTGGTACGTTGTACATGCGTATTCCGGCATGGAAAAAAGTGTCCAGCGTGCCCTGATGGAGCGCGTCGAGCGCGCCGGCATGCAGGAGCAGTTTGGCCAGATCCTGGTGCCGACCGAAGAAGTGGTCGAAGTCCGCAACGGCCAAAAATCCGTCACCGAGCGTCGTTTCTTCCCGGGTTATGTGCTGGTTGAGATGGAAATGACCGACGAAACGTGGCACTTGGTGAAAAACACCAACAAGGTGACCGGCTTCATCGGCGGCAAATCGAACAAGCCGACCCCGATTCCAGCGCGCGAGATCGACAAGATCATGCAGCAGATGCAAGAGGGTGTCGAGAAGCCGCGGCCGAAAGTGCTGTACGAAGTGGGCGAGCAAGTCCGCATCAAGGATGGCCCGTTCACCGATTTCAACGGCAATGTCGAAGAAGTCAACTACGAGAAATCCAAAGTGCGCGTGTCGGTTACCATCTTCGGTCGCGCCACTCCGGTGGAACTTGAGTTCGGCCAGGTCGAAAAAGTATAAGCAGCACCGTTCGCCAGAACGGGCGACGGTGTGAAAACCACCGCAAATCTGGCGCAAGAGGAGCCCTGCCCTGCAGAACACGCATGGTGGGGCGCTACTACTCATATCCAAGATAGGAGCCATCATGGCAAAGAAAATCATTGGTTTTATCAAGCTGCAAGTGCCAGCTGGTAAAGCAAACCCATCCCCACCGATCGGTCCAGCTCTGGGTCAACGCGGTCTGAACATCATGGAATTCTGCAAAGCGTTCAACGCGCAGACCCAAGGTATGGAACCAGGCATGCCGATTCCAGTCGTGATCACCGCGTTCGCTGACAAGTCCTTCACCTTCGTGATGAAGACCCCTCCAGCGACCTACCTGATCAAGAAGCACTCGGGCGTCACCAAAGGTTCGCCGAAGCCACATACCGACAAAGTCGGTAAGCTGACCCGCGCTCAAGCTGAAGAAATCGCTAAATTGAAAACCCCAGATCTGACCGCTGCCGACATGGATGCTGCTGTACGCACCATCGCTGGTTCCGCACGTTCGATGGGCATCACGGTGGAAGGTCTGTAATCATGGCAAAACTGTCCAAACGCGCTAAAGCTATCAAAGCCAAAGTTGATAGCACCAAAACCTACGCATTCGACAACGCTGTCGCTCTGATCAAGGAACTGGCCACCGCCAAGTTCAATGAATCGATCGACGTGTCGGTACAGCTGGGTGTGGATCCTAAGAAGTCGGACCAGGTCGTTCGCGGTTCCGTCGTGCTGCCAGCCGGCACCGGCAAGACCGTTCGCGTTGCTGTGTTCGCTTCGGGCGAAAAAGCCGAGCAGGCTAAAGCCGCCGGCGCCGACGTAGTCGGTATGGAAGACCTGGCCGAGCGCGTCAAAGCCGGCGACATGCCTTTCGACATCGTCATCGCTTCGCCAGACACCATGCGTATCGTTGGTACCCTGGGTCAGATCCTGGGCCCGCGCGGCCTGATGCCTAACCCGAAAGTCGGCACCGTTACCCCTGACGTCGCTACCGCCGTGAAAAACGCGAAAGCCGGCCAGGTTCAGTACCGTACCGACAAAGCCGGTATCATCCACGCGACCATCGGCCGCAAGTCGTTCGCTGACGCAGATCTGAAGAGCAACCTGGTTGCCCTGATCGACGCACTGAACAAAGCCAAGCCAGCCACCAGCAAGGGTGTATACCTGCGCAAGGTATCGCTGTCGTCGACCATGGGCGCTGGCGTCCGTGTTGACCAGGCTACCCTGGCTGCTTAAGTTTTAAAGTATTAAGTCCTCGGGCCGAAAGGCGCGGGGCAGTTCTTTGGGCTGGTCGTTTCTTTCGGGAGGCGGCCAGGCAATCAAAGACCGTTGGGCCGGGTGCATCAGGCAGGCAACCGGTTAATTGAATTTTTCACCCAACGCAGATGGTGTACCCGATCAAGTTTCGTAGTCCATTGGACTCCTAAACCTCGGACGCCGTTGTTCGAACCGATGGCAGGCAGTTGCCCGTCATCATTTAAGGAGGTTGACCGTGGGTCTCAATCTGAATGACAAAAAGGCCGTCGTCGCCGAAGTTTCCGCAAAAGTAGCAACTGCGCAAACTATCGTCGTGGCCGAATATCGTGGCATCCAGGTTGCTCACTTGACGCAACTTCGTGCCAAAGCGCGCGCTCAAGGCGTGTACCTGCGAGTGTTGAAAAACACCCTCGCACGTCGCTCCGTCGAAGGCACGCAGTTCGCCAGCCTGGCAGACAGCATGACCGGTCCGTTGATCTACTCGATCTCGGACGATGCCGTTGCAGCAGCTAAAGTCATCGCTGACTTCGCTAAAACCAACGACAAACTGGTCATCACCGCAGGCAACTACGCAGGCAAGCAGCTGGATAAAGCAGCTGTTGCAGCGTTGGCGAGCATTCCTAGCCGTGAAGTCCTCATTTCGCAGTTGTTGGGCGTTATGCTGGCTCCGGTGTCGGGCTTTGCACGTGGTCTGGCTGCTCTGGCAGCGAAAAAATCCGAAGGCGCTCCTGCTGCAGCTGCAGCGGAAGAAGCCCCAGCCGCGGCTTAATTGCCGCAGCCGGTTTTTTTCTCAAGTACCAATCTGATGTATTAACGAATCAAAAAATTATTGGAGTTTCAAATGGCAATTAGCAAAGACGACATCCTGAACGCAGTTAGCGAAATGTCCGTAATGGACCTGAACGAACTGGTCAAAGCATTCGAAGAAAAATTCGGCGTTTCGGCCGCTGCAATGGCTGCTCCAGCAGCTGGCGGCGCTGCTGCAGCGGTTGCTGAAGAGCAAACCGAGTTCAACGTTGTTCTGACCGAAGTCGGCGCAAACAAAGTTGGCGTTATTAAAGCAGTTCGCGAAATCACCGGTCTGGGCCTGAAAGAAGCCAAAGACGTGGTTGATGGCGCTCCTAAGACCGTTAAAGAAGCCCTGTCGAAAGCTGACGCTGAAGCCGCTAAGAAAAAGCTGGAAGAAGCTGGCGCCAAGGCCGACCTGAAGTAATCAAGTTGTACGGCGGCTAGCTAGCGCCACGAGCCAAAGCTGCGGATTTCCTTTCGAAAGGGAGGAAATCCGGCTTTGGCTCCTTTGTCGTCCTCGTCGTATTTGTAGCGTTTGTCCAACGCCGCAGTTTGAAGCAGTTTTTATATCATCAGCTGGAAATGGTAGAAGTTTCAGGTTTCGTCTGTGTGACATGCAGCCGATCTTGTTGCTGAAGTGGCTAATAGTGCACTGGCAAAACCTGAATTTTTTATCCTTTCTGTCACTCACGGAGTGTCCATGCACTACTCATTTACTGAGAAGAAACGCATTCGCAAATCATTCGCGAAGCGCGCCAACGTTCACCACGTTCCGTTCCTGCTGGCTACCCAGCTCGAGTCCTACCATAGTTTCTTGCAAGAAGACGTAGCACCGTCGACACGCAAGAACGACGGCCTGCAGTCGGCCTTTACCTCGATTTTCCCTATCGTTTCGCACAATGGTTTTGCGCGTCTCGAATTCCTGTCGTACGTTCTGGGCGATCCCGCCTTCGACGTCAAGGAATGCCAACTGCGTGGCCTGACGTTCGCGTCGCCGCTGCGCGCCAAGGTGCGCCTGGTGATCCTGGACAAGGAATCGCCGACCAAGCCGGTCGTCAAGGAGATGAAGGAACAGGAAGTCTACATGGGCGAACTGCCCCTGATGACCACCACCGGTTCGTTCGTCATCAACGGTACCGAGCGCGTTATCGTTTCGCAGCTGCATCGCTCCCCTGGCGTGTTCTTTGAGCACGACCGCGGCAAGACCCACTCGTCGGGCAAACTGCTGTTCTCCGCGCGTATCATTCCTTACCGCGGTTCGTGGCTGGACTTCGAGTTCGACCCGAAAGACATCCTGTTCTTCCGCGTCGACCGCCGCCGCAAGATGCCGGTGACGATACTGCTGAAGGCGATCGGCATGTCGCACGAGCAGATCCTGGCGAACTTCTTCGTGTTCGACAATTTCAACCTGCGCTCCGAAGGCGCGGAAATGGAATTCGTCGCCGAGCGCCTGCGTGGCGAAGTCGCGCGTTTCGACATCGTCAACAAGGAAGGCAAGACGCTGGTCCTGAAGGACAAGCGCATCAACGCCAAGCACGTGCGCGACATCGAATCGAACGGCATCAAGCATATCTCCGTGCCGGAAGACTACCTGCTGGGCCGCGTGCTGGCCAAGAACATCGTCGATCCTGAGACCGGCGAAGTCGTCGCGTCCGCCAACGACGAGCTGACCGAAGACGTGTTGGGCCGCCTGCGCGAAGCCAACATCTCCGAAATCCAGACGCTGTACACCAACGACCTGGACCAGGGCGCCTATATTTCGCAAACCCTGCGCATCGACGACACCGCCGACCAGATGGCCGCCCGCGTCGCGATCTACCGCATGATGCGTCCTGGCGAACCGCCAACGGAAGACTCCGTCGAAGCGCTGTTCAACGGCCTGTTCTACAGCGCCGACCGCTACGACCTGTCCGCCGTCGGCCGCATGAAGTTCAACCGCCGCATCGGCCGCGACGAACTGACCGGCGCCATGACCCTGTCGAACGAAGACGTGCTGGCCGTGATCAAGATCCTGGTGGAACTGCGCAATGGCCGCGGCGAAGTCGACGATATCGATCACCTGGGTAACCGCCGTGTGCGTTGCGTCGGCGAACTGGCCGAGAACCAGTTCCGCGCCGGCCTGGTGCGCGTTGAGCGCGCCGTGAAAGAGCGTCTGGGTCAGGCCGAAGCCGACAACCTGATGCCGCACGACCTGATCAACTCGAAGCCGATCTCGGCCGCAATCCGCGAGTTCTTCGGTTCGTCGCAGCTGTCGCAGTTTATGGACCAGACCAACCCGCTGTCGGAAATCACGCACAAACGCCGTGTATCGGCCCTGGGACCTGGCGGTCTGACCCGCGAACGCGCCGGCTTCGAGGTGCGCGACGTGCACCCGACCCACTACGGCCGCGTGTGCCCGATCGAAACGCCTGAAGGCCCGAACATCGGCCTGATCAACTCGCTGGCGCTGTACGCCCGCCTGAACGAATACGGCTTCCTGGAAACCCCATACCGCAAGGTCGAGGGTTCCAAGATCACCGACCAGATCGACTACCTGTCCGCCATCGAAGAAGGCCGCTACATCATCGCCCAGGCGAATGCGACCATCAGCGATGAAGGCACGCTGAGCGATGAGCTGGTATCGGCCCGTGAAGCCGGCGAAACCATCCTGGTATCCCCGGAGCGCATCCAGTACATGGACGTGGCGCCTGGCCAGATCGTTTCCGTGGCGGCATCGCTGATTCCGTTCCTCGAACACGATGATGCGAACCGCGCATTGATGGGTGCCAACATGCAGCGCCAGGCGGTTCCTTGCCTGCGCCCTGAAAAAGCACTGGTCGGTACCGGCATCGAACGCACCGTGGCAGTCGACTCGGGCACCACCGTGCAGGCATTGCGCGGCGGTATCGTCGACTACATCGACGCGGGCCGTGTCGTGATCCGCGTCAACGATGACGAAGCCACCGCCGGCGAAGTCGGTGTCGACATCTACAACCTGATCAAGTACACCCGTTCGAACCAGAACACCAACATCAACCAGCGTCCTATCGTCAAGGTGGGCGACCGCGTGGCCAAGCGCGACGTGATCGCCGACGGCGCATCGACCGACCTGGGCGAGCTGGCTCTGGGCCAGAACATGACCGTGGCCTTCATGCCATGGAATGGTCTGAACTTCGAAGATTCGATCCTGATCTCGGAAAACGTCGTCAAGGACGACCGCTACACCTCGATTCACATCGAAGAGCTGAGCGTTGTTGCACGCGATACCAAGCTGGGCGCGGAAGAAATCACCCGCGACATCTCGAACCTGGCTGAGAACCAGCTGGCTCGTCTGGATGAGTCCGGTATCGTCTACATCGGCGCGGAAGTGCAAGCGGGCGACACCCTGGTCGGCAAGGTCACGCCTAAAGGCGAAACCCAGCTGACCCCGGAAGAGAAGCTGCTGCGCGCGATCTTCGGCGAGAAGGCATCGGACGTCAAGGACACCTCGCTGCGCGTGCCATCGGGCATGATCGGCACCGTCATCGACGTGCAGGTCTTCACCCGTGAAGGCATCGTTCGCGACAAGCGCGCGCAACAGATCATCGACGATGAACTGAAGCGTTTCCGCCTGGACCTGAACGACCAGATGCGTATTGTGGAGGGCGATGCCTTCCAGCGTCTGGAAAAAATGCTGATCGGCCAAGTGGTCAACGGCGGTCCGAAGAAGCTGGCCAAGGGCGCCAAGATCACCAAGGAATACCTGGCCGATCTGGACAAGTACCACTGGTTCGACATCCGCCCTGCGGACGACGCCGCTGCTACCGCGCTGGAAGCGATCAAGGAATCGATCAACGAGAAGCGCCACCAGTTCGACCTGGCCTTCGAAGAGAAGCGCAAGAAACTGACCCAGGGCGACGAGCTGCAACCTGGCGTGCAGAAGATGGTCAAAGTGTATCTGGCCGTCAAGCGCCGCCTGCAGTCGGGCGACAAGATGGCGGGTCGCCACGGTAACAAGGGTGTGGTTTCCCGTATCGTGCCGGTGGAAGACATGCCATACATGGCCGACGGTACGCCGGCCGACGTGGTGCTGAACCCGCTGGGTGTGCCTTCCCGTATGAACGTGGGTCAGATTCTCGAGACCCACCTGGGTTGGGCCGCCAAGGGCCTGGGTATCCGTATCGGCGAGATGCTGCAGCAGCAGATCAAGGTCGAAGAGATGCGCAAGTTCCTGACCACCGTCTACAACGAGAACGGCCGTCCGGAAGACCTGGACCAGTTCGACGACGAAGAGATCATGAAGCTGGCGAACAACCTGAAGAAGGGTGTTCCGTTCGCTACTCCGGTGTTCGACGGCGCGCACGAATCGGAAATCCGCCGCATGCTGGACCTGGCGTATCCGGACGACATCGCCGCCAAGCTGGGCATGACCCCGTCGAAGAATCAGGTCACGATGTATGACGGCCGCACCGGCGAAGCGTTCGAGCGCAAGGTTACCGTCGGCGTGATGCACATGCTGAAACTGCACCACTTGGTCGACGACAAGATGCACGCGCGTTCGACCGGTCCATACTCGCTGGTAACGCAGCAGCCACTGGGCGGTAAAGCCCAGTTCGGCGGCCAGCGCTTCGGTGAGATGGAGGTGTGGGCACTGGAAGCATACGGCGCATCGTATGTACTGCAAGAAATGTTGACCGTTAAGTCGGATGACGTGAACGGCCGTACCAAAGTGTATGAAAACCTGGTCAAAGGCGACCACGTGATCGACGCCGGTATGCCTGAATCGTTCAACGTGCTGGTGAAAGAGATCCGTTCCCTGGGTATCGATATCGACCTGGAACGCAACTAAAACATCGCACGGGCCCCGCCGGCCTTCGCCGGCGGGGCAGTTTAAAGAATTCATCACTACCTGGAGTGATACATGAAAGCACTGCTCGATCTATTCAAGCAAGTACAGACGAACGAGACTTTTGACGCGATCAAAATCGGTCTCGCTTCGCCTGAAAAAATCCGTTCGTGGTCCTACGGCGAAGTTAAAAAGCCGGAAACCATCAACTATCGTACCTTCAAGCCTGAGCGCGACGGTCTGTTCTGCGCCAAGATCTTTGGCCCGATCAAGGACTACGAATGCCTGTGCGGCAAGTACAAGCGCCTGAAGCACCGCGGCGTCATCTGCGAAAAGTGCGGCGTTGAAGTCACGCTGGCCAAGGTGCGCCGCGAGCGCATGGGCCACATCGAGCTGGCGTCGCCGACCGCGCACATCTGGTTCCTGAAGTCGCTGCCATCCCGTCTGGGCATGGTGCTGGACATGACGCTGCGGGACATCGAACGCGTGCTGTACTTCGAAGCATACGTCGTGACCGATCCAGGCATGACCCCGCTGAAGAAGTGCCAGATCATGTCGGAAGACGACTACGCCGCCAAGTACGAAGAGTACGGCGACGACTTCACCGCCTTCATGGGCGCTGAAGGTATCCGCGAACTGCTGCGCTCGATCGACATCCACCGCGATGCCGAGACCCTGCGCGTGGAACTGAAGGAATCGAAGTCCGAAGCCAAGATCAAGAAATACGCCAAGCGCCTGAAAGTGCTGGAAGCGTTCCAGCGCTCGGGCATCAAGCCTGAGTGGATGATCATGGAAGTGCTGCCGGTGCTGCCGCCGGAACTGCGTCCGCTGGTACCGCTGGACGGTGGCCGCTTCGCGACCTCGGATCTGAACGATCTGTATCGCCGCGTGATCAACCGTAACAACCGCCTGAAACGCCTGATGGAGCTGCGCGCTCCAGAGATCATCACGCGCAACGAAAAGCGCATGCTGCAAGAAGCGGTCGATTCGCTGCTGGACAACGGCCGTCGCGGCAAAGCGATGACCGGCGCCAACAAGCGTCCGCTGAAATCGCTGGCTGAGATGATCAAGGGTAAGGGCGGCCGCTTCCGTCAGAACTTGCTGGGCAAGCGCGTCGACTACTCGGGCCGTTCGGTCATCGTGGTGGGTCCGCAGCTGAAACTGCACCAGTGCGGCCTGCCGAAGCTGATGGCGCTGGAACTGTTCAAGCCGTTCATCTTCAACAAGCTGGAACTGATGGGCCTGGCTACCACGATCAAGGCCGCCAAGAAGCTGGTCGAGATCCAGGAACCGGTCGTCTGGGACATCCTGGAAGACGTGATCCGCGAACACCCGATCATGCTGAACCGTGCGCCTACGCTGCACCGTCTGGGTATCCAGGCTTTCGAGCCGGTCCTGATCGAAGGCAAGGCCATCCAGCTGCACCCACTCGTCTGCGCGGCATTCAACGCCGACTTCGACGGTGACCAGATGGCTGTCCACGTTCCGCTGTCGATCGAAGCACAGATGGAAGCCCGCACCTTGATGCTGGCTTCGAACAACATCCTGTTCCCGTCGAACGGCGAGCCGTCGATCGTTCCTTCGCAGGATATCGTGCTGGGTCTGTACTACGCGACCCGCGAAGCGATCAATGCGAAAAACGAAGGCATGCTGTTCCCTGACGTGTCGGAAGTCATTCGTGCCTACGACAACAAGGAAGTGGAACTGACCACCCGCATCACCGTGCGTATCGTCGAGAATCCCAAGGATCCAGTGACGGGCGAATTCGTCCGCACCGTGACCCGCTACGAGACCACGGTCGGCCGCGCCATCCTGTCGGAAATCCTGCCGAAAGGCCTGCCATTCTCCGTGCTGAACCGCGCGCTGAAGAAGAAAGAGATTTCCAAGCTGATCAACACGTCCTTCCGTAAGTGCGGCTTGCGCGCGACGGTGGTGTTTGCCGACCAGCTGATGCAGTCGGGCTTCCGCCTGGCGACCCGCGCCGGTATTTCGATCTGCGTGGACGACATGCTGGTACCGCCTCAAAAAGTCACCCTGATTTCGGCCGCGGAGTCCGAAGTCAAACAGATCGAGCAGCAGTACGCTTCGGGTCTGGTGACCGCCGGCGAGCGTTACAACAAAGTGGTCGACATCTGGGGCAAGACCTCCGATGAAGTCGGCAAGGCCATGATGGACCAGCTGAAAGTGGAAGACGTCATCAAGCGTGACGGCACCAAGTCCACCCAGGAATCCTTCAACGCGATTTACATGATGGCCGACTCGGGCGCCCGCGGTTCCGCGGCGCAGATTCGCCAGCTGGCAGGTATGCGTGGTCTGATGGCGAAACCGGACGGTTCGATTATCGAAACGCCGATTACCGCGAACTTCCGCGAAGGCCTGAACGTGTTGCAGTACTTCATCTCGACCCACGGCGCTCGTAAAGGTCTGGCCGATACGGCACTGAAAACCGCGAACTCGGGTTACCTGACCCGTCGTCTGGTCGACGTGACCCAGGATCTGGTCGTCATCGAAGATGATTGCGGCACGACCAACGGCACGCTGATGAAGGCGATGGTCGAGGGTGGTGAGGTTATCGAAGCGCTGCGCGACCGTATCCTCGGCCGCGTGGTGGTCAACGACGTCGTCAATCCGGAAACCCAGGCTACGCTGTACGAAGCCGGCACGCTGATGGACGAAGACATGGTCGAAGAGATCGAGCGTCTGTCGATCGACGAAGTCAAGGTTCGCACTCCGCTGACTTGCGACACGCGCTTCGGCCTGTGCGCCAAGTGCTACGGTCGCGATCTGGGCCGCGGCATGCTGGTCAACGCCGGCGAAGCCGTCGGTGTGGTCGCTGCGCAGTCGATCGGCGAACCTGGTACCCAGCTGACCATGCGTACCTTCCACATCGGTGGTGCGGCGTCGCGTGCGGCAGTGGCATCGTCGGTGGAGGCGAAGTCGAACGGTACCATCCGTTTCACCTCGACCATGCGTTACGTTACCAACGGCAAGGGCGCGCAAATCGTCATTTCCCGTTCGGGCGAAGTGCTGATCACCGACGACCACGGCCGTGAGCGTGAGCGTCACAAGGTGCCGTACGGCGCGACCCTGATCGTCAAGGACGGTCTGGTGATCAAGGCCGGTACCGCGCTGGCAACCTGGGATCCGCTGACCCGTCCGATCATTACCGAATACGCCGGTACCGTGCGTTTCGAGAATGTGGAAGAAGGCGTGACCGTTGCCCGTCAGGTCGACGAAGTCACCGGTCTGTCGACCCTGGTGGTCATCGATGCGAAACGCCGCGGTTCGCTGACCAAGACCATGCGTCCGCAGGTCAAGCTGCTGAACGAAGAAGGCCAAGAAGTGAAGATCGCCGGCACCGAACACGCCGTGGCGATCGGCTTCCAGGTCGGCGCGCTGATCATGGTGAAAGATGGCCAGTCGGTGTCGGTTGGTGAAGTGCTGGCACGTATCCCGACCGAATCGCAGAAAACCCGCGATATTACCGGTGGTCTGCCGCGCGTTGCCGAGCTGTTCGAAGCACGTTCGCCGAAAGACGCGGGCATGCTGGCGGAAGTTACCGGTACTGTTGCATTCGGTAAAGAAACCAAGGGCAAGCAGCGTCTGGAAATCACCGACATGGACGGCAACAAGCACGAGTTCCTGATTACCAAGGACAAGCAAGTGCTGGTGCACGACGGCCAGGTGGTGAACAAGGGCGAGATGATCGTGGACGGTCCTGCCGATCCACAAGACATCCTGCGCCTGCTGGGTATCGAAGCGCTGGCTCGCTACATCGTTGACGAAGTGCAGGACGTGTACCGTCTGCAGGGCGTGAAGATTAACGACAAGCACATCGAAGTGATTGTGCGTCAGATGCTGCGTCGTGTTCAGATCGTTAATGCCGGCGACACCAACTATATCGTTGGCGAGCAGATTGAGCGTTCGGAACTGCTGGACGAAAACGATCGCGTTACCGCGGAAGGCAAACTGCCTGCCACCTACGAAAACGTATTGCTGGGTATTACCAAGGCATCGCTGTCGACCGATTCGTTTATCTCGGCCGCATCGTTCCAGGAAACTACCCGCGTTCTGACCGAAGCCGCAATCATGGGCAAGCGCGATGGTCTGCGCGGTCTGAAAGAAAACGTCATCGTTGGTCGCCTGATTCCAGGCGGTACGGGTCTGGCATTCCACCGCGCACGCAAAGAAAAAGAAGCGTGGGAAGTGGAAGAGCGTCAAGCCCTGCTGCTGGCGGAAAAAGCCTCGATGTCCGGCGGCGATGTGGAAGCAACCGAAACGGTTACTCCGCACGACGGCGAAGCGTAATTCAGCTTTTAGTCCGCAAACAAAAACGGCACCTTCGGGTGCCGTTTTTTTGATGCTTTTTGGATACCCCAAAAATAAACTTTGCACAGCATGGCCACTTAGATCTATATTTAAGTATTGCGTGTAGTCAATGCATTTTTCCTAATAATTTGCGACCACTTATTGCCATTACCTATGCTGCCAGACACCACTCAAAAAACAGTTGCTGAAGTATTCGTCCCCGCAGATCAGAGACTTCGGCAACTGAATGCGAACGAGTTGGTTTTTGCTGTTGTTGGACCGATCGGCTCAGGAACCAGTCAAATTGCCTCAGCATTGAAGGGGCTGTTGAGTGACCCAACATATGAGATGGATGCTCATATCATCAAGGCGAGGGATGCAATTCAAAAATGGTGCGACGCTCGTGGACAGAACATTGTTATGCCCGATAATGATCTGGCTAATGTCACAGCGCTTCAAGATGCGGGCGATCAAATGAGGAAAATGGATCCAGCCGCTGTTGCAGTTGAACTCATCTCTGAGATCAAGGCAAAGCGAGACGAGCTATCTGTTGTTGTCGAAAATGTTGCAACTCTTAATGTAATCCCAAGCAGAAAAATTCGTGTTTATATACTCGACTCACTAAAAAACCCAGCCGAAGTAGAGGTGCTTCGCTCCGTTTATAAAGATGCATTTTGCTTGATAGGGGTGGTATGCGAGCAACGAGTGCGAGAGAAAAGACTTCAGGACGATAAGTATCAAAATTCAAGCAAGAACCAAATAAAAAAACTGATGGATAGGGATGCGGATGCCGACATTACCTATGGGCAGAAAGTTGTAGATACATTTCATTTGGCCGACTATTTTGTGGATAACTCTCCATCAAGATATGTTGATGAGGAGAAGCACGAATCAAATCCCGATTGGGCTATTCCAGATCAACTTGGTCGTTTGGTAGACTTGATAACATACGCTCGAATCATTCGTCCAGATCCGAGCGAAACAGGCATGTTCTACGCCTACGGGGCGAAAATGCGCAGTGCCTGTCTTTCTCGCCAAGTAGGAGCAGCCTTATTGGATGGGAGCGGGAACGTAATTTCCACTGGCGCCAATGAGGTCCCGAAAGCAGGTGGTGGGGTATATGGCGGTGGGTTCCATGATGATGACCCGGAGGAAGGGGACAATGATCATCGATGTGCAAAGGTGAATGGCTACTGCAGTAGTAATAGAGCACAGGATGACATAGTAAAGAAGATCATTGAACAAATTCCTGCCCTTCATGCAGTTATTGATCAGGAAGCATTAATTAAGCAATTAAAAAAGACGCCGATTGGAAGATTGCTTGAATTCAGTAGGGCTGTCCATGCGGAAATGGATGCATTGCTTTCTGCAGCTCGTGAGGGCAAGAGCACGATTGGATCGCGCTTGTTCGTAACTACCTTTCCATGCCATTATTGTGCACGACATATAGTTTCAGCTGGTGTTGACGAAGTTCAATATATTGAGCCGTATCCTAAAAGTAAGGCTATTAGCTTGCATGGGGATGCCATAACTCAGTCGACAAAAATATGGATATCCCCGAGCAAAAAAGAACGAATAAAGGGGCGGGAAGCAAAAGTTTTATTTAGGCCATTTACAGGGGTTGCTCCGCGACTTTATAAACAGGTATTTTTCAAAGATCGTCCGTTGAAAGATAGTAGCGGAAATATGAAAATAGGGGAGGCCTACTCGGCTTCTGGCCTGTTTAAATTAAGTTATCAGGATATAGAAAAATCTGTTTTGGCGGCACGAGGAGGTGGTGATGTATAACTTATTTGGACGTGAACGTTTGAAACTCGTTACTCAAGGGAAAGCTGAACCGTTAATAAAGAAAGGAGATAGTGAGCAACTTACTTTCGATTTTAAAGAATCTCCTGAAGTGATATTGCTTATGGAGGAGAATTTCAAAGAAGTAGGTTTTTTTGGAGCTCTTGTAGAGAGACTTCACCCTTGTTTTATATTCGACACAAGAACTACTCCTCGACTGGATTTTATTGCAGCCACACGTGTTCAAGCATTTGCTCAATTGCAACATGTAAACCTGAAGTACATGGATTTACATGAATCCATGGAAGCAAATTACGCTAGTGAAAGTGATAGTGCAGATGCTTGGATCGCTTTAGCTATTGATGCGCTTGAAAAATCTAGTTGTCGGCGAGGGCCATGTTTGTTTATATTTGATGATGATTTTGTTTTCAAGAAATCAAAAAAAACAATATCTGAGAAATTTATAAAAGCTGGAAAGTTATCAAAAAATGATGCGCTGCTGGCAGGGGAGCTGCATTTCTAGAGTCTTGGATATATTTTCTCAGAAAATGGCGCGTAAGCGCCATTTTTTATGGCTGATGAAAAGACCACATATATTGTTAATGTCGTCTGAAGCATGATTATCTATAAGTCGTCTACTGCTGCGGTCAGCCCTTGAAGAGCAGACTGAGACGATGGCAATCGATATATGCAATCTGACAGCGCACGCGAGCCTAATTCACAAAAATGGCACATAGTCGTGCTGATTTTCAGTTCGTTCATGCTAAGATTTGGCTCATGATCGCTCAAGCACTCTTTACCCCTGCCCAGCAAAAGCTGCTGGGCTTGCTCTTTGTACGTGTCAATCAAGGCTTCCACTTGAACGAGATCATGCGCCTGACCGGTTTGGGCAGCGCATCGGCTCAGCGGGAGCTCAAACGGCTGCATGAGTCGGGCGTCATCGTGTCCGAGCGGATCGGCAATGTGCGCCGGTTCAAGCCCAACAAGGAATGCATCGTGTTCGGGGAATTAAGCAACCTGGTCAAGAAAACCTTCGGACTGGTCAGCGTGTTGAATTCGGCGCTGGCGCCGTTGCAACACGTATTGAATGTGGCATTTGTTTATGGCGCCACCGCCAAGGAACACGAGGGCATGGATACGCCGGTGGAATTAATGCTGATCGGCGATAACACCAGCTACGGCGAATTATTATCCAGGTTGCCGGTCGCCGAGCGTTTATTACGCCGCAAGATTAATCCCAACCTGTACTCCATCCCCGATTTCAAGCGCCGCCTGCGCGAACAACAGCCATTTATTCTGCAAGTGCTGCGCGAGCAAAAGATTTATGTATTGGGCGATGAAAACGATCTTGAGAAAATCAGCGGTGAAGACGTGGCCGTGAATTAATCCATCAGCTCGGCGGCGGCCCACATCGGCGTCGTGTCTTTTTGCGGGAATAATAAAGAAAAGCGCGTATATCGACCCGCCTGGGATTCGCAATGAATCCTGCCGCCAAAAGCGGTAATGACACGCTGGCAGAATGCCAATCCCATGCCGGTGCCGCCGCCATTATGCCGGGTGCTATAAAACGGCTCGAATACATGCGGCAATACATCATCCGGAATACCCGCGCCGGTATCCGTCACCAGCAGTTGCTTGCTATTCCCGTTCGTAAAGAAAGCAATCTCGACTTCACCCCGTCCTGCGGATTTGATCGCGTGCAGCGAGTTTTTAAAGAGATTGTATAAAACATAGACCAGCAATACATCCGAGCCGAAAAAGGTAAAGTCCTCGGCCGCCTTCACCACCACTTTATCGCGCATCGAGCTCTCGAACGGATAAAAGGCCAGCGCCTCCTCCACGCATTTTTTGATCGAGTGATGGGCGAAATCGCTGCGGTTCAGCGTGCCGGCGCGCGCCGAGGCCAGCATCATGTCGACGATGAAATTGGAGCGGCTGATTTCGGCATCGATGTGCTGGGTCAGCTTGCCCAGGTATTGCAGCTGCGCCGGCTGCAGCCGCTGGTCGATGTGCTGGTGCTCGACCGCCATCTGGTAGCCGGCCAACAGCTCCGGCAGGCACTTGGCCAGCACCCGCGACTGGTTGCGTATGGTCGCCAGCGGCGTGCGCATTTCGTGGGCGATGGTGGCCGCCACCTCCATCGGGTCCGCCAGCAGGTTGTGCCGGACCATGGCCTGGGCGATCAGGCCGAGGCTGGCCGCCACGAACAGCACGCCCGGCGGATAGAACTGCATGCCGTAATTGCACAAATAATCGACCGAGGCGAAGAAATAGATCAGCATGCTGACCAGGCAATAGCGCAGCCGGGTCCTTTCGGTCGATACCGCCATCCGCTGGCGCCTGTAGAGCAGCCACAGGCCGCGGCTGACGACGATCCCGGTCTGTGCCAGGTGCAGCGGGTGCAGCGGGCCGGCCTTGGGGTAAAAACCGAAGAAATAGGGATAGAGGCCGGAAATCAGGTAGTTCGTGCTCAACAGGATCACGCCCAGCAGGCCGGCCAGCAGATAGGACAGCTCCACCCAGCGCCGCTCGCTGCGCTGCGCCGTCAATTCGGCGATGAAGTGGTACAGCGTGGTCGGCAGGAACAGGATCAGCAGATACCCCATCTTCGCCAGCGACATAGCCTCGTGTTCGTCGTGGATCTGGAACAGCACTGCCCAGGTGAACTGCCAGCAAAAGGTGGTTGTACACAACAGGAAAAAGGTCAGGCTGATGCGGCTTACCCCGCGCGAATGCAGCACGTAGGCGCCGTAGCAAAGGAACAGCAGGGAAACCACGGCGGGCAGGAGGGAATGCATGTGCTCTTTCCAACGGGCTTTGGATGGTAGCCCGAAGTATTGCGCGTGTTGATATAGTTCGCTTGTCTATTGAACAATAGTTTGCGCCAGATCAAACATGCATCACGCAAACCCGTTTTAAGTGATCGCATGCGGTCGGCCGGCCGCGGCGCTTCATTTTTAAAGGGGAATACTCATGTTGCTGCGCGCTACCGAAGTCGAAATGTCCGAAATCAACGCTGCTGTCGCCGCCAACGCCAGGCTGACCTTTATCCACACCCTGACGGTCTACCTGAAGGACTCGAATGCCTACGGCAATACCTACTTTGCGCGTTACTTCGAATGGCAGGGGATTTGCAGGGAAGAGTGGTTTTTCGAGTGTATTTCACGCGACATGCTGCAAAAGGAAGGGGTATTCATCACCAAACATGCGGAACAGGACTATTTGCAGGAAACCTTCCCGTTCCAGGATATCAGCTGCGAGATGAATACTTTTGACATAAAGAAGTGCTCATTTTGGCTGGAATTCCGTTTTTATGCGGATGGCAAGGCGGTCTCCGTCGGGCGTCAGCAGATCGTCTTCGCCAATCATGCCAAACAGATCACGGCCTTGCCTGAACGGGTGATTGCCCGTATCAAGCGTTACGCCAAGTAAATGGAAAAGCGCGTTGACGACGCCGCAAGCGGGCGTCGTCACTTTCCCGGCAATTACTTTTGCGTCGCGATCCAGCGATCGACTTTTTCCTCCAGCAGCGCCAGCGGCAGCGTGCCGTCGCCCAGCACCACCGCGTGGAACTTCGGCAGGCTGAACTTGTCGCCCAGCGCCGCGGCGGCGCGCTGACGCAGCTCGACGATCTTCAGCGAACCGATCTTGTAGCCCAGCGCCTGGCCCGGCCACGCCATGTAGCGTTCGGTTTCGCTCTTGGCCACCGCGTCGTAGCCCAGCGTGTCGTGCATGTACTGGATGCTTTGCTCGCGGGTCCAGCCCTGGGCGTGCATGCCGGTGTCCACCACCAGGCGGGTGGCGCGCAGCAGCTCGTCGTTCAGGTGGCCGAAATACTGTGCCGGATCTTCAAACAAGCCCATTTCCTTGCCCAGCGTTTCCGCATACAGCGCCCAGCCCTCGGTGTAGGCATTGTTGCCGCCGTATTTACGGAAGTTAGGCAGATTCAGTTCCTGCATCAGCGCGATGTGGAAGTGGTGGCCCGGCTTGCCTTCGTGCAGGAACAGCGTGGTCATGCCGGGGCTGCCGTACTTGGTCGGATCGTTGACCACCGACCAGAACACGCCCGGACGCGAACCGTCGCCGGCCGGCGCGGTGTAGTGGTCCGAAGCCGTCGCGCGGCTCAGCTCGGGCTCGAGGCGCAGGTCCAGCCTGGCTTTCGGCTGCAGCGTGAACATTAGCGGCAGCTTGGTGTCGAGCACGTCGTTGAGCTTGCGGTACACGGCCTGCACTTCATCTTCAGTCTTGAACGGGTAGAACTTCGGCTGCGCCGCCACCCACACCGGCAAGCCGGCGGCCGGGCCGTTGTAGCCCAGCTTGGGACCGAGCAGTTCGAACTGGCCCTGGATGCGCGCGACTTCCCTGAGGCCGATCGCGTGGATTTCATCCGGTTTCAGCGAGGTTGTCGTCGCGTTGGCGACACGGGCCTGGTACCAGGCGGCGCCGTCCGGCAGCGCGCCGAGGCCGGTCGTGGTGCGGCAGGCCGGCACGTATTCCGTTTCCAGGAAGTTCGCCAGGCGCGCCAGCGCCGGCATCACCTTGTCGGCGATGGTCTTGCGGTAGGCCGCGGTCAGGCGCTGCTTGTCGGCGTCGGAGAAGGCGGCCGGCAGCTTGGTGATCGGCGTGTAGAAGATATTGCTTTCCGGCGTGTCGCTGACCAGCTTCTTGAATTGCGGCAGGCCCGATTCCATGATGGCTTTCGGCTCGGTGATGCCTTTCTTCATGCCTTCGCGCATATTGGCGATGGCCTGGTCTATCCAGGCCGGCAGCTGCGCCACGCGGCTCAGGTAAGCCTGGTATTGCTTGACCGTGCCGATCGGCTGCGACGCCTCGCCGCCGGCGTAGTTGGCCAGGGTGACCGGCACACTGTCCATCTGGTTGATCGGCAGCAGGTGCTCGGGGAAGCGCTCCATCGCCAGCAGGCCGTGCAGCTCGTAGCTGAGGATGTCGTAATTGATGCGGTCCGCGCTGTCGAGCTGCTCGCGCTTGATCGTCTTCAGGCGGGCGGCGAACTGGCGGTACAGCTTGAATTGCTGCGCGCGCTTGGCCGGCGCGATGCTCATGCCGAGCTGGTCGTCGAAACGGTTGTCGCCGTTCTCGGTGGCGCCGATGGGCTCGAAGCGCGCGCTGGCGTCGTAGTACTGGTCGGCGATGGCCAGCAAGGCCTTGTGCACGGGCGCGGGGCTGGTATGCGGTGCGGTGGGCGCATCGGCGGCGTTGCTGTTGGCAACGGGGGCAAATGCCAGCGCGACGGCGGTAGCCAGCGCGGCGAGACGAAGTTGATGCTTCATAACTGTTTCCTGGTCGATAGTGAATCAAGCGGCGCTAAGCATAAGGGATAGCGCCGCCGGACCGGGAAAAAATTTGTATCAGGCCGCCGCCTCGGCGAAGCGGCTTTCGTACAGCGCCGCCACCAGGTCCGATTGCGTGATGAGCCCGGCGAACCGCTGCTCCTCGTCGACGATGGGGATGTGGTGGAAACCCGAGTCCGCCATCAGCGGCACCAGGTCGACGATGGGCGTGTCCAGCCGCGCGGTGGTCGGATGCTGGGTCATGATCTGGCCGACCACTTCGGCTTTTTCCGTGTGGGTGACGCCGGTCTTGCGCAGGAAGCGCTGCAGTTGCTGGCGGATGCCGCGATAGTCGTCCAGTCCGCCATGCTCGAGGAAATCGGTTTGCGTGACGATGCCGATCACGCGCCGCGCCCGGTTCAGCACCGGCAGCGCGGCCACGCGGTGTAGGCGCATCAGCTGCCAGGCTTCTTCCAGCGGTGTGCCGAACTCGGCGTTGACGATATCGCGCGACATGATGTCGGCGCAGGCGATGATGCCGAAGCGGCGCTGGTAGGCGCGCTGCTCGGTCTGCATGAACAGCGACTCCAGGTCGTCGCGGCTGATGTCCAGCACCTGGTTGTACTGCTGCAGCACCGCGTCCAGGTCCTCGGGCTTGAAGCCCAGCCGCACCGTCGGCACGGCGTCCCGGGTCGCGTGCGGATTCGGATGCGCGCCTTGCTGCGCATGGGGATAGCGGCGCCCGGTCAGGTTGTTGTAGAGGATGGCCATGACGGCCAGCAGCGTGGTGTCGGCCAGCACGGTCACCAGCGGGAAGGCGAAGCCGGCCGCGTGGATGGCCGGGCCGCCGATCACGGCGGTCAGCGCCACCGCGCCGCCGGGCGGATGCAGGCAGCGCAGCGCGAACATCGCGGCGATCGCCGTGCTGGCGGCCAGCGCGCACAGCAGCGGCACGGGCAGCACGTCGCCGAGGCAGCGCATGCAGATCACGCCCATCAGCCCGCTGACGACGTTGCCGCTGATGGCAGACCACGGCTGCGCCAGCGGACTGGCCGGCAGCGCGAACAGCAGTACCGAGGACGCGCCTATCGGCGCCACCAGGAAGATGGAACCGCCGGGGAACAGGTATAGCCCGATCAGGGCGGTCAGCAGCAGGCCGAACAGGGCGCCGCCGGCGGCGCGCAACTGTTCGCGGCGGCTGGCGGTGCTGGGGCTGGGCAGCCAGGGGGCTAGCAATGCGCGCATGGGTTAAATCAGGTATTTGAAATGGGACAAATATTACCCCATGTCTGCCCCTTATTGGTGCGAAACAAGCTCAAGCGGAAGGGCGGTGGTGATCTTGATCTGCTCCATCGAGAACGCCGACGACACGCCGGTGAGCTGCGCGGCCTTGATCAGTTTCTTGTAAAAGCGGTCATATCCTTCGATATCGCTCGTAACCACCTTCAAAAGATAGTCGATGTCGCCGCTCATGCGGTGAAATTCCTGCACTTCCGGCAACGCGATGACGGCGGCGGCAAAGCGCGCCAGCCACTTTTCATCGTGCTGGCTGGTGCGCACGCTGACGAACACCGTCACCGGCAAGCCCACTTTGCGGCGGTTGACGATGGCCACGCGGCTCTCGATATAGCCTTCCTCCTCCAGCCGGCGCACGCGTTTCCAGCAGGGCGTGCTGGACAGGCCGACCTTCTCGCTGAGCTGGGCGATCGAGAGCGTGCCGTCCCCTTGCAGGGCGGAGAGGATGGCGTAATCGTAGCGGTCAAGTTGATTCATTCTATTAATTCGTGAAATTGGGTATGAATATGCTACATGGCGTGCGCATGAAGAGTATTTTAGTACATATATTTTCGTTCGAATGGGTAAGCTATGTATACCGATTATTTAGCAGCCTGTTCCAACAGCTCAGCACCGACATGACTACCGAAATCTACCTTGATGGCAACGCCACCACCTCCGTCCTGCCGGCCGCCATCGCCGCCGCGGCCGATGCCATGGGGCAGCGCTTCGGCAACCCCAGCAGCAGCCACGCCACCGGCCTCAAGGCCAAGGCCCTGCTCGACCAGGCGCGCGCCTGCGCGGTGCGCCTGCTGGGCGTCGGCGACGGCCGCCTGATGTTCAACAGCGGCGCCACCGAAGGCATCCAGACCTCGGTGCTGTCGGCGCTGGTCGCGTTGCGCGAGCGCCAGGCGGGCGGCGAGGCCATCGGCAGCCTGCTGGTCTACGGCGCCACCGAGCACAAGGCCGTGCCGGAAAGCCTGGCGCACTGGAACCGCCTGCTGGGCCTGAACCTGGAGCTGTACAAACTGCCGGTCGACCAGCACGGCGCGCACGACCTGGCGCTGCTGCGCGACGTGGCGCCGCGGGCGGCGCTGGTGTGCACCATGGCCGCCAACAATGAAACCGGCGTCGTCACCGACCTGGCCGGCATCGAGGTCGTGCTGGCCGAGACCGGCACCGCCGCCTACTGGCTGGTCGATTGCGTGCAGGCGCTGGGCAAGCTGGACCTGGACCTGCAGTCGACCCGCATCGATTACGCGCCGTTCTCCGGCCACAAGCTGTACGCGCCGAAAGGCATCGGCATGCTGTACGTGCGCGCCGGCGCGCCGTTCACGCCGCTGATCATGGGCGGCGGCCAGGAGGGCGGACAGCGCTCCGGCACCGAGAACATGGCCGGCATCGCCGCGCTGGGCGTGGTGCTGGCCGCGCTGGAACGCGGCGACACCTTCCGCGGCCACGAGCAACTGGAAGGCTTCCGCGCCCGCCTGGCCGACAGCCTGCGCGCGGCCTTGCCCGGCGTGGTGTTCAACAATCCCTTCGACAAATCGCTGCCGACCACGCTGAACTTTTCCGTGCCCGGCCTGGCCAGCCGCGAACTGATGGATGTGTTCGACGCGGCCCAGGTGCGCGTCAGCTCCGGCAGCGCCTGCTCGGCCGCCAAGGCCGCGCCCAGCTACGTGCTCGACGCGATGCACGCGCCGCTGTGGCGCAGCGCCGGCGCGATCCGCATGTCCTTCGGCCCGCTGGTCGACGAGGCCACCATCACCGACGCCTGCGCCCGCATCGAGCGCTGCGGCGCCGCGCTGCGCGCCAGCTGCCTGATCCCGTCCGAGCGCACCGCCGTGCCGCACGACGGCCTGCTGCAGCTGGGCGTGGAGGGCGCCTGCAGCTGGATGGTGCTGGACGCCGCCAGCCGCAGCTGCATCGTCATCGACCCGCTGCCCGAAATGAGCGCCCGCATCGAATCGTATGTGCGCTGCCAGAACTACCAGGTGCAGGCCATCGTCAGCACCTTGCCCAACGCCGGCCGCGCCATGCTGATCGACGTGCTGGGCCGCCACTTCGACAGCCATGCCGAAACGGACGTGTATGGCTGGCCGGCGCACGCCGCCACTGTCGCGCTGGACGACGGCGCGCTGGTCGGCGCGATCAAACTCGGCGCGCAAGTGCTGGCCAGCGTGTCCGGCGGAGCCGGCGGCGAATTGCGCAACTACCTGCTGGGCGCCGCCGATGGCGCGCGCCTGCCGGCCGGCGCGGTGCGCTTCGCCTTCAGCGCGCGGCCGGCGCAGGATGCGCTGCGCGCGGTCAGCGCCGCGCAGACCCTGCTGTGCCCGACGCGCGACGAACACAATCAATTCTGCATCAGCATGGCCGCCGAGCCCCAAGCCGGCCTGGCCGCCGATGCGCAGCTCGACAGCGCCGCGCTGGATGCTTTCCTGCACGCCCATCCCGACGCCATGCTGATCGACGTGCGCGAACCGTATGAGTTTGCCGCCGGCGCCATCGCACCGGGCGCGGCGGGGAGCGTGGTCCGCAGCGTGCCGCTGAGCCGTCTGGCCGAGCACGCCAGCGAGTGGCTGCGCGGCGAGCCGGCGCCGCTGGTGTTCTTTTGCCGCAGCGGCAATCGCAGCTTGAAAGCCGCCCAGTTCCTGCGCCGTCTCGGCCATCCCCATGCCTACAGCCTGGTCGGAGGACTGGCGCTGGCGCCGCTGCCGCTGGCCGCATAGGCCGCTCATTCAAGTTTTCGTTTTTCTTCCTTTACAGGGCCGCGCAAGCGGCCCTTTTTTTTGTGCGGCGCACTATGTTCGCCACCGTACAGTCGCCTGCCGTGCGCCCCCGTACGATGCCTTGACAGATAATTTCCCATTCGCAGATTTAAGCGAGGTACCAGCTTTGAACCAACCCACCCCCCTCCTGCCCGAGATGACACTCGGGTTCCGCGAATCCCCCTCCGGCTCGCTGCTATCGGACGAAGACGACGAAGACTTGCCGTTGCGTGCCGAGTTGTTCAGCGCGGCGCAGATGGCTGCGCACGGCAAGACGCTGGCCATGCACCACGAGCTGAGCAAGCGTGGCGGGCGCGATCGCCTGTTGTCGCGGCTGGCGGAAAACGCCGCCGTCATCGACGCCACCTGCGACGAGCTGACCGGCGCCGTCAAGGCCGGCCGCCAGATCACGCCGGCATCGGAATGGCTGCTGGACAATTTCTACCTGATCGAAGACCAGATCCGCATCGCCCGCCGCCACCTGCCTAAGGACTACAGCAAGGAGCTGCCGCGCCTGGGCCGCGGCGCGCCGGAGGGCACGCCGCGCGTCTACAAGATCGCGCTGGAAATCATTTCCCACGGCGACGGCCGCGTCGATCCCGAATCGCTGTGCCGCTTCGTCGACGCCTACCAGGAGGTGGCCAGCCTGAAGCTGGGCGAGCTGTGGGCGATCCCCATCATGCTGCGGCTGGCATTGATCGAGAACCTGCGCCGCGTGGCCGCCCGCGTGGCCGACAACCGCATCCACCGCGACCTGGCCAACAGCTGGGCCGACCAGATGACCGACGTCGCCGACCGCAATCCCAGCGGCCTGATCCTGATGGTGGCCGACATGGCCCGCTCCAATCCACCGATCACCAGCGCCTTCGTGGCCGAACTGGCGCGCCGGCTGCAGGGACAGAGCCCGGCGCTGACCCTGGCGCTGTCGTGGATCACGCACCGCCTGGCCGAGTCGGGCCAGACCATCGAACAGCAGATCCAGCTGGAGATCCAGCAGCAGGCGGCCGAACAGGTGTCGATCGCCAACAGCATCGGCAGCCTGCGCTTCCTCGGCACCATGGACTGGCAGGAGTTCGTCGAGACCATGAGCGTGGTCGAGCAGACCCTGCGCGAGGATCCGGCCGGCGTCTACGGCGGCATGGAGTTCGCCACGCGCGACCAGTACCGCCACGCGATCGAGAAAATCGCCAAGCGTTCGAAATATTCGGAAGCCGAGGTGGCGCAGCAAGCCTTGCAGCTGGCGCAGGCCAATTACCAGGGCGGCAACGTGCGCCATGGCCACGTCGGCTTCTACCTGATCGGCGGCGGCCTGGCCGCGCTGGAAAAACAGGCCGGCATGCGCCGTCCCTGGCTGGAGGCCCTGCAGCAAACCTCGCGCGCCTCGCCGCTGACTTCCTACCTGGGCGCGATCTCCGCCATCGCGCTGGTATCGACCTCGCTGCTGCTGGAACGGGCCGTGCACGACGGCGTCCACGGCGCGGTGATCGCGATCCTGGCCGTGCTGGTGTTGCTGGGCAGCAGCCAGCTGGCGCTGAACCTGGTGAACTGGGTGGCCACGCTGGTCACCCGGCCCCACCCCTTGCCGCGCATGGACTTCAAGGACGGCGTGCCGACCGACGCCCGCGCCATGGTGGTGGTGCCGACGCTGGCCTTCAGCAAGGAGAATATCCAGGACCTGTGCGAACAGATGGAAGTGCGCTTCCTCGCCAACCGCGATCCGAACCTGATGTTCTGCCTGCTGACCGACTTCGCCGACGCGCCGTCCGAGACGCTGCCCACCGACGCCGCGCTGGTGGAACAGATGCATCGCTGCATCGGCAACCTGAACCGCAAGTATGCCACCCATCCTAACGGCGAGCCGGCCTCGCCGTTCCTGTTGCTGCACCGCCCGCGCCTGTGGAATCCGCAGGAGGGCGTGTGGATGGGCTATGAACGCAAGCGCGGCAAGCTGCAGGACCTGAACCGCTTCCTGCGCGGCGGCGCGCGCGACAAGTTCAGCGTCGTCGTCGGCGACACCAGCGAGCTGGAGAGCATCAAGTACGTCATCACCCTCGACACCGACACCCAGCTGCCGCGCGACGCGGCGGCGCAGTTCATCGCCACCATGCGCCATCCGCTGAACCAGCCGCGCATCGACGCCGCGCGCGGGCGCGTGGTCGAAGGCTACGGCATCCTGCAACCGCGCGTGACGGTGGCGCTGCCGAGCGAGAACGCCTCGCGCTACGAAAAACTGTGCGGCGGCGAACCCGGCATCGATCCCTACACCCGCACCGTGTCCGACGTCTACCAGGACGTGTTCTACGAAGGCTCCTTCATCGGCAAGGGCATCTACGACGTCGACGTGTTCGAGCAGGTGCTGGGACAGCGCCTGCCGGAGAACCAGATCCTCAGCCACGACCTGCTGGAGGGCTGCTACCTGCGCGCCGGCCTGCTGAGCGACGCCCAGTTGTACGAGGAATACCCGGCCCGCTACAGCGACGACGTCAGCCGCCGCCAGCGCTGGATCCGCGGCGACTGGCAGCTGGTGTCATGGCTGCTGGGGCGCGTGCCGGGAGCGAACCGCAAGCGCGAGCGCAATCCGCTGTCGCTGCTGTCGCGCTGGAAGCTGTTCGACAACCTGCGCCGCAGCCTGACCGCGCCGGCGCTGGTGCTGTCGCTGATCACCGCGTGGCGCTGGCTGCCCGACCCGTGGCTGTGGACCGGCGCCGTGCTGGCCGTGATCTTCGTGCCGCCGCTGGTGAGCGCGCTGCACGACCTGTTCCGCCGCCCGCGCGACACGCTGTGGAGCCAGCACGTGCGCGCCTCGATGCGCCGCAGCGGCCTGCAGTTCTCGCACGCCATCCTGATGCTGGTGTTCCTGCCGTACGAGGCCTACTTCAGCCTCGACGCGATCCTGCGCAGCACCTGGCGCATGCTGGTGTCGCGCAAGCGCCTGCTCGAATGGCGCGCCTCCAACCTGGCCCACGCCGACGCCGGCACCTGGCGCACCATGTGGGCCTCGCCGGTGCTGGCGCTGTTCGTCGGCGGCGCCCTGCTGGGATGGCGGCCGACCAGCCTGCCGCCGGCCGCGCTGTTCCTGCTGGCGTGGCTCGTCGCGCCGGCGGTGGCGGACTGGATCAGCCGCCCGATCGTGCGCAAGACGGCGCAGCTGACGCCGGAACAGCACCAGTTCCTGAACAAGCTGGCGCGTCGCACCTGGGCTTATTTCGACCGCTTCGTCGGGCCGGAGGACAACTGGCTGCCGCCGGATAACATGCAGGAGCATCCGGCGCTGGTGATTGCGCACCGCACCTCGCCGACCAATATCGGCATGGCGCTGCTGGCCAACCTGAGCGCCAGCGACTTCGGCTACATCACCGTCGGCCAGATGATGGAGCGCACCGCCGCCACGCTGGAGACCATGGACAAGCTGGAGCGCCACCAGGGCCACTTCTACAACTGGTACGACACCCAGACGCTGAAACCGCTGCACCCCGTGTACATCTCCACGGTCGACAGCGGCAACCTGGCCGGCCATCTGCTGACCTTGCAGGCCGGCCTGACCGGCCTGTACGACCAGCCGGTGCTGGGACCGCAGATCGTCGACGGCATCGTCGCCACCTGCCGCGTGCTGGAAGAAACGCTGGCCGGCACCACGCCGGCGCAGGCACCCGCCGCGCACCCGGCAACCAGCGTGGGCGCCACCGCCGCTGGCACCTCGCCGTCGAATCCGGTCTACGCCGAGCAGGACGCAGAGAGCGGCGCCGATCCGCGCGACATCAAGGCGCTGCTGGCGGCGTTGACGCCGGCGCCGGACACCGCCAACCTGCAGCAGCTGCACGGCTGGCTGAACCGCGTCGCCGATGCCGCCGACCACTACCAGCCGCAGGCCGAAGGGCAGGGCGAGGCCGCCGCCATGTGGGCCGCCGCGCTGGTCCGCCAATGCCGCGCCGCGCTGGCCGAACTGGCCGTGCTGACACCGTGGGCCGGCCTGCCGCCGGATACCGTGTTCGACACCAGCATGACGCGCATGCCGACGCTGCGCGAGCTGGCCGCCATGGCCGCCAGCTCGGCCGCCGTGCCGGTCACCGACCTGGCTCCGGCCGAACTCGAACGCCGGCTGCAGCTGGCCGGACTGTGCGAGCAGGGCGCCGTCGCCGCGCACGAACGCATGCGCGCGCTGGCCGAGCTGGGGCAGCGCAGCGGCGCCTACGCCCTGATGGAATATGGCTTCCTGTACAACGCCACCACCAACCTGCTGGCCATCGGCTACAACGTCAGCGAGCGCCGGCTCGATGCCAGCTACTACGACCTGCTGGCGTCCGAAGTGCGGCTGGCCAGTTTCGTCGCCATCGCCCAGGGACAGCTGCCGCAGGAGCACTGGTTCGCGCTGGGCCGCCAGCTGTGCATCGTCGCCGGCAAGCCGGTGCTGCTGTCCTGGAGCGGCTCGATGTTCGAGTACCTGATGCCGCTGCTGGTGATGCCGAACTATCCGAGCACGCTGCTCGACCAGACCTACAACGCGGTGATCGACGCGCAGATCGACTACGGCAAGCGCCGCAGCGTGCCGTGGGGGATCTCGGAGTCGGGCTACAACACGGTCGACGCCAGCCTCAATTACCAGTACCGCGCCTTCGGCGTGCCGGGCCTGGGCCTCAAGCGCGGCCTGGCCGACGACCTGGTCATCGCGCCCTACGCCACCATGCTGGGCCTGATGGTGCAGCCGGAAGCGGCCTGCCTCAACCTGCAGAAGATGGCGGGGCTGGGCTACATGGGCCGCTACGGCTTCTTCGAGGCGGTCGACTACACGGCCTCGCGCCTGCCGCGCGGCCAGAGCGCGGCCATCATCCGCTCGTTCATGGTCCACCACCAGGGCATGGGCCTGCTGGCGCTGAGCTACCTGCTGCACGACCGGCCGATGCAGCGCCGCTTCGAGTCCGACCCGCTGCTGCAATCGACCCTGCTGGTGCTGCAGGAGCGCAGCCCGCAGGTGGGCGCCTTCTATTCCAACACCACCGAGATGGCGGCCATCCGCGCCACCGCGCCGGAACAGGCCATGCCGATGCGCATCCTGACCCAGCAAAGCACGCCGGTGCCGGAAACCCAACTGCTGTCGAACGGCCGTTATCACGTCATGGTCACCAACGCCGGCGGCAGCTACAGCCGCTGGAAGGACCTGGCGGTCACCCGCTGGCGCGAAGACAGCACCCGCGACAACTGGGGCAACTTCTGCTACGTGCGCGACATGGACGACGGCCGCTTCTGGTCCACCACCTACCAGCCCACGCTGGCCGAGCCGCGCAAATACGAAGTGATCTTCTCCGAAGGCCGCGCCGAGTTCCGCCGCTCCGACCGCAACATCGACCTGTACACGGAAATCGTGGTCTCGCCGGAAGACGACATCGAGCTGCGCCGCACCCGCATCACCAACAAGTCCGACCGCGTGCGCACCATCGAGGTGACCAGTTTCGCCGAAGTGGTGATGGCGCCCGCCGCCGCCGATGCCGCGCACCCGGCCTTCAGCAAGCTGTTCGTGCAGACCGAGATCCTGCGCGACGAAAACGCCATCCTGTGCACGCGCCGGCCGCGCGGCGACTCCGACGCCATGCCGTGGCTGATGCATTCGATGATGGTGCACGACGCGCCGGTGACGGACGTCTCGTTCGAAACCGACCGTTCGCGCTTCATCGGCCGCGGCAACACCCAGGCCGCGCCCAGCGCCATGCTGAGCGAGGGCGAATTGAGCGGCGGCGAAGGCTCGGTGCTCGATCCGGTGGTGGCGATCCGCTACACCATCACGCTCAAGCCCGACCAGACGGCCATCGTCGACATCGTCACCGGCATGACCGAGCAGCGCGAGGCCGCGCTGCACCTGATCGACAAATACCAGGACCGCCACCTGGCCGACCGCGTGTTCGAACTGGCGTGGACCCACAGCCAGGTTGTGCTGCGGCAGCTCAACGCCAGCGAGGCGGACGCCCAGCTGTACGGCCGCCTGGCCAATTCGGTCATCTATCCGAACGCCGCTCTGCGCGCCGATGCCGCCACCCTGATCAAGAACCAGCGCGGCCAGTCCGGCCTGTGGGCGTATGCGATTTCCGGCGACCTGCCGATCGTGCTGCTGCAGATCAAGGACCCGGCCAACATCGAGCTGGCGCGCCAGATGGTGCAGGCGCACGCCTACTGGCGCCTGAAGGGGCTGGTGGTCGACCTGGTGATCTGGTACGAAGACCAGTCGGGCTACCGCCAGCTGCTGCATGAACAGATCATGGGCCTGATCGCCTCCGGCATCGACGCCCAGGCGATCGACCGCCCGGGCGGCATCTTCGTGCGCCTGGCCGACCAGATCGCCAACGAGGACCGCGTGCTGCTGCAATCGGTGGCGCGCGCCATCCTCAGCGACAGCCGCGGCACGCTGGCCGAGCAGATCAAGCGTCCCGGCCCGCCGGCGCTGCGCATGCCGCCGCTGCTGACGGACAACCGCGGCGAGTACGCGGACGCCGGCCCGGTCACCCATCCGGCGCGCGGGCTGATGCTGGAAAACGGCATCGGCGGCTTCTCTTCGGACGGCCGCGAATACGTCATCACCACCAGCGAGGAGCAGCGCACGCCGGCGCCGTGGTCCAACGTGCTGGCCAACCCGCAATTCGGCAGCGTCATCTCGGAAAGCGGCCAGGCCTACACCTGGCACGAGAACGCCCACGAGTTCCGCCTGACGCCGTGGCACAACGATCCGGTCAGCGACGCCAGCGGCGAGGCGTTCTACCTGCGCGATGAGCAGAGCGGCCAGTACTGGTCGCCGACGGCGCTGCCGGCGCGCGGCAACGGCATCTATGTCACGCGCCACGGCTTCGGCTACAGCGTGTTCGAGCACGCCGAGGCCGGCATCACCAGCGAGATGACGACCTTCGTCGCCATCGACGCGCCAATCAAGTACACGGTGCTCAAGGTGCGCAACGATTCGCTGGTGGCGCGCCGCCTGTCGGCCACCGGCTATGTCGAGTGGGTACTGGGCGACATGCGCTCCAAGTCGGGCATGCACATCGTCACCGAGGCCGATCCGGTCAGCGGCGCGCTGTTCGCCAAGAACGCCTACAACACCGAGTTCACCGGCCGTGTCGCCTTCTTCAACTGCGACGCCACGCTGCGCAGCTACACCGGCGACCGCGGCGAATTCCTCGGCCGCAACGGCACGCTGGCCGCGCCGGTGGCGCTGCGGCGCCAGCGCCTGTCCGGCAAGGTCGGCGCCGGCCTGGACGCCTGCGCCGCGATCCAGGTGCCGTTCGACCTGCTGCCGGGCCAGGAGCGCGAGATCGTGTTCGTGCTGGGCGTGGGCGGCCGCCGCAACGCCGACGCCAGCAGCCTGGTACAGAAACACCGCGGCGCCGACGCCGCGCACGAGGCGCTGGCCGCCGTGCACGCGCACTGGGAGCAGACGCTGGGCGCGGTGCGCATTGAAACGCCGGAGCCCGAGCTGGACGTCCTCGCCAACGGCTGGCTGATGTATCAAACCATCGCCTGCCGCATCTGGGCTCGCAGCGGCTACTACCAGTCCGGCGGCGCGTTCGGCTTCCGCGACCAGTTGCAGGACGCCATGGCCACCATCCATACGCAACCGAAGCTGCTGCGCGACCAGCTGCTGCTGTGCGCCGCGCACCAGTTCATCGAGGGCGACGTGCAGCACTGGTGGCATCCGCCGTCGGACCGGGGCGTGCGCACGCATTGTTCCGACGACTACCTGTGGCTGCCGCTGGGTGCCTGGCGCTACGTCATCGGCACCGGCGACGCCAGTGTGCTGGACGAATCGCTGCCTTACCTGGAAGGGCGCGCCGTCAAGCCGGAAGAGGATTCCTACTACGACCTGCCGAGCCGATCGAGCCAGAGCGGCACGCTGTACGACCACTGCGTGCGCGCCATCCGCAACGGCTTGCGCTTCGGCCAGCACGGCCTGCCGCTGATCGGCTCCTGCGACTGGAACGACGGCATGGACAAGGTCGGCGAGCATGGCCGGGGCGAGAGCGTGTGGCTGGCGTTCTTCATGTGCGAGGTGCTGCAGCGTTTTGCCGAAGTGGCCGACCTGGTAAGCGACGTCGATTTCGCCACCGAGTGCCGCAGCGAAGCGAAGAAGCTGGCCGCCAACGTCGAGCTCAATGCATGGGACGGCCAGTGGTATCGCCGCGCCTACTTCGACGACGGCACGCCGCTCGGTTCCCACACCAACGAGGAATGCCAGATCGACTCGATTTCGCAGAGCTGGGGCGTGTTGTCCGGCGCCGCCGATCCGGTGCGCGTGCGCGGCGCGATGGAGCAGGTCAACCAGCGGCTGGTGCGGCGCGATTCAGGCATCATCCAGCTGCTCGATCCGCCATTCGACAAGGCCGGGCCGAACCCGGGCTATATCAGGGGCTACGTGCCGGGCGTGCGCGAAAACGGCGGCCAGTACACGCACGCCGCGATCTGGACCGCGATGGCGTTCGCCCGCATGGGCGACACGGAACGCGCGTGGGAACTGGCGCGCATGATCAATCCGGTCATGCACGGCGCGACGGCCGAGGGGACGGCGAAATACAAGGTCGAGCCTTACGTGGTGACGGCGGACGTGTATGCGGTGGCGCCGCACGTGGGACGGGGCGGCTGGAGCTGGTACACCGGCTCGTCCGGCTGGATGTACCGGCTGATACTGGAGTCGCTGCTGGGCGTCACGCGCACCGCCAACCATCTGGCGCTGGCGCCGCGCATGCCGGCGGAGTGGGACCGCTTCTCGCTGACCTATCGCCACGGCGCCGCGTCGTACGTGATCAACGTCGTCAAGTCGGCACAGGCCATCGTGCCGGAGATGACGGTGGACGGCATACGGCAGCCAGGCATGATGGTCGAGCTGTACGACACTCCCAGCGTCCATCAGGTCGAACTGCTGATGCCGGCGAAGTCCGATTCTTAACAAAGTGTCCCATTCTGGACATTTTCAACATTGTCGCAACAGCACGGAAGATAATCTTTCGTGCGGTTGCAGCGCGCTTCCCGGGCGTCAGCGCATTTATTTGAAAGACATCTGAATAGCCAAGAAAATTCGAATTGGTTCGTCATCCTCTTGTCATGCATAGTTGCCAGAATTTTGGATCCCCAACCGCATAGAGAGAGAAAAAAGAATGAACAAATCTAAGATGCTGTCCCGGCTCGCGATGACGTTGCTCTTGTCTTCCGGCGTCATTGGCGCGGTCCAGGCGTCCAAGGCCGACCACCATGAATTCGAGGCCACGCTGTACGCGCCGTTCACCGCCGACGGCGCCGACCAGGACCGGCCGGAAGCCCGCACCTTCAAGCTGGTCTTCGATTTCCCGCTGCTCGAGCGCGAGCAGGACGTCAACTGGCATCTTGAGCTGGTCAGCCCGGACGGCGTCGTGGTGCAGCGGTGGCAGGGCGTGCAGGGCATCAGCGGCAAGCCGGTCGATGTCAGCATCGCCTGGGACGGCCGCGCCGAAGGCCTGATCCTGACCGACGGCGTCTACCAGGCGCGCATGCGCGCCGTCACCGGCGACGAGGCCATCGAACAAAGCTGGGACATCTCGGTGGGCCAGGCGCCCGCGCAGGCCATGCCCGCCTTCAAGGCCTTGCCGACTTCCGCCACGCGCGCGCGCGCCGCGCGCACCGACGGCCGCGTGGTGCAGGGCGCCGTCGCCGCCACCGCGTCGCTGCCATACACCGTCTACCTGGGCAATCTGCACAGCCAGACCAACCACAGCGACGGCGGTGGCGCGCTGTCCAGCTGCACCGGCGCGCAGAATCCGCAAAGCGCGGCGCTCGGCCCGGCCGACGCCTATGCCTACGCCAAGGGCAAGGGCCTCGATTTCCTGATGGCCTCCGAGCATAACCACATGTACGACGGCTCCGACAGCACCAACGCCTCCGCCGATCCGGCCGTGGCCAAGGCGTTGTTCCAGTCCGGCCTGAGCGCCGCCGCCAGCTACAACAGCGCGAACCCCGGCTTCCTCGGGATGTATGGCCTGGAGTGGGGCGTCATCAACAACGGCGGCCATATGAACATCTTCAACACCACCGAGTTGCTGGGCTGGGAGAGCAACAGCAGCGGCCAGCTGATCGCCGACACGCTCACCGCCAAGAACGACTACGCCGGCCTGTACACGCTGATGCGCCAGCGCGGCTGGGTGGGCCAGTTCAACCATCCGGAATCGTCGGGCCAGTTCATCGTCAACGGCACGGCGCTGGGCTACACGGCCGACGGCGACCAGGCGATGGCGCTGTGCGAAGTGCTCAACACCTCCGCCTTCTCGACCAACACCAGCGAGACCGAAACCAGCCGCAGCACCTACGAAGGCGCCTGCAACAAGGCGCTGGAGGCGGGCTATCACGTGGCCTTCTCGACCGACCAGGACAACCATTGCGCCAACTGGGGCGCGTCGTACACCAACCGCACCGGCGTGTTGATCCCGACCGGCACCACGCTGTCGTCGGCCAGCATGATCGCAGCCATCAAGGCGCGCCGCGTGTACGCCACGATGGACAAGACCTCGCAGCTGATCCTGACCGCCAACGGCCACGTGATGGGCGAACGCTTCACCAACAGCGGCAGCCTGGCGCTGGTGGCCAACTTCGCCAGCAGCAGCGGCAAGACGGTATCGACGGTGAAGATGTACGAGGGCGTACCGGGCCGCAACGGCACGGTGACGCAGCTGTCGGCAACCGCCAGCACCACCGTCACGCCGGCTGTCGGCGAGCATTTCTACTACGCCAAGGTGACTCAGAACGACGGCAATATCCTGTGGTCGGCGCCGATCTGGGTGACGCAGACGACGGGCGGCACGCCGACGCCTACCCCAACGCCAACACCTACCCCGACTCCAACACCAACGCCGACCCCGACGCCAACGCCGACGCCGACGCCGACGCCAACACCGACGCCAACACCGACTCCAACGCAGCTGATCGCCAACGGCGGCTTTGAATCGGGCGCTGCATCTTGGACGGCGACGTCCGGCGTGATCACGTCGGATTCAGGACAAGCGGCGCATGCTGGCAGCTACAAGGCCTGGCTGGACGGTTACGGCAGCGCCCACACCGACACGCTGTACCAGACCGTGACGATTCCGTCGTCGGCAACCAGCGCCACGCTGTCGTTCTGGCTGAAAGTGGATTCCAGTGAAACCACGACCACCACCGCCTACGATACGCTGAAGGTGCAGGTGCGCAGCAGCGCCAACGCCGTGCTGGCGACGCTGGCGACCTACTCGAATCTGAACAAGGGCAGCACGTACGTGCAGAAGAGTTTCGACCTGTCGGCCTACAAGGGCCAGACAGTGCGCATCTACTTTGAAGGCGTGGAAGGATCGACGGTATCGACGGCCTTCATTGTCGACGACGTCAGCCTGCTTGCGCAGTAACGTCTGGTAATCAGCTGAAACTCACTTGGTCCATGGCTCGTCGCGCGGGGCGTCGCGCCGCGCGAACAGCAGCAGGATGGCTATGCCGAGCAGTATCAGCTTGTAATGCGCCGGCTCCGGTACCGGAGCCGGTTCCACCTTGGCCGCCGCGGGATTTTGCGGTTTGACGCCGCCCCGGTCCCCAACTTGCGTCGGATCCGTGGCCGGCGGCCGGGCCGCCTTGGTGAAGGTTTCGGCCTGCGTCGCCTCCTGCGTCTCGACCTCGATCGGCTGGGCCTCAACGGTGAAGACGGTGGCGCACAGCAGCAGCGCTGCCGACTTGCTCATCAATGACATGTACCGCCTCAAGAAAATAATTGATTGGCAAGTATAATACAATGACAATTTTGATAAATCGGTGCGCAAGCTAACAGAGTGGCGTAAAAAGGTCTTGACGATCAGGCGCCCAGGCCGGCGCCCGCGCCCAGAAGCGTGGCCACGCCCAGCACCGCAAACACGGCAGCGGCGATGCCGTGCACCAGTTTGAGCGACACGCGGCCGGCGATCCTGTCGCCCAGGTAGACCGCCGGCACGTTGGCCAGCATCATGCCCAAGGTGGTGCCGCAGACCACGGCCACCAGGCTGTGATAGCGGGCCGCCAGCGCCACCGTGGCGACCTGCGTCTTGTCCCCCATCTCGGCCGCGAAGAACGCGATCAGCGTGGTCAGGAACACGCCGTACTTCGCCAGCGGCACGTCGTCATCGTCGATCTTGTCCGGCACCAGCGTCCACGCGGCCATCGCCAGGAAGGATACGCCCAGCACCCAGCGCAGGATGTCGGGGCCGAGCAGGCCGGTGATCCAGCTGCCGACGGCGGCGGCAAACGCATGGTTGGCGATGGTGGCGACAAAAATCGCGGCGATGATGGGCAGCGGACGGCGGAACTTTGCAGCCAGGACGAAGGCGAGCAGCTGGGTTTTATCGCCGATTTCAGCGAGGGCGACGATGCCGGTAGAGACGAAGAAAGCTTCCATGGGAGTGTGTGTAGTACGCGGGCCGGAAACGATTAACCAATGATCCAGGCGCGACTCCGGCCCATCATGGCCGCACCTCGATCATGGTCTCGTCAAGTTTTTCAACCACCTGCACCACGGTCTGCGGACCGATTATGTTGACACAGGTTCTTGCACCGGGCGGCGCAAGCCGACTACTCCCCACTTACGGCCGCCATCATACCATAGCCGACAGGCTGTACACATGCCCGATACATGGCTATGCTATTCTGCTTCGCGCTTGTGCAACTCATTGAAAAGAACACCATGCCCATCAAGAAGACCATGTCCGCGCTCGTGCTATCCGCACTGGCGGCGCTGGCGGCCCAATCTGCCCGCGCCGATCCGCTGAGCTACGCCCGCTACGACCAGGTGCGCACCAGCGACCTGTATCTGGACCTGAAGGCCGATTTCGGCCACAAGACGCTGGGCGGCTACGCCGAGCTGACGCTGGACTGGATCGACAAGGCGGCCCGCACGCTGGTGCTGGACACCAATGAACTGAACATCTCCAAGGTGCAGGTGCAGAACCCGAACGGCCGCTGGAGTCCCGCCTCCTTCATGCTCGACAAGCTGGATGCGGAAAAGGGCCGCGCGCTGCGCATCTCGGTGCCGTTCCAGCCGAAGAAGGTGCGCGTCTACTACCGCACCGCGCCGTCGGCCGCCGCGCTGCAGTGGATGTCGCCGCAGCAGACCATGTCCGGCAAGCTGCCGTTCATGTTCAGCCAGTCCGAGGAAATCAACGCCCGCTCGTGGGCGCCGGTGCAGGACACGCCGGCGGTGCGTTTCACCTACAGCGCCCGCATCGAGGCGCCGGCCGGCATGCGCGTGGTGATGAGCGCCGAGAACGACCAGAAGGCCACCGGCAACGGCGGCTGGAAATTCAAGATGGCGCAGCCGATTCCATCGTACCTGCTGGCGATCGCCATCGGCGAGCTGGAAGTGCGCAACCTCGGCCCGCGTTCCGCCGTGTACGCGGAAGCGCCGCGCATCGAGGCCGCCGCCTGGGAGCTGGCCGACACCGAAAAAATGATCAGCGCCGCCGAAGGCCTGTACGGCCCGTACCGGTGGGAGCGCTACGACATGATCGTGCTGCCGCCGTCGTTCCCGATCGGCGGCATGGAAAACCCGCGCCTGACCTTCCTCACGCCGACCATGATCGCGGGCGACCGCAGCCTGGTCGACCTGATCGCGCATGAACTGGCGCACTCGTGGTCCGGCAACCTGGTCACCAACGCGTCGTGGAAGCACTTCTGGCTCAACGAAGGCTTCACCACCTACGTCACCACCCGCATCGTCGAGAAGCTGTACGGCGAGGAAGTGGCGGAGATGAACCTACAGGTCGAGCAGGAAGAGGCGATGGCTTCGCTGCCGTCCATCCCGCCGGCCAAGCAGGCGCTGGTCACGCGCGATCCGGACACCAGCTCGGCCACCTACACCGACGGCGGCCTGGTCTATCCGAAAGGCGCCTGGCTGCTGCGCACGCTGGAACAGCGCGCCGGCCGCGACGTCTTCGATCCGTTCCTGCGCGGCTGGTTCGACCAGCACGCGTTCCAGTCCGCCACCACCGACGAATTCGTCGTCTACCTGAAGAAGAACCTGCTGGACGCGCATCCGGAAGTGATGTCGCCGGCGGAGCTGGACGAGTGGCTGTACGGTCCCGGCATCCCGGCCAGCGCCAAGCACGCCGCCTCGCCGCGCCTAGCCGCGCTGGACGCGCAGCGCAGCGCATGGCTGAAGGGCGAACTGCCGACCGCCGAATTGAACGGCAAGCACTGGATCGCGCTGGAGTGGATGCACTTCCTGAACGATATCGACGGCAAGGCCAACGCCACCCAGCTGAAAGAGCTGGACCAGGCTTACTCGCTGGGCAAGAGCGGCAACAATGAAATCGCCTACCGTTTCTACCTGGCCTCGATCAAGGCCGGCTACGATGTGCGCGAACCGCTGAGCGCCTTCCTGATGAGCGTGGGCCGCCAGAAGTTCGTCGTGCCGCTGTACACCGCGCTGCTGAAAAACCCGTCCGACAAGGAGTGGGCCAAATCCATCTACGCCAAGGCGCGTGAACACTACCACCCTGTGACGCAGGGCTCCGTCGATAAACAATTCAAAAAATGATGACCAAGTTTTCCCATACCTTCGTTTCCGCCGCGCTGCTGCTGGCTTTCTCCAACGTGGCGCTGGCGGCCGATGCGCCGGCGGTACCGGCAGCGCCGGCGACCGCCGCGGCGCCAGTCTTCAACCTCGACGCCGACGTCGAGCGCGCGCTGAAGACCTTCGACATTCCCGGCGTGGCCATCGCCATCGTCAAGGACGGCAAGGTGGTTGCCGCCAAGGGCTACGGCGTGCGTCAGCGCGGCGCGACCGCGCCGGTCGACGGCAAGACGCAGTTCGAGATCGCCTCCAACTCCAAGGCCTTCACCTCCGCCGCGTTGGCGATGCTGGTCGACGAGGGCAAGATCGGCTGGGACGATCCGGTCACCAAGCACCTGCCGGGCTTCCAGATGTTTGACTCCTACGTCACCGGCCAGATGACGGTGCGCGACCTGCTGACGCACCGCAGCGGCCTTGGCCTGGGCGCGGGCGACCTGCTGTGGTGGCCGACCACCAATTTCAGCACCGACGAAATCATCGCCCGGTTGCGCTACGTGAAGCCGGCCACCAGCTTCCGCAACAGCTACGCCTACGACAACCTGCTCTACATCGTCGCCGGCAAGATCGTCGCGGAAAAATCCGGCAAGAGCTGGGGCGAAACCATCCACGACCGCATCCTGGCGCCGCTGGGCATGAACGGCACCACCACCAGCGTGGCGCAGATGCTGGCCTCGTCCAACTACTCGGCGCCGCACAGCAAGATCAACGACAGGAACGCCGTGGTCAAGCCGATGCCGGTGGAGAACGCGGTCGGCGCGGTGGGCATCAACACCAGCGCCGAAGACATCGCGCGCTGGATGAACATGCTGCTGGGCGGCGGCAAGCTGGAAGACGGCAAGCAGCTGCTCAGCACAAAACAGCTGAACGAAATGTGGTCGGAGCAGACGCCGATGCGCATCCGCGATCCGAAGCCGGCGCTGGCCGCCACCAAACCCAACTTCGCGGCCTATGGCCTGGGCTTCAGCCTGCGCGACTACAAGGGCCGCAAGATCGCCATGCACGGCGGCGCGCTGCAGGGCTTTTATTCGACGGTACTGATGGTGCCCGAGGAAAAACTCGGCATCGCCATCCTGACCAACGCCGAGAACAGCCCGGTGATGGCGTCGCTGTACTGGCGCATCCTGGACCAGTACCTGAACGTGCCGGCCAGCGACTGGATCTCGCTGTACGCCGAGCAGGAAGCGGCGATGCACAAGGAGGAGCTGGAACGGCAGGGCAAGGAAGTGTCGGCGCGCGCGGCGAAGTCGTCGCCGTCGCTGCCGCTGGCTTCCTACGATGGCGAGTATGAAGACGCCTGGTACGGCAAGATCAGCATCCGCGCCGAGGGCAAGAAGCACGTCATGAGCTTTGCCCGCACGCCGGACCTGGTCGGGGAACTGGAGCACTTCCAGCACGACACCTTCATCGTGCGCTGGAAGGAACGCAACTTCAACGCCGACGCCTACGTCAGCTTCGCGCTGAACCCGGACGGCAGCATCGAGCGCATGAAGATGGCGCCGGTGTCGACCGAGACCGATTTCAGCTACGACTTCCGCGACCTCACCTTCACGCCGGTCAAGGCCGAGGCCAAGAAGAAGTAATCCAGCTCAGGCCTGCACTTCCACGCGGTTGCGGCCACCGCTCTTGGCGCGGTACAGCGCCAGGTCGGCCGCGTGGAACAGGTCGTCCAGCGCCGCGTACGGACCGTGCGCCACCGCCACGCCGAAGCTGGCCGTCACGCGCAGAATGTGGCCGTCGGCCAGCGTCAGCGGCTCGCCGGCGATCGCCTCGCGCAGGCGCTCCGCCAGCGCCCGCGCCGAGTCCATGCCGCAGTGCGACGGCATCACCACGAACTCCTCGCCGCCGTAGCGCGCCACGATCTCGCCGTCGCGCAGGAGGGTGCGCACCACGCCGGCGATGCGTATCAGCACCTGGTCGCCGGCGTCGTGACCGTAGCTGTCGTTGACCGACTTGAAGTGATCGATATCGAACAGGATCACCGCCAGCGCTTCGTTGCGGCCGCAGGCGCCGCGCAAGCGCTGGTTGCCGGCCGCGGTGAAGGCGCGGCGGTTGAGGATGCCGGTCAGGTAGTCGGTGTCCGCGCTCAGCCTCAGCTCCTCGATCAGATGTCCCCGTTCCTGCTCCAGCCGCTGGCGCTCCATGCTGTTGGCGCGCAGCGTCGACAGCGCGCGCAGCATGTCGCCGATTTCGTCGGCGCGGTCCGCGCCGCGATGGGCCAGCGTGTCGAGCGTGTAGTCGCCGTTGCCCAGCCGGACCGCGGCGACGGTGGCGTGCAGCAGCGGCACCGCCACGCGCCGCCGTACGATCAGCAGCAGCAATGCCAGCGACAGCAGGATCGCCGCGCCGATCAGCAGGGCCAGCATCAGTTCCCGGCGGGCCGCGTCGTAGTCTTGCCGCGCCTGCTCCTGCGCCTGCTCCAGCAGCACGTCGCGCAGCGCCAGGATGGGCGCCATGCTGGGCACGTAGCGGCGCGCGAACTGCGCCGTGTCCATGTCGTAGCCCTGGCCCTCGCGGCTGGCCTGTTCGACGCCGGCCACCAGCTGCTGGCCGGGGCCGAAGTACACCATGTCCATGCGCGCCACCGCCGCCAGCACGCGCGGGTCGTGGTCGGCGTCGCTGCTCGGCATCTTGATCAGCTGGCGCAACTGCTCGATGCGGCCGCGCAGGAACTGCAGCTGCTGGCGGTCCGCCTCGGTCAGCGGCTGCCTGCGCGCCAGCGGCACCGTCAGCGCCGACCCCAGGCGCCCGGCGTATTCGCGCAGCTCGACGGCGAAGCGCACCTTCATCAGAATGCGGGCGATGCGCGGATAGATGTCCTCGGAGGCGCGCGTGTAGCCGGTCACCGTGTCCAGCGCCAGCGGCACCAGCCCGAACATGGCGTCGACGGCGGCCGTCAGGCGCTCCGGCGTGCGTTCGGCCGGCGGCAGCGCGGCCAGCCGGTCCACCGTCAGGCGGGCCGCGCGCAGCGCTTCGTACAGCGGCGCCAGCACGCTGGTGCGGGCGCCGCCGGCCAATGCCTGCTGCAGTTCGGCCAGTGCCTGGTCGGTGGCGGCGCGGGCGCGCAGCAAGCCTTCGCGCCGCGCCGGGTCGGCCGGTGCGCGGTCGCCCAGGACGCCGTTCACCGGGCCCCGTTCGGAGGAGAGTTTTTCGGCGGCGACCATCGAGTGCCGCATCAGTTGCAGCGTATGGCGGCCGCTGTCGGTGGCGCTGTAGTGTTGCCATTCGCCCCACAGCAGCCGGCCCAGCATGCCGCACACCAGCAGCGCGAGCACCGCACCGGCGACGCCGAATAACCGGGTTAGTCTCATGTTGCGGTCCACCTTCCGATTTGCTACTTAGCAATATGCCACAAAGCGGCGCCGGCGTGGTTGCGTATCAGCCCATGTGGTAGCATGTCGCCCGCGCGTCGGGGAGCCATGCTGGCCTGAATGCAAAGCTTGAATGTTTACTAATCGAAGGATGAAGAAGATGTCTATGCAAAGAGTGATGCTGCGGTCCAAGTTGCATCGGGTGACGGTCACCCAGGCGGACTTGCACTACGAAGGTTCCTGCGGTATCGACGTGGATCTGCTGGAAGCGGCGGATATCTGGGTCAACGAAAAAATCGAGCTCTACAACGTGAACAACGGCGAGCGCTTCTCCACCTACGCCATTCCCGGCCTGCGCGGCACCGGCGAGATTTCGCTGAACGGCGCCGCCGCGCGCCGCGCGCAGCTGGGCGACCTGCTGATCATCTGCACCTACGCGCCGATGACCGAGGACCAGGCGAAGGACTACAAGCCGAAAGTCGTGTTCGTCGACGACAAGAACAAGATCACGGGCATGAAGAAATAAGTGAAAAAGTAAACCGAAAAGAGCCGCAAGGCTCTTTTTTTATTCCGGCTTCGATGCGTTGTCGTTGCGCAGCAGCTGCGACATGTACTGCGGCGTGATGCCGAGGAACGACGCCACCACTTTCTGCGAGATGCGCTGCTCCAGCCCCGGGTACTGGCGGCGGAAGGCGTTCAGCCGACCCTGCGCCGGCGAGGCGTTCAGGTACAGGCGCCGGCCCTGCTCGATGATGCCGCGCTCGGACACCTTCAGGTAGTAGTCGCGCAACACATGGCTGCTGTCGGCCAGCTTGCTGAGTTCCAGCCAGTCCAGGCGGTAGCCGTGCACGGCCGTCTCGGCGACGACGAAATTGAGCGCGGGCTTTTCCTCGCGCGCGCGCAACAGGTCGTCGTGGGCGGCGGCCGGCTGGCCGTCGGTGAGGAACTGCAGCGTGACTTCGTTGCCGGTCTCGGTGATGAAGCCGGTGCGGGCGACGCCGCTGTGCAGCCAGTGGACGTTCTGCGCCACCGTGCCGATGCGTTGTAAAAATTCACCCTTGCGCAAGCTCACCGGCACCGCCAGCGGCGCCAGCTGGCGCGTCACCTCATCGTACATTTCAGTCGTCACCTTGTAGCGTTCGGCGATGATTTCCCGGTATTTTGCTCTATGTTCTAAGAATGCCTGATTCATTTTTTTGGTTTGCTGTGAAATCCCGGCATGTAAATGGCCGTACATAATATCCGGAAGTGTAAACGTTTTCTCAGTGGAAGGGACAATTTTCGTTGCGGATTGGAACTAAAAACGCAAATATATTTCAAGCTTAAAGCAATTGAAAGAGGTTGAGCGGGGCTGGATTTTGGCGTTACCATAAGACAGCACCAGCGCAGCCGGCGGCGCGCGACCGGCCTACAATTCGGGAGACTCACATGAAAATCAGCGACCTCAGCATTGGACGCCGACTGTCCCTTGGCTTTGCTGTCATCCTTGCGATTCTGATATTGAACACCTGTGTCGGCATCTACCGCCTGCAAGGCGTCGCTGAATCCACCCGCGCCATGATGGAGGCGCCGCTGGCCAAGGAGCGCCTGATCGCCGACTGGTACCGTGTGGTGTTTGCCGGCATCCGCCGCACCACGGCGGTGGCCAAGAGCGCCGATCCGGCGCTGGCCACCTTCTTCGCCGAGGACGCCAAGGTCTCCACCGCCTACGCCCAGGGCCTGATCAAGAAAATCGAAGAGCTTGCCAACGACGGCGACAAGGCGCTGATGGCGGACCTGGTCAGCACCCGCAAGAACTATGTGGCTTCGCGCGACGGCGTGATGAAGGCCAAGGCCGGCGGCGACGCCGACGAGGCCAGCCGCCTGCTGGAAAGCGCTTACTTGCCGGCCTCCAAGGTCTACGAGACCATGCTGCAGAAAATGCTGGACCACCAGCGCAAGGAAATCGACAGCGCCGCCGCCCGCATCGACGAGGTGGCCAGGAACAGCCGCAACCTGCTGGTGCTGATGGCGGCGCTGGTGGTGGCCTTCAGCGTGGCGTTCGCGTGGTGGCTGACGGCCGGCATCACGCGGCCGATCAACGAGGCGGTGGCGCTGGCCGAGTGCGTGGCCTGCGGCGACCTGGTCGATCACAGCAACCATGCGACGACCGGCTACAACCAGGACGAGCCGGGCAAGCTGCTGCAGGCGCTGCACCGCATGTCCAGCGGCCTGGTGCAGATCGTCAGCGACGTGCGCAGCGGCACCGACACCATCGCCACCGCGTCGTCGCAGATCGCCGCCGGCAACCTGGACCTGTCGTCGCGCACCGAGCAGCAGGCCAGTTCGCTGGAAGAGACGGCGTCGTCGATGGAGCAGCTGACGTCCACCGTCAAGCAGAACGCCGAGAACGCGCGCCAGGCCAACCAGCTGGCGGCGTCGGCGTCGGAGGTGGCCGCGCGCGGCGGCGCCGAGGTGTCGGACGTGGTGCAGACCATGGCGTCGATCGACGCCTCGTCGAAGAAGATCGTCGACATCATCGGCGTCATCGACGGCATCGCGTTCCAGACCAACATCCTGGCGCTGAACGCGGCGGTCGAGGCGGCGCGCGCCGGCGAGCAGGGGCGCGGCTTTGCCGTGGTGGCGACCGAGGTGCGCAACCTGGCGCAGCGCTCGGCCAGCGCGGCCAAGGAGATCAAGGCACTGATCGACGATTCGGTGACCAAGGTGGCGACCGGCACGCGGCTGGTGGGCCGGGCCGGCAGCACGATGGAGGAGGTGGTGGCCAGCATAGCCCGCGTCACGCACATCATGGCCGAGATCAGCAACGCCAGCAGCGAGCAGACCAACGGCATCGAGCAGATCAACAACTCGATCACGCAGATGGATCACGTGACGCAGCAGAACGCGGCGCTGGTGGAGCAGGCCGCGGCGGCGGCCGATGCGATGCAGGAACAGGCCGCCAAGCTGGCCGACGCCGTCAGCATCTTCAAGCTGGGCGACGCCGCGCCGCGGCGGCCGGCGATGCCGGCGCGCGGCGGCGCGCGCGCCATGCTGGCCTGAGGGGCAGCTGTAACGCTCAGGCCGTAACGCTCAGGCGGTAATGTTTAGGCTTTTTCCGGCGTGCCGATGAAGCGGTAGATCGCCGCGCCCAGCAGCGCGCCGGCGATCGGCGCGACCCAGAACAGCCACAGCTGGCTGACCGCCCAGTCGCCCACGTACAGCGCCACGCCGGTGCTGCGCGCCGGGTTGACCGAGGTGTTGGTGACCGGAATGCTGATCAGGTGGATCAGGGTCAGGCCCAGGCCGATCGGCAGCGGCGCGAAGCCCTTGGGCGCGCGCTCGTCGGTGGCGCCGAGGATAATCAGCAGGAACATCATGGTCATCACCACCTCGGTCACCAGCGCCGCCAGCAGCGAGTAGCCGCCCGGCGAATGCGCGCCGTAGCCGTTGGAGGCGAAGCCGCCCATGACGTCGAAGCCGGCCTTGCCGCTGGCGATGACGAACAGCACGCCGCCGGCGGCGATGCCGCCCAGTACCTGCGCGACGATGTAGGGCAGCAGCTTATTGGCGGGGAAGCGGCCGCCGGCCCACAGGCCGATCGACACCGCCGGATTCAGGTGGCAGCCAGAGATGTGGCCGATGGCGTAGGCCATCGTCAACACCGTCAGGCCGAAGGCCAGCGATACGCCCAGCAGGCCGATGCCGACACCGGGAAAGGCCGCCGCCAGCACGGCACTGCCGCAACCGCCGAGCACCAGCCAAAACGTTCCAAAAAATTCCGCGCCATATTGTTTCATGTTTTTCCTTCGATAGAATGAGCCAGTTTGCATAATGTATTTGCAACGTTGTCAATCTACCCGGGACGGAGCAAAAAGTCGAGCGCGGAATTTTCACGCGGCCGGCAGGCGCAGCAGCAAACGGGTGCGGGCGCTGTCGTCCTGCGCGCTCAGCGCGCCGCCCTGCACCTGCGCCTGCAGGCGCGCCGCGTACATCGGCAGCGCGTTGTCGCCGGCCGGACGCTGGGCCTGGCCCTGCAGGCAGGCGCGCTGCGCGGCCGGCAGCACGCCGGCATATTCCAGCGACAGCGTCCAGCAACCGTCTTCCAGCGCGGCGCCCAGCACGATGGAGGTGCCCGCCGGCGTATGGGCCGCCGCGTTCAGCGCCAGGTGTTCGAACAGCGTCTGGCACAGCGTGCGGTCGGCCAGCACCGTCACCGGCGCCGGCGGCAGCATCACCGGATGGGTGCGGGCGGTGGCGGCGGTGGCGGTGGCGCGCGCCAGCATCGCGTTCAGCGCCAGCGGCTCGCTGCCCGGCTGGCACACGCCCTGTTCGATGCGGCACAGTTCGAGCGACAGGCTGGCCAGCCGCAGCGCGCGGTGCGCCGCCTCGTCCAGCCGCTGCAGCGTGTCGCGCCGGGCCGGCGCCGCGGTCAGCGCGGGATCGGCCAGCAGCTGTTCGCCGGCGGCGATCACCTCGGCCAGCGGCGCGCTCAGGTCGTAGCGGCTCAGGCGCTCGACTTCCTCGCGCAGCTGGGCGTTGTCGGCCACGGCCGAGTTCTGCCGCTTCAGGTCGGCCATCATGCCGGCCAGCCGCAGGTGCGTGCGCAGGCGCGCCTTTAGGATGGCCGGATCGACCGGCTTGGTGACGTAGTCGACCGCGCCCAGCTCGAGGCCGCCGACGATGTCCCCGGTCTGGTCCTTGGCCGTCAGGAAGATCACCGGGATGTCGGCGGTGGCGGGATCGGCCTTGAGGCGGCGGCACACTTCGAAGCCGTCCATTTCCGGCATCATGATGTCGAGCAGGATCAGGTCCGGCCGGTGCACGGGAGTGATCTCCAGCGCCTTCTTGCCGGAGATCGCCACCTTGACGCCGTAGCCGTCCTCGGCCAGCATGCCGGCGATGACCTTGATGTTGGTGGCGATGTCGTCGACCACCAGCACGGTCGCTTCGCGCAGGCGTTCCTCCAGCGGGCGTTCCATGCCGATCAGCGGCGCCGGCGCCGGCGTGGCGGCGGACGCGGCGGCGCGGCGCATGGCCGCGCGTTTGGCGGCGGCGTCGCCGCCAGCAAGCCTTCGCGGTTGGCTTCGCCGGGCAGCAGCATGAACGGCAGCTCCTTGTCGGCCAGCGTGCTGCGCACCCAGCGCAGCAATTGCAGGCCGTTCATGCCCGGCATGTCGAGGTCCGAAATGACGGCGGCGATCGGCCGCTCGTTGAGGATGCGGCAAGCTTCTTCGCCGCTGCCGACCAGGAACACGTTGGCGAAGCCGAGATCGGCGAGGATGCCTTTGACCACGGAGCGCATTTGTTGATTGTCGTCCACCACCAGCAACGGCAGCGAGAGATCGATATTCGGCAGAGGCATGGAAGGTTCCAGCGTGATAGTGAGTAAGGTCGAAAGCAAGGCAATGCCGCGCTGGCTTGCTGCGGTGGTGCTGCTACAACAGTAGCAAGCAACGTCCATCATGCAAGCATCTATCTTAACTTTACTTTATTTTTCTTTTGAAGCAATTTGAGGTGCTGTGGCTTAAAACTCCACAATACAATTGATTGTCGGCCACATTGTGGCGCAGGCTTTATTTCTGGGATACAGTTGGACTTCCACAAGGCCGCACATGCGCCTTGCGAGATGATAGTGGGGTGGCGTCCAGTGAAGAATAATGCGGGTATGGATAGCAGGATATTGATGCCCTTCGGCCTGGCCGGCGCGGGCGCGCTGGGGACCGTGGTTGCCGGCTGGAGCACCTGGGGCTGGTACACGCTGTTGTGGTCGGCGTTGCTGCTGGCCGCCGCCGCATGGTGCGCGCGCGCGTCGGGCGCGGCCGGCATGGGCGGCGGCGAGCAGCAGATGATAGACAGCTACCTGGCCGGACGCGAGCAGTTCGGCGACGCCGTGCTGCCGATCTGGTGCCGCCACATCGAAAACTCGCGCACCCAGATGGAGGAAGCGGTGGCCGACCTGGCCGGGCGTTTCTCCAGCATCGTCGACAAGCTCGACAACGCGGTCCATGTGTCCAGCCACGGCGGCGGCCAGGGCGGCCCGGCGATGACCGAGGTGTTTGCGCGCAGCGAAACCCAGCTCGGCTCGGTGGTGGTGTCGATGAAATCGGCGATGGCTTCCAAGCAGGCCATGCTGGCCAAGATCAAGGACCTCGAAAGCTTCACGCGCGAATTGCGCGACATGGCCGAAGGCGTGGCCAGCATCGCCGCGCAAACCAATCTGCTGGCGCTGAACGCGGCCATCGAGGCGGCGCGCGCCGGCCCCGCCGGCCGCGGCTTCGCGGTGGTGGCGCAGGAAGTGCGCAACCTGTCGAGCCGCTCGGCCGAGACCGGCCGCAACATCTCCAACCGCGTCGGCCTGATCAGCAGCGCCATCCTGGCCGCCAGCCAGGCGGCCGAACAGTCCAGCGAGCAGGAAGACAAGTCGATGCAGTCGGCCGAAGGCATGATCGATACGGTGCTGCAGGACTTCCGCCGTATGACCGACGAGCTGGTGCAGTCGTCCGACCTGCTCAAGCAGCAGAGCGTCGGCATCCAGGGCGAGGTCGGCGAGGCGCTGGTGCAGCTGCAGTTCCAGGACCGCGTCAGCCAGGTGATGGCGCACGTGCGCGAAAACATGGAGCTGCTGCCGGCGCTGTTGCGCGACAACCGCGACCGCTACCACGCCGACCAGGTGCTGGAGCCGCTCGACCCGCAGCCGCTGCTGCACGAACTGCAAAAAACCTATGCGATGGCGGAGGAGCACGCGATCCACACCGGCTCGCGCCACGCCACCCCGGTCGCCGCCGCGGCCGATGAAATCACTTTCTTCTGAGGATAGCTAAACCATGGCAAAAACCATTATGGTGGTCGACGATTCCGCATCCCTGCGCCAGGTGGTCGGCATCGCGCTCAAGGGCGCCGGCTACGACGTGATCGAGGGCCGCGACGGCGTCGACGCGCTGTCCAAATGCACCGGCCAGAAAATCCATCTGGTGGTGTGCGACGTCAACATGCCGAATATGGACGGCATCACCTTCGTCAAGGAATTCAAGGCCCTGCCCAACTACCGCTTCACGCCGGTCATCATGCTGACCACGGAATCGCAGGAGAGCAAGAAGGAAGAGGGCAAGGCTGCCGGCGCCAAGGCATGGGTGGTCAAGCCGTTCAAGCCCGAGGTGCTGCTCGGCGCCGTCGCCAAGCTGGTGCTGCCCTAAACCGAACGACCGAACGACTGAACGGAGGCCGCGATGCCGGACCAATCACCGCAGGACGTTACCCGCATTGCCATCGACGGCGAGATGACGATCTACCGCGCCGCCGACCTCAGAGTCGTGGTGCTGGAAGCGCTGCGCAAGTCGCGCGTGCTGGAGATCGACCTGGCCGGCATCACCGAACTCGATACCGCCGGCCTGCAGGTGCTGATGCTGGCCAAGCAGACCGCCAACGCCGACAAGCGCGAACTGCGCCTGCTGCACCACAGCCCGGCCGTGGTCGAGATATTCGAAATGCTGGACCTGGGCGCGTTCTTCGGCGACGCCCTGCTGATACACGACTGACCTGCGAGGCCACGCCATGAACCTGGACGAAGCGCTACAGACATTTATCACGGAAAGCCGCGAACTGCTCGAGGAAATGGAAAACGCGCTGCTCAACGTCGACCTTGCGGGCGACCAGAGCGAGGCGATCAACGCCATCTTCCGCGCCGCCCACACCATCAAGGGTTCGGCCGGCTTGTTCAGCCTCGATCACATCGTCGCCTTCACCCACGTGGTCGAGAGCCTGCTCGACGAAGTGCGCGACGGCCGCGTGGTGCTCAACGATGAAATGATCGTGCTGCTGCTGTCGTGCTGCGACTACCTGTCCGGCATGACGGACGCGCTGGCCGCCGGCCGGCTGGAGGCCGATCCGGACACCGCGCCCGAAGGCGAGATGCTGCTGCAGCAGCTGCGCCGCCACATGGAAGGCGGCGCGGACGCCGCCGGCACAGCCGCAGGTGCAGCGTCGGCGCCGCTGGCGGTGCAGGCCGAGCCGGGCGTCGAGCGCATCGCCCAGCACGGCGGCGACAGCGACTACTGGCACATCTCGCTGCGCTTCGGCCGCGGCGTGCTGCAGAACGGCATGGACCCGATCGCCTTCCTGCGCTACCTGGCCAAGCTGGGCCGCGTGGTGGGCATCGCCACCGTGCCCGATGCGCTGCCGCCCGCCGACGAGATGGACGCGGAGCTGTGCTACCTCGGCTTTGAAATCGCCTTCGACAGCACGGCCGACCGCGACGCCATCGCCGGCGTGTTCGAGTTCGTGCAGGACGATTGCGAGATCCGCATCATCCCGCCGCACAGCAAGGTGTCGCACTACGTCGACCTGATCCGCGCCTTGCCGGAGCAGGCCGCGCGCCTGGGCGAGATACTGGTGCGCTGCGGCAGCGTGACCGCGTTCGAGCTGGAGGGGGCGCTGCACCAGCAGTCGACCGAGGAGCGCCCGGCCGACGAGCCGCAGCAGCAGCTGGGCAGCATCCTGGTCGGCGCCGGCAACGTGCCGCCGGTGGTGGTGGAGGCGGCGCTGGCCAAGCAGAAGCAGGTCAGCGAACAGAAGGCGCAGGAGAGCCGTTCGATCCGCGTCGATTCCGACAAGCTGGACCGGCTGATCGACCTGGTCGGCGAGTTGATCATCGCCGGCGCGCGCGCCAGCATGATAGGCCAGCATATCCAGAACGCCGAGCTGCTCGAATGCACCTCGACCCTGACCGGGCTGGTGGAGGACGTGCGCGACGCCGCGCTCGAGCTGCGCATGGTGAAGATAGGCGCCACCTTCAACCGCTTCCAGCGGGTGGTGCACGACGTCGCGCGCGAGCTGGGCAAGGACATCGGCCTGATCGTCGACGGCGAGGATTCGGAACTGGACAAGACCGTGGTGGAGAAGATCGGCGATCCGCTGATGCACCTGGTGCGCAACGCCATGGACCACGGCATCGAGCCGGCCGACGTGCGCGTGGCCAACGGCAAGTCTGCCAAGGGCATGATCAAGCTCAACGCCTTCCATGAATCGGGCAGCATCGTCATCGAAGTCAGCGACGACGGCGGCGGCCTGCGCAAGGAAAAGATCCTGGCCAAGGCCGTCGAGCGCGGGCTGGTGGACGCCGACCGCAAGCTGACCGACAGCGAGATCTACAACCTGATCTTCGAGGCCGGGTTTTCCACCGCCGAGAAGATCACCAACCTGTCCGGACGCGGCGTCGGCATGGACGTGGTCAAGCGCAACATCACCGCGCTGCGCGGCAGCGTCGACGTCAGCAGCAAGGAAGGCGCCGGCACCACCGTCACCGTGCGCCTGCCGCTGACGCTGGCCATCATCGACGGCTTCCTGGTGCAGGTGGGATCGTCGGTGTTCGTGATCCCGCTCGACATGATCGAGGAGTGCATCGAGTACGCCACCGAGCCGGGCCAGGACTATTGCAACCTGCGCGGGCAGGTGCTGCCGTTCGTGCGTCTGCGCGAGCTGTTCCGCATCGACGGCGCCGCCACGCGGCGCGAGAGCATCGTCGTGCTCAAGCTGGGCAACCAGCGCGCCGGGCTGGTGGTCGATACGCTGCTGGGCGAATTCCAGACCGTCATCAAGCCGCTCAGCCCGATGTTCAGCGAAGTCAAATGCATCAGCGGCTCGACCATCCTGGGTAGCGGCGAAGTGGCGCTGATCCTGGACGTGTCGGCGCTGATGCAGGCCGTCAGCGGCAAGGGCGCCGCCGTGGCGCTGGCCGCCTAGCCTGAAAGAGGAAACCATGAATACCGCCGTCAACAATGTCGTGACTTACGGGAGCAGCGCCATTGTCGCGCTGCAGAGCGGCGCCGCGCTGCCCAGCCAGTTCCTGACCTTCATGCTGGGCGAGGACCAGTACGCGGTCGGTATCCTGCACATCAAGGAGATCATCGAGTACGGCAGCCTGGCGACCGTGCCGATGATGCCGGACTGCGTGCGCGGCGTGATCAACCTGCGCGGCGCCGTGGTGCCGGTGATGGACCTGTCGGCGCGCTTCGGCCGCAGTCCCAGCGTCATCGGCAAGCGCAGCTGCATCGTCATCGTCGAAGTCGACAGCGGCGACGGCGAGTGCAAGCAGGTGCTGGGCATGCTGGTCGACGCGGTCAACGCGGTGGTGGAGATCGCCGCCGGCGACATCGAACCGGCGCCGTCGTTCGGCACCCGCATCCGGCCCGACTTCATCGCCGGCATCGGCAAATTCAACGGCAAGTTCGTGATCCTGCTCGACATCGAACACGTGCTGTCGAACGAGGAAATCGTGGAAATGGCGCGCGACACCGTCGCCGCCCGCAGCAACTGACCATCGAAGCAAAGCAGCCCATGCCCGTCACCGCCATCACCGACCGCGAGTTCATGCAGTTCCAGCGCTTCATCTACGATGCGGCGGGTATCTTCATGGCCAACGGCAAGCAGGCGCTGGTCAGCGGCCGTCTGGCCAAGCGGCTGGCCCACTATCAGCTCAACAGCTATGGCGACTATCTGCGGCTGCTGGAAAGCCGCACGCAGCCGGCCGAGCTGCAGGTGGCGGTCGACCTGCTGACCACCAACGAAACCTATTTTTTCCGCGAGCCCAAGCACTTCGCGCTGCTGCGCGACCTGGCCACCGAGGCGCGCGACAAGAAGCAGACCCTGCGCGTGTGGAGCGCCGCCAGTTCCAGCGGCGAGGAACCGTACAGCATCGCCATGGTGATGGCCGACGTGCTGGGCGACGCCGCCTGGGAGGTGCTGGGCACCGACATCAGCACCCGGGTTCTGGAGCGCGCCCGCAGCGGCCACTATCCGATGGAGCGCGCCAGCCAGATGCCGCCGGCCTACCTGAAGCGCTTCTGCCTCAAGGGCCAGGGCTGCGAGGCCGGCACCATGCTGATCGAGCGCCCGCTGCGCCAGCGCGTGCAGTTCCGCCACCTGAACCTGAACGAGCCGCTGCCCAAGATCGGCAGCTTCGACGTGATCTTCCTGCGCAACGTGATGATCTACTTTAACCTGGAGACCAAGCGCCAGGTGGTGGCGCGGCTGCTGGCGCAGCTGCGGCCCGGCGGCTACTTCCTGATCGGCCATTCCGAGACGCTCAACGACATCAACGATACCCTGCTTGCGGTGGCGCCCTCCATCTATCGCAAACCATGACGGCGACGCTGACCATGGCCGATTCCAAGCTGATCGATATCTTCCTGATGCCCGGCGATTTCTTCGTCGGCGACCAGCGCTACCGCGTGCGCACGCTGCTTGGCTCCTGCGTGTCGATCACCTTGTGGCATCCGGCCCTGCGCATCGGCGCGATGTCGCATTTCCTGCTGCCCGGCACCGGCCGCAGGAAGGCCCACGACAAGCCCGGCATCTACGGCGCCGACGCCATGGCGCTGATGCTCGAAGGGATGGCGCAGCACGGCGCGCCGCCGATCCAGTGCCAGGGCAAGATCTTCGGCGGCGCCGCCATGTTCCCGCGCAACGCCAAGGTGCGCGACATCGGCATGCAGAACGGCGACTACGCGCGCAGCCTGTTGCAGCAGCACGGCATCCAGGCGGTGTCCGAAAGCCTGTTCGGCGAAGGACACCGTCAGTTGATTTTCACCATCCGCAGCGGCGAAGTATTGAGCCGCCAGGTGGCGCCCGATGCGGCGGCGCCCCGCAAGACCAAGGAAAAGGCATGAGTGGAATCAAGGTCATGATCGTCGACGACTCGGCCGTGGTGCGCCAGGTGCTGAGCGGCCTGCTCAACGCGGCGGCCGGCATCACCGTCACCCACGCGGTGGCCAATCCGCTGCTGGCGATCGAGCGCATGAAGGTGCAATGGCCGGACGTGATCGTGCTCGACGTCGAGATGCCGAAGATGGACGGCATCACCTTCCTGCGCAAGATCATGGCCGAGCGCCCGACGCCGGTGGTGATCTGCTCGACGCTGACCGAGAAGGGCGCGCAAACCTCGGTCGAGGCGCTCAGCGCCGGCGCGGTGGCCATCATCACCAAGCCTCGGCTGGACCTGAAGCAGTTCCTGCACGACAGCGCCGACGAATTGGTGTCGGCGGTGCGCGCCGCCGCCGGCGCCCACGTCGGCAAGCTGGTCAACCGTCCGCCGCCGGTGCCGGCGCCCAAGCTCAATGCCGACGCCGTGCTGCCGCCGTCCGACCACAAGCCGATGACCGCCACCACCGAGCGCGTGGTGGCGATCGGCACCTCCACCGGCGGCACCCAGGCGCTGGAAGAGGTGCTGACGTCGCTGCCGCGCGTGTCGCCCGGTATCGTGGTGGTGCAGCACATGCCGGAAAAATTCACCGCCGCCTTTGCCGCCCGCCTCGACAGCGTGTGCGAGGTGCGCGTCAAGGAAGCCGCCAACAACGACCGCGTGCTGCAAGGCCAGGTGCTGATCGCGCCGGGCGGCAAGCATATGCTGCTGCGCCGCACCGGCGCCCAGTATTTCGTCGAGGTGGTCGACGGCCCGCTGGTCAACCGCCACCGGCCGTCGGTCGACGTGCTGTTCCGCTCGGCGGCGCGCGCGGCCGGCGCCAACGCGCTGGGCGTGATCATGACCGGCATGGGCGACGACGGCGCGGCCGGCATGCTGGAGATGTTCAAGGCCGGCGCGCGCACCGTGGCGCAGGACGAAGCCAGCTGCGTGGTGTACGGCATGCCGAAGGAAGCGGTCAAGCGCGGCGGCGTGGAGAAGTCGGTGCCGCTGAACGCGATCTACCGTGAAATCCTGCAGCAGCTCGGCTACTGACCTTACCGCATATGGAACCAGCGCGCACCATGCCGACACAAACCGCCACCGTCAACGAGACCGCCGTCGCCCGGGCCTGGGCCGGCCAGCGCGTGCTGGTGGTGGAGGACAGCGCGGTGCAGCGCGGCTACCTGGTCGGCCTGCTGCGCCAGCTCGGCTTCGGCGACATCCTGGAGGCGGGCGACGGCAACGAAGCCTTGCAGATGCTGGAGCGGCAGGACGGCGAGCCGATGTTCCTGGTGCTGACCGACCTCGAAATGCCGGGCATGGACGGCATCGAGCTGACCTGCCAGCTGCGCGACCGGCGGCTGGCGCAAAACCTGATCGTGGTCAGCGCGCGCGATCCGCGGCTGCTGGAGATCATCGAGAACATGAGCTTTGACGATGCCTGCCTGGACCTGCTGGGCACCTTGCTCAAGCCGGTGCAGCTGGACGCGCTGACGCAGTTGCTGGAGCGCGCCGGGCGTGCGGTGGCCGCCAAGCCGGCCTGCGCGCAGCCGGACCAGCCGCTGCTCGACGAACTGGCGCAGGCGCTGGCGCGCGGCGAATTCCTGCCTTACTACCAGCCCAAGATCGCCATGCAGAGCGGCCAGCTGAAGGGCATGGAAGCGCTGGCGCGCTGGCGCCATCCGGTGCGCGGCCTGCTGGCGCCGGCGCATTTCATCGATGCGCTGGAAGGCACGCCGCTGATGGAGGACTTCACGCTGGCGATGGTCGGCCAGGTGCTGGCGCAGCTGGAGGAATGGCAGCGGCACGGCCTGCCGCCGCTGACGGTGTCGATCAACCTGTCGGCCGACAACCTGGCCGAGCGCAGCTTCATCGACCGGCTGACGGCGCTGGTGATGGCCTCCTCGGTGAAGCCGGCCACGCTGGTGTGGGAAGTCACCGAGACCAGCGTGATGCGCCAGCTGTCGCAGGCGCTGACCAATATGGGCCGCTTGCGGCTGATGGGCTTCGGCCTGGCGATGGACGATTTCGGCATCGGCTATTCGTCGATGCAGCAGTTCGCGCGTTGCCCGTTCACCGAACTGAAGATCGACCGCGCCTTCGTCAACGGCGCGTCGCAGCGGGCCAACCGCCACGTGGTGCTGAAAAGCGCGCTGGACCTGGGCCAGAGCCTGGGTGTGGCCACCGTGGCGGAGGGGGTGGAGACGATCGAGGACTGGAAGCTGCTGCGCGAGCTGGGCTGCGACATGGCGCAGGGCTATCTGCTGGCCAGGCCGATGCCGGCGGAGGATCTGGTCGGGTGGATGAGGCAGGACCGGCGCCGCTTGCGGGCGCTGGCGGTGGACGAGCAGGGCCAGGGCGCGGCATCGCGTCCTGATTAAATATATCTAAAAAAACGGCCTAACTGGAGAGCTATTATGTTTGCAACGATTACAGTCAGGACCAAGATTTTGACGCTGCTGGGCGTCGCAGTGCTGGCACTGCTGGTGGTGGTGATCATTTCCTTCATGGGTTTGAAAAAGGAAGGCGAGATGCTGCGCGAGATAGGCGTGGTACGCCTGCCGTCGGTGCAGGCGCTGATGGCGATGAACGAGGCCAAGACGGCGCTGCGCTCGTCGGCGCGCGCCGTCGATGCGCTGGCCAACTATCCCGACCAGGCCGACGAGCTGCCGCATGAGCTGAAGCGGCAGGGCGATATCATGGCGCAGTTCGAGAAAGCCTGGAAAATCTACGAGCCGCTGCCGCAGACGGTCGAGGAAGAAAAGGTGTGGAAGCAGTTCATCAAGGAGTGGGACGACTGGAAGCAGAAGAACACCATGTTCACCGATCAGCTGTCGAAACTGATACGTACCGACAAGGACAAGCGCAAGGAGGAATTCGTCGAGCTGCACAAGGTGCTGCTGGCCAACCGCGACGCCTTCCACGCGATTGAGAACAGTCTGGGCAAGCTGGTGCAGATCAACGTCGACGTCGGCAACGACTCGGTCAAGGAGGCCGAGATCGCGTCGTCGCGCGCCCAGACCCAGATGTACACGGCGTCCGCCATTTCGCTGGCGTTGCTGGTTTCGCTGGGCCTGTTGATATTGACGGGCATCCTGCGCCAGCTGGGCGGCGACCCGAGCTACGCCGCCGAGATCGTGCGCCAGGTGGCCGACGGCGACCTGAGCGCCGACGTCGAGCTGAAGTCCGGCGACAGCACCAGCCTGCTGGCGGCGATGAAGGGCATGATCGAGAAGCTGTCGCACGTGGTGCAGGAAGTGAACAACGGCGCCGAGTCGCTGGCCAGCGCTTCGGAAGAGGTCAGCGCCACCGCGCAGTCGCTGTCGCAGGCGGCCAGCGAGCAGGCCGCCGGCACCGAGCAGACCAGCGCCTCGGTCGAGCAGATGACGGCGTCGATCTCGCAGAACACGGAAAATGCCAAGGTCACCGACGGCATCGCCAGCAAGGCGGCGCTGGAGGCGGCCGAGGGCGGCGAGGCGGTGCGCTCGACGGTGGCGGCGATGCAGCAGATCGCCAAGAAGATCAGCATCATCGACGACATCGCCTACCAGACCAACCTGCTGGCGCTGAACGCGGCGATCGAGGCGGCGCGCGCGGGCGAGCACGGCAAGGGCTTCGCGGTGGTGGCGGCCGAGGTGCGCAAGCTGGCCGAGCGCAGCCAGGTGGCGGCGCAGGAAATCGAGCAGGTGGCGTCGAGCAGCGTGGAGCTGGCCGAGAAGGCCGGGCGGCTGCTGGACGAGATGGTGCCCAACATCCGCCGCACCTCCAACCTGGTGCAGGAGATCACGGCGGCGTCGGAAGAGCAGTCGGCCGGCGTCGGCCAGATCAATTCGGCGGTCACGCAGCTGAGCCAGACCACGCAGCAGAACGCGTCGAGCTCGGAGGAGCTGGCCGCCACGGCCGAGGAGATGAGCGGCCAGGCCGAGCAGCTGCAGCAGACCATGTCCTTCTTCAAGCTGGCCGGCTATGGCGCCAGCACGCGCAGCGTGCGCGCGGTGGCGCCGGTGCGCGTGGCACGGGCCAAGCCGAAAGCTGGCGCCACGGCCGGCAGCCGCCGTATGGCGGAAATGAGCGATCCAGACGAAAGCAATTTCACTAAATTCTAAGCGAGGCCGGCATGAATACCTTGAGCGTAGCGGAGCCGCGGCAACTGGCGGCGGGTCCAGCGCAATATCTCAGCTTCATGCTGGGACCGGACATGTTCGCCATCGGCATCCTGGCGGTGCGCGAGATACTCGAGTACGCCGGTGTCACGCCGGTGCCGCAGATGCCGGCCTGTATCAGCGGCGTGATCAACCTGCGCGGCACGGCGGTGCCGGTGCTGGACCTGGCGCGGCGGCTGGAACGGGCGCCGTCGCCGATCGGCAAGCGCACCTGCATCATCGTGGTCGAAGTGGACAGCGACGACGGCCCCTTCGTGATCGGCATCCTGGTCGACGCCGTCAACGCGGTGCTGGATATTCCGGCCGCCGATGTCGAGCCGGCGCCCAGCTTCGGCGCCCAGGTGCGCGCCGAGCTGCTGCAGGGCATAGGCAAGGTCAACGGCCGCTTCGTGCTGCTGCTGAACGTGCAGCATGTGGTATCGGCCAGCGAGATCGCCGCGCTGTCGGCCGGCGGGGCCTTGCCACAGAATTCATAGCGCCACTATTCAGGAGACTGATATGTTTGCACAGATAACCGTCAGGACCAAGATCCTGACGCTGATCGCGATCGCCGTGCTGGCGTTGTTGATGGTGATGGCGATCGCTTTCCAGGGGCTGAAAAAAGAAAGCGAGATGCTGGCCGAAATCGGCAAGAACCGCATGCCTTCGGTGAAGGCGCTGATGGCGATCAACGAGGGCAAGACCGGCATCCGCTCGGCCAACCGCGCGGCCGAGGTGGTCGCCGCCTATCCCGAAGATACGGCGGAAATCGCGCAGCAGATCAAGCGCCGCGCCGAGATCTTCGCCGAGATCGACAGCGCCTGGAAAGTCTACGAGCCGCTGCCGCAGAGCGCCGATGAAGCCGCGCTGTGGAAGACCTTTGTCAAGCAGTGGGACGCCTGGCGCCTGAAGGACGCGGAGTTCGGCGGCCTGCTGACCCAGATCAGCGGCGCCGACCTGGCCCGGCGCAAGGAGCTGTTCCTTGAGCTGCACCGCAACCAGGCCGACAACCGCCCCGTCTTCCGCGAGGTCGAGGCCAGTCTCGACAAGCTGGTCGAGTTGAACGTCAAATACGGCGACGACTCCGTGCAGGAGGCGGACGCGGCGTCGTCCAGCGCGCTGACCAGCATGTATGTGGCGTCCGGCGTGGCGCTGGCGCTGCTGGTGGCGATTGGCCTGCTGATCCTGAGCGGCATCATGCGCCAGCTGGGCGGCGACCCGGGCTATGCGGCCCGGATCGTGCGCCAGGTGGCCGACGGCGACCTGAGCGCCGACGTCGAGCTGAAGTCCGGCGACAGCACCAGCCTGCTGGCGGCGATGAAGGGCATGATCGAGAAGCTGTCGCACGTGGTGCAGGAGGTGAACAACGGCGCCGAGGCGCTGGCCAGCGCTTCGGAAGAGGTCAGCGCGACGGCGCAGTCGCTGTCGCAGGCGGCCAGCGAGCAGGCCGCCGGCACCGAGCAGACCAGCGCCTCGGTCGAGCAGATGACGGCGTCGATTTCGCAGAACACCGAGAACGCCAAGGTCACCGACGGCATCGCCAGCAAGGCGGCGCTGGAGGCGGCCGAGGGCGGCGAGGCGGTGCGTTCGACGGTGGCGGCGATGCAGCAGATCGCCAAGAAGATCAGCATCATCGACGACATCGCCTACCAGACCAACCTGCTGGCGCTGAACGCGGCGATCGAGGCGGCGCGCGCGGGCGAGCACGGCAAGGGCTTCGCGGTGGTGGCGGCCGAGGTGCGCAAGCTGGCCGAGCGCAGCCAGGTGGCGGCGCAGGAAATCGAGCAGGTGGCGTCGAGCAGCGTGGAGCTGGCCGAGAAGGCCGGGCGGCTGCTGGACGAGATGGTGCCCAACATCCGCCGCACCTCCAACCTGGTGCAGGAGATCACGGCGGCGTCGGAAGAGCAGTCGGCCGGCGTCGGCCAGATCAATTCGGCGGTCACGCAGCTGAGCCAGACCACGCAGCAGAACGCGTCGAGTTCGGAGGAGCTGGCCGCCACGGCCGAGGAGATGAGCGGCCAGGCCGAGCAGCTGCAGCAGACCATGTCCTTCTTCAAGCTTGCCGGTGTGTCACGCAGCGTGCGCGCGGTGGCGCCGGTGCGCATGGCGCCGCGGGCCAAGCCGAAAGCCGGCGCCATGGCCGGCAGCCGCCGCATGGCCGAAATGAGCGATCCGGACGAGATGAACTTCATCAAGTTCTGAGTCCCGGCGCGTGTGGCGTGGATCGTACGCCACAGCGTGAGTATTGGTTAGATTTGATGCTGCGGATTGGTTCACAATGGCTAGTGGCTACACGTTACCTCGGAGAAACCCCTCATGTTCAAGCAGATGAAAATGGAAACCCGGCTGCATGCCGGTTTTGGCGGCATCGTATTGCTGGTGATATTGCTGGGCGTAATAGCCTTCGCCAAGCTGACTTCTCTGCATGATCACTGGAACGAGTTCGAGACCGTGACCCTGGCGCGCAAGAACGCGGTGCTGGAAGGCGTGACGGCGCAAGGCCTGGCGGTGCACCACTTCAAGAATTACATCCTGCGCGGCGGCGACTACAACAGCAAGTTCCGCGCCGACCTGGCCACCATCGAGCAGCATATGGCCGGTTACAAGAGCGCCGGCAGCGTCACCGCCGAGGAGCAGGCGCTGTTGAACGAGGTGGCGGTGAGCACCAAGGCCTATGGCGACAGCATGACCCAGCTGGAGGCCATGCACGAGAAGGGGATGACCCCGGTGGAGATGGACAAGTCGATCAAGGGCGCCGACGAAGCCATCGCCAGCGCCTTCCGCAAACTGCTCAAGGTCAACGCCAGCGAAACCCAGGCTGAATCGACGGCGATGACCGAGGTGACCAACTCCGCCAAGCAGATGATATTGGCGGTCGACGTCTGCATCGCCATCCTCGGCTGCGTGCTGGCGGTGTGGCTGGCGCGCAGCCTGTCGGGCATCGTGCGCGAGGTGCAGTCGGTGGTCGCCAGCCTGGCCGGCGCCTCGCAGGAAGTCAGCGCCACCGCGCAGTCGCTGTCGCAGGCGTCCAGCGAGCAGGCCGCCGGCGTCGAGGAAACCAGCGCCTCGATCGAGCAGATGACGGCGTCGATCGCGCAGAATACGGAAAACGCCAAGGTCACCGACGGCATCGCCACCCAGGCGGCGGTGGACGCGACGCGCGGCGGCGAGGTGGTGAAGGCGACGGCGGCGGCGATGAAGCAGATCGCCAGCAAGATCAGCATCATCGACGACATCGCCTATCAAACCAATTTGCTGGCGCTGAACGCGGCGATCGAGGCGGCGCGCGCGCATGAACACGGCAAGGGCTTCGCGGTGGTGGCGGCCGAGGTGCGCAAGCTGGCCGAACGCAGCCAGGTGGCGGCGCAGGAAATCAGCAAGGTGGCGTCGGACAGCGTGGAGCTGGCCGAGCAGGCCGGCCAGATGTTCGACGCGCTGGTGCCCAACATCCGCAAGACGTCGGACCTGGTACAGGAAATCACGGCGGCGTCGGAGGAGCAGAGTTCCGGCGTACGGCAGATCAACAGCGCGGTGATCCAGCTGAGCGAGACCACGCAGCTCAACGCGGCCAGCTCGGAGGAACTGGCCGCGACGTCGGAAGAGATGAGCGCCCAGGCCGAGCAGTTGGGCGCCCTGATGGCGGTGTTCAAGCAGTACGCGGTCGACGAGGCCCCGCGCGGCACGCGCTCGACGCGTCCGACGATGCTGCGGCCGGGCGTCGCCTCGGCGCGCGCCGCCCGCCCGCGCAACCTCGGCCTGGTCGCCGACGGTTCGCCGGACGAGACCAAGTTCACCCGGTTCTAGGCTGGCGGCGGGGCGCTAGGCGAGCAGGGCGACTTGATGCAAGCCCGGCCGCAGCCCCTGCCGCGGCGCCTGCGCGGCCGGCGTCAGCTGGAACACGCTGACGGTGCCGAGCAGGCTGGCGGCCTGCTCCTGCAGCGATTGCGCGGCGGCCGCCGCCTCCTCCACCAGCGCGGCGTTCTGCTGCGTGACTTCATCCATTTGCGCGACGGCCTGGTTGATCTGGTCGATGCCCAGCGTCTGTTCGCGGCTGGCGTCGCTGATCTCGGCCATGATGCCGCTGACGCGCTCCACGCTGGCGACGATGTCGGACATGGTGGCGCCGGCCTGCCGCACCAGGCGGCTGCCGGTATCGACCTTCTCCAGCGAATCGCCGATCAGCGCCTTGACCTGGCGCGCCGCGTCGGCGCTGCGCTGGGCCAGGCTGCGCACCTCGGTGGCCACCACGGCAAAGCCGCGTCCCTGCTCGCCGGCGCGCGCCGCCTCGACCGCCGCGTTCAGCGCCAGGATATTGGTCTGGAACGCGATGCCGTCGATGACACCGATGATGTCGACGATCCTGTCGGAGCTGTGCTTGATGTCGTCCATGGTGCTGACCACCTGGCCGACCACGCCGCCGCCCTGCGCCGCCACCTCCGACGCGGATGCCGCCAGCTCGTTGGCGCGGCGCGCGTTGTCGGCGTTTTGCCGCACGGTGGCGGTCAGCTGTTCCATCGAGGAGGCGGTTTCCTCCAGCGAGGCGGCCTGCTGCTCGGTGCGCGCGGACAGGTCCAGGTTGCCGGCGGCGATCTGGCTGGACGCGGTGGCGATGCTGTCGGTGCCGCTGCGCACCTGGCCGACGATGCCCACCAGGTCCTGGTTCATGGTGCGCAGCGCCTGCAGCAGCTGGCCGGTTTCGTCGTTGCTGCGCACGGCGATGTCGCGGGTCAGGTCGCCGGCGGCGACGCTGCGCGCCACGCTGACGGCGTGCGCCAGCGGCCGCGTGATGGCGCGCACCAGCCACCAGCCGATGCCGCCCGCGAGCAGCAGGCCGAGCGCGATGACGCCGGTGGCCAGCGCGCGCCGCACGCCGTAGTTGTCCTGCGACTGTTGATACTCGGCCTTGGCGACGTCGAGCTGCAGCGCGATCAGGTCGTTGAGCGGCGCGCGCAGGCTGTCGTACATGGGCAGCATGGTGCCGCGCACCAGCTGGTCGGCCAGTTCCGGCTGGCCGTGCTCCAGCGCAGCCAGCGTGGTGGCGATGGCCTGCGTCTCGAAAGCGGCGCGGCGCGCCACGAACAGCGCGGCCAGTTCCTTTTCGCGCGGCGTCAGGTAGGTGGCCGCGTAGGCGGTCCAGTTGTCGCGCTCGCGCTGCAGCGTCTCGCGGATCGCCGCCAGCTGCGGCGGCGCGCCGGCCTTGGCGGCCAGCGCGATCTGCAATTGCGCCCGCACCAGCGAGCGCGCCACCTGGTCGAGCTGGCCCAGCGCGACCAGGCGGTCGTCGTACACGGTCTTCAGCGAAGCGTTGACCTGCGCCATGCCAGACAGGCCGTAGACGCCGATGGCGACAAGCTGCAGCGACAGCAAGGCGAGAACAAAAATCAAACGGGCGCGGATGCTGAGATTGCGTAGCATGGTTTCCTTCAAAGGCTAATTTCCGACTGGAAATAAACGCCTGAGTGTAGGACCGGCCCTATCGACAGGATATTAACTAGTGACTGACTTCAGCAAAAAATTTGCGGCATCAAGGCTTGACGAACTTGAGCGTCATGCGGTCGCTCTCGCCGATGGCCTGGTATTTGGCGCGGTCTTCATCCTTGTTGGCGTAGGTCGGCGGCAGCGCCCACACGCCGCCCTTGTGGTCGGCGTTGTCCTTGGGATTGGCGTTGATTTCCGACTTGGCCGCCAGCTTGAAGCCGGCCGCTTCGGCCAGGCCGATCACGTATTTCTCGTGCATGTAGCCGGAGCTGGCGTCGGCGTCCTGGGTTTTGCCTGCCGGCAGGCGGTGCTCTTCCACGCCAAGTATGCCGCCCGGCTTCAGGCTGGTGTAGAGGCTGGCGAACAGCGTCTTCATATTGTCGGGCCCGGTTTCCATCCAGTTGTGGACGTTGCGGAAGGTGACCACCATGTCGACGCTGCCGGCCGGCGCGAACTCGTATTTGCGCGGCGGCGAGAACACGCCCAGCGCCACCTTGTTGTAGACGGCCGGATTGGCGTTCAGGCGCGCCATGAAGCGCTCGGCCGCCTTGCGCTCGTTGGCGTCGGGCGAGGCCAGGTCGTTGCCGCCGGTGATCAGCTTGCCGTGGTCGCGCAGGTAGGGCGCCAGGATCTCGGTGTACCAGCCGCCGCCCGGCGCCAGCTCCACCACCGTCATGGTCGGCTTGATGCCGAAGAAGGCCAGCGTCTCGTACGGATGGCGGTAGACGTCGCGCGCGACGTTGGCCGGCGTGCGCGACGGCGCGGCGATGGCGGCCTTCAGCGCGGCGTCTTCGGCGGCGACAGCGGCGCCGGCGCCAAGCAGCATGGTGGTGGCCAGCGCGGCCAGTATGGTTCGTTTCATGCAAAGTCTCCTGAAGGTTCGTGGGCTCGGGGCGACGCGGGGACGGTCGCCCTGCCGGATCATCTGTCAAGCTTGCAGGGAGGTCAAGCTAATTGGCTGCGGACACCGGCCGGACACTTTGCGGACACTTGCCGGACAGATGAGCGGACACTTCGATCCGTTCCGCTCTGCTTTGGTCTTGCATATCAGTCACTTGCATAATGATTTCGGTGGCACGTATTTTGCTCTTATTGCCTCTTCGGGCGGCTGGCCCGCAATCCTGTTGGAGATACTATGGAACGACGTGCATTCCTCAATGTGAGTAGTCTGGCGCTGGGCACGATGCTGCTGCCCGCCTTCGGCCGCGCGATCGCGGCGGAAGAGTTGTTGAAGCCGGTCGCCCTGCAGTTCAAGAAAATGCTGGCCGATACCGCGATGACGGCGGCGACCCAGGCCGGCGCCTCCTATTGCGACGTGCGCGTGGGCCGCTACCTGAACCAGTTCATCACCACCCGCGACCTGAACGTTGAGAACGTCACCAACACGGAATCGGCCGGTGTCGGCGTGCGCGTGATCGCCGGCGGCGCCTACGGCTTTGCCGCCACCAACGACATGACGCCGGACGGCGTGGCCGGCGCCGCGCGCCAGGCGGTCGCCATCGCCAAGGCCAACGCCAAGCTGCAGACCGAGCCGGTGATCCTGGCGCCGGTCAAGGGCGTCGGCGAAGTGGCGTGGGCCACGCCCATCGTCAAGGACTGGCGCACCGTCGCCATCAAGGAGAAGGCCGAACTGCTGATCGCCGCCAACAAGGCCGGCATGGAAGGCGGCGCCAGCTTCATGCAGTCGCTGCTGTTCCAGGTCAACCAGCAGAAGTACTTCGCCTCCACCGACGGCTCCTACATCGACCAGGACGTGCACCGCCTGTGGATGCCGGTGTTCGCCACCGCCGTCGACCAGAAGACCAACAAGTTCCGCTCGCGCCAGGGGCTGTCGTCGCCGGTCGGCATGGGCTATGAATACCTCGACGCCCGCCCCGAGCACAAGATCAAGGCCGCCGGCGGCGTGACCACGCTGTACACCAAGTCCTACGACCTGATCGAGGATGCGCGCGCGGCCGGCAAGCAGGCCAAGCAAAAGCTGACCGCCAAGTCGGTCGAGCCGGGCAAGTACGACCTGGTGCTGTCGCCGGAACACCTGTGGCTGACCATCCACGAATCGGTCGGCCACCCGACCGAACTCGATCGCGTGCTGGGCTACGAGGCCAACTACGCCGGCACCAGCTTCGCCACGCTGGACAAATGGCAGAGCAAGAAATTCAAGTACGGCTCCGACCTGGTCAACATCGTCGCCGACAAGACCACCCCGGGTTCGCTGGCCAACGTCGGCTACGACGACGAGGGCGTCAAGTGCAAGCGCTGGGACATCATCAAGGACGGCATCCTGGTCAACTACCAGGCCACGCGCGACCAGGCGCACATCATCGGCGAGAAGGAATCGCACGGCTGCTCGTACGCGGACAACTGGGCCAACGTGCAGTTCCAGCGCATGCCCAATGTCTCGCTGCAGGCGGGCAAGAAGAAGATGACGCCGGACGAAATGGTCAAGGACGTCAAGAAGGGCATCTACATCGTCGGCGACGGCTCCTTCTCGATCGACCAGCAGCGCTACAACTTCCAGTTCGGCGGCCAGCTGTTCTATGAAATCAAGAACGGCAAGATCGGCGCCATGCTGGAAGACGTGGCCTATCAGTCGAACACCCAGGAGTTCTGGAATGCCTGCGTCGGCATCTGCGACGAGCGCGATTGGCGCATGGGCGGTTCCTTCTTTGACGGCAAAGGCCAGCCGCCGCAAGTGTCCGTGGTATCGCACGGCGCTTCGACGACGCGCTTCAACGGCATCAACGTCATCAACACCGCGCGCAAGATCGCCTAAGCCCTGGAGACCACGAGATGAAGAATTTGAGTCAAGATGAAGCAAAACGTATCTGCGACAAGGTGCTGTCCTATTCCAAGGGCGATCAGTGCGAAGTGAACATCACCGGCAGCCGCAAGGGCAATATCCGCTATGCGCGCAACGCCGTGTCGACCGCCGGCCTGATCGAGGACATGCAGCTGGCGGTGTCGGTCGCCTTCGGCAAGAAGCAGGGCGTCGCCACCATCAACGAGTTTGACGACAAGTCGCTGGAAAAGGCCGTGCGCCGCGCCGAGGACCTGGCGCGCCTGGCGCCGGAAAACCCGGAGTTCATGCCGACGCCGACCAAGCAGGAATACAAGGCCAGCGACACCTTCTCGCAGAAGACCGCCGACATCGATCCTGAATTCCGCGCGCAGGTGGCGGCCTACAGCATCGAGAACAGCAAAAAGAACAAGCTGGTGGCGGCGGGCTTCTTCACCGACAGCTCGCAGTTCACCGCCATCGCCAACTCGAACGGCGTGTTCGGCTTCCAGCGCGACACGGGCCTGGACTTCACCGTCACCGTGCGCACCGAAGACGGCCGCGGTTCCGGCTGGGCCAAGCGCAGCGTCGGCGACGTCAGCAAGTTCGACCCGCGCGAAGCGTCCAACGTGGCGATTGAAAAAGCGCTGCGCTCGGTGGACGCCAAGGCGCTGGAACCGGGCCGCTACACCGTGATCCTGGAGCCGGCGGCGACCTCGGACGTCCTGGCCTATATGTTCAACGGCTTCGACGCGCGCCAGGCCGACGAGGGCCGCAGCTTCCTGTCGAAGAAGGGCGGCGGCAACCGCATGGGCGAGAAGCTGTTCGACGAGCAGGTCAACGTCTGGACCGACCCGTGGGACAAGGACGTCGCCGTGCTGCCGTGGGATGCGCAAAACATGCTGGCGCGCGAACGCCAGGACATCATCAAGGGCGGCAAGATCGCCAACCTGGACTACTCGATGTACTGGGCCAGGAAGCAGGGCAAGCGCGCCATCGGCTCGCCGGGCAACATCATCATGGCCGGCACCAACAAGTCGACCGAGGAGCTGATCGCCAATACCAAGAAGGGCGTGCTGGTCACCCGCACCTGGTACATCCGCATGGTCGATCCGCAATCGGTGCTGCTGACCGGCCTGACCCGCGACGGCACGTTCTACATCGAGAACGGCAAGATCAAGCATCCGATCAAGAACTTCCGCTTCAACGAAAGCCCGGTGACGATGTTGAACAACATCGAGGAACTGGGCAAGCCGGAGATCCTGTCGGGCGACGAGTCGCAGTACCAGCTGCTGATCCCGGCGATGCGGGTGCGCGACTTTAACTTCACGTCGCTGTCGGACGCGGTGTAAAGTAACCCCCGTCGTTCCCGCGCAGGCGGGAACCCATGCTGAGCCTCCTGGCCGGCGAAGTATGGATTCCCGCCTGCGCGGGAATGACGGCGCAAAGGCCTGCTGTATTTCAGGAGACGCAAGTGGAACGACGTTCATTTCTGAAGGTAGGCGCGGCCGCCGGCGGCAGCTTGCTGATACCGGTATTCGGCAACGCCATCGCAGCTGAAGAGCTGATGAATCCCATGGCGGTGCAGTTCAAGAAGTCCCTGGCCGACGCCGCGATGAACGCGGCCACCAAGGCCGGCGCCAGCTACTGCGACGTGCGCATCGGCCGCTACATGAACCAGTTCATCACCACGCGCGACCTGAACGTGGAAAACATCGTCAACACCGAATCGTCCGGCGTCGGCGTGCGCGTGATCGCCGGCGGCGCCTACGGCCTCTGCTCGACCAACGTCATGACCTTGGACTCGGTGGCCGCCGCCGCGCAGCAGGCCGTCGCCATCGCCCGCGCCAACGCCAAACTGCAGACCGAACCGGTGCAGCTGGCGCCGGTCAAGGGCGTGGGCGTCGTGGCCTGGGCCACGCCGTTCAAGAAGGATTGGCGCACCGTGCCGATCAAGGAAAAAGCCGAGATGCTGATCGCCGCCAACAAGGCCGGCATGGAGGCGGGCGCCAGTTTCATGTCGTCCAACCTGTTCCAGGTCAACCAGCAGAAGTACTTCGCCTCCACCGACGGCTCCTACATCGACCAGGACATCCACCGCCTGTGGGCGCCGCTGACGGCCACCGCGGTCGACAAGGCCAGCAACCGCTTCCGCACGCGCGACGGCCTGTCGTCGCCGGCCAGCATGGGCTATGAATTCTTCGACGCCCTTGCGGCCAACAAGGTCAAGGCCGCCGGCGGCGTGACCACGCTGTACAAGGGCGCCTACGATTTGATCGAGGACGCGCGCGCGGCCGGCCGCCAGGCCAAGGAAAAGCTGACGGCGAAAACCGTCGAGCCGGGCAAGTACGACCTGGTGCTGTCGCCGGAGCACCTGTTCCTGACCATCCACGAATCGGTAGGCCACGCCACCGAGCTGGATCGCGTTCTGGGCTACGAGGCCAACTACGCCGGCACCAGTTTCGCCACGCTGGATAAATGGCAGAGCAAGAAATTCAACTACGGTTCGGAGCTGGTCAACATCGTCGCCGACAAGACCACGCCGGGATCGCTGGGCTGCGTGGGCTACGACGACGAAGGCGTGGCATCGAAGCGCTGGGACCTGATCCGCAACGGCATCCTGGTCAACTACCAGGCCACGCGCGACCAGGCGCACATCATCGGCGAGAAGGAATCGCACGGCTGCTCGTACGCGGACAGCTGGAGCAGCGTGCAGTTCCAGCGCATGCCGAACGTGTCGCTGGAAGCGGGCAAGAAGCCGCTGACGCCGGACGACATGGTCAAGGATGTCAAGAAGGGCATCTATATCCTCGGCCGCGGCTCGTACTCGATCGACCAGCAGCGCTACAACTTCCAGTTCGGGGGCCAGCTGTACTTCGAAATCAAGAACGGCAAGATCGCCAATCAGCTGGAAGACGTGGCCTACCAGTCGAACACGCAGGAATTCTGGAACGCCTGCACGGCGTTGTGCGATGAACGCGACTGGCGCATGGGCGGCTCCTTCTTCGATGGCAAGGGACAGCCCAGCCAGGTCAGCGCCGTGTCGCACGGCTCGCCGACCACCCGCTTTAACGGCATCAACGTGATCAACACCGCTCGCAAGATAGGATAAACAATGAAGATGCTGAACCAGGAAGAAGCAAAACGCATTTGCGACAAGATCATGTCGCTGTCCAAGGCCGACGAGTGCCGTGTGCAGATCAGCGGCAGCCGCAACGGCAATATCCGCTATGCGCGCAACGCGGTGTCGACCGCCGGCTTGATCGAGAACACGCAGCTGTCCGTCAGCGTCGCCTTCGGCAAGCGCCAGGGCACCGCGTCGATCAATGAGTTCGACGACAAGTCGCTGGAAAAGGCCGTGCGCCGCGCCGAAGACGTGGCGCGCCTGGCGCCGGAAAATCCGGAGTTCCAGCCGGCGATCAAGAAGCAGGAATACAAGCTGTCCAATACCTACAGCGACGCTACCGCCGCCATCGATCCGGACTACCGCGCCGAAGTGGCCGCCGTCAGCATCAACGCCTGCAAGAAGCAGGGCCTTGTCGCAGCAGGCTTCTTCAGCGACACCACCGGCTTTGAAACCATCGCCAACTCGAACGGCGTGTTCGGCTACCAGACCTTGAGCAATCTGGGTTTCACCGTCACCACCCGTACCGAGGATGGGCGCGGTTCCGGCTGGGCCACGCGCTCGGCCAACGATGCGAAGAAATTCGATGCGCGCGAAGCGTCCGAGATCGCCATCGAGAAGGCGTTGAAGTCGGTCGAGGCCAAGGCGCTGGAGCCGGGCCGCTACACGGTGATCCTGGAGCCGGCGGCGACGTCGGAAATCATCGGCCGCATGTTCGGCGCCTTCGACGCGCGCCAGGCCGACGAGGGCCGCAGCTTCCTGTCGAAGAAGGGCGGCGGCAACCGCCTTGGCGAGAAGCTGTTCGACGAGCAGGTCAACGTCTGGGCCGATCCGTGGAATCCGGACGTGCCGGTGCTGGCCTGGGACGGCGCTTCGATGCTGGCGCGCGAGCGCACCGACGTGATCAAGGGCGGCAAGATCGAATCGCTGGACTACACCCGCTACTGGGCCGAGAAGCAGGGCAAGCGCGCAGCAGGCCGTCACGGCAACATGATCATGGCGGGCGGCGGCAAGTCCACCGAAGAGCTGATCGCCTCGACCAAGAAGGGCGTGCTGGTCACCCGCACCTGGTACATCCGCATGGTCGATCCGCAATCGCTGCTGCTGACCGGCCTGACGCGCGACGGCACGTTCTACATCGAGAACGGCAAGATCAAGCATCCGATCAAGAACTTCCGCTTCAACGAAAGCCCGGTGTCGATGCTGAACAATATCGATGAACTGGGCAAGCCGGTGGTGATCGGCGGCGACGAAGTGCGCTTCCAGATGCTGATACCGCCGATGAAGGTGCGCGACTTTAACTTCACGTCCTTGTCGGACGCGGTTTAAGGGGCGGGGCAAAGGGAACAGGGAACGGCGTGGCCAACTACGATTTTTATTTCACCCGCCTGACCTACGAGTCGGGCGACTGGGACGTCGATATCCGCATGCCCAGCAACGTGCTCAACTCGCTGGTCGAATATACGACCTTGCGGGTCGATCCCGTCGAGCGCATCGTCGCGCTGTCCGATCCGAAGATGCTGGAGGCGCCGTTCTGCTATTTCGCCGGCCATAAGCTGGTGCAGTTCACGCCTGCGGAGCGCAAGAACCTGGAGCGCTACATCAAGGGTGGCGGCTTCCTGTTCGTTGACGACTGCAATCACGATATCGACGGCCTGTTCTCGAAATCGTTCGAGGCGGAGATCGCCCGCATCTTCGGGCCCAAGGCGCTGCACAAGATCCCGAACAACCATCCGGTGTATTCGAGCTTCTTCCATTTCGACGGACCGCCGAACACCAGCGTGGAGCTGAACGGCTGGGGCGACGACCTGGTGCACGACTACCTGAAGGCGGTGGAAGTCGGCGGCCGCGTGCGGCTCTTGTACAGCAACAAGGACTACGGCTGCGAGTGGGACTACGACTTCCGCAACAAGCGGTGGCTGGTGGTCGACAACACCCGCTTTGCGGTCAATATCATTCAATATGCGTTGGGAGCTTGATCTTGGATAGTGCAATCGCCTGGAGCGAAAATGAAATCGGCGCGCTAAGCGCCAAGGTGGCGGCGCTGAAGAAGAGCATGTCCCGCGTGATCATCGGCCAGGAAAACGTGATCGATTCGCTGATCATCTGCCTGCTGGCCGGCGGCCATGCGCTGGTGGAGGGCGTGCCGGGACTGGGCAAGACGCTGTTGGTGAAGTCGTTGTCGCAGGCGACCGACATGGACTTCCATCGCGTGCAGTTCACCCCGGACCTGATGCCGTCGGATATCGTCGGCACGGAGATCCTGGAAGAGGACCATGCGACGCGCAAGCGCGAATTCCGCTTCCAGCAAGGGCCGGTGTTCACGCAGGTGCTGCTGGCCGACGAGATCAACCGCGCGCCGCCTAAAACCCAGTCGGCGCTGCTGGAGGCGATGCAGGAGCGCAGCGTGACCTTCGCCGGTCAGACGCACAAGCTGCCCAAGCCGTTCTTCGTGCTGGCGACGCAGAACCCGATCGAGCAGGCCGGCACCTATCCGCTGCCGGAGGCGCAGCTGGACCGCTTCCTGCTGCGCATCGACGTGGTCTATCCGACCGAGGAGGAAGAGATCGCGATGGTCTCCGCCACCACGCACACCGGCTTGAAAGATGCGGAGCCGGTGATGGACGTGGCGACCCTGCTGCGGCTGCAGCAGCTGGTGCGCGACATCGAGATCGGCGATCATCTGCTGGCCTACGCGACGCGGCTGGTGCGCGCCACGCGTCCGGCGCTGACGACGGTGCCGGCGGTGAAGAAGCATGTGGGCTGGGGCGCCGGTCCGCGCGCCGGACAGGCGCTGGTGCTGGCTTCCAAGGCGCGCGCGTTGATGCACGGACGGCTGGCCGTCACGCGCGAGGACATCGCCGAGATGCTGCTGCCTGTGCTGGCGCATCGCGTGATCCGCAATTTCGAGGCCGAGGCGGACGGTGTCGCGATCGCCGACATCCTGCTGGCGCTGCGCGAGCATATCCGTCCCGACTAAGCTGTTATGCAAGCGACTTCGACATCGTCCGCGCCAGGTTCGGCGACGGCCGCCATGACTGCGATGATGGCCCAGACCAAGGATCTGGAGCTGGTCATCCGTCACGTGCTGGCAGGGCTGGGCCATGGCTTGCATGCGGGGCGCGAGCGCGGCGCCGGCGTGGAGTTCTCCGAGTACCGGGCCTACGCGCCGGGCGACGAGTGGCGCCGCGTCGACTGGAAGCTGCTGGCGCGCGCCGACCGCTATTTCGTCCGCGAGGCGGAGCGCGACAGCCACGTCGCCACCTGGCTGTGGCTGGACGCCAGCGCGTCGATGGCGGAGCCCAGCCGCGAAATCAACGGTGTCGACAAACTCTGGTTCGTCCGCACCTTGCTGGCCTGCGTGGCGGCCATCGCGCAGCGGCAGGGCGATGCGTTCGGGCTGGTGATATGCGGCGGCGGAAAAGTCGAATTCACGCAAGCCTCGCGCGGGCCGCGCCAGTTGCAGCGGGTGCTGGCGCAGCTGTCCAAGGCCAAGCCGGAAGGCAGTTTGCCGAGTGCCGAGGTGCTGCGGGCGAATCTGCATTTCGCGCGTTCGCCAAGCCTGATCTTCGTCGCCAGCGACTTCCTCGACTGGCCGTCGCCGTTGAGCGAAGCGTTGGTGCGCCTGCGCAGCCTGCGGCATGACGTTCGATTGCTGACCTTGCGCACACAGGCGGAGGTGGATGCCAGCTTCAAATCCGGCACGGCTTACCGCGATCCCGAACAAAGCGACGGCTTGCATCGTTTGAGCAACGCCGACCGCGAGAGCTACAAGCAGCAAAGCCGCGCGCACTTCGATGGCGTGTCGGCCAGCTGCCGTCAAAACAATATCGTCCACTACGAGGCGCGCATCGAGCAGCCGCTGCATGCAGTGCTGCGCAGCTGGCTGCAGTTGGCGGGAGCGCGGGCAAAATGATGTTGAGTTCCTATCCCTTCTGGTGGCTGGCGCTGCCGGTTTTGCTGCTGCCGATCTGGTGGCATCGGCAGAAGCGCCAACGACTGAAAGCCGAGCCTTTGGCCACCGCGCGCTTCCTGCCTTCCGCCGCACCCGAGCAGCTGCGGGTGTGGCAGTGGCGGGATCGCTTGCTGTTGCTGGTGCGCTGCCTGATGCTGGTGGCGCTGATCGCGTGGCTGGCGGCCACCATCTTCCCGTGGCGCGGCGATACCGTGCTGGTTGATGCCGGCGCCGACAAGGCGTGGATGGATCAGCAGATCATTGCTGCCGGCATGAACGCGGCGCAGCGCATTGAGCTGCCGGCCACTGGTCAGCAAGGTTCGCATGGCCTGCAATGGCTGCGCGAGCACGAACGCGACTGGCGCCCCGGTGCGCGCCTGCTGGTGGTCGCCCGCGCCGACCAGATAGCGATGCCGGCCCGCGTGCCGCAATTCAGCCATCAAGTTGAACTGCGCACCAAGTTGTCGCCCGTCGCTGCCGCCGCGCCGGTCCAGCATCGCGTTGCGCTGACCGCCGTTGCGGAGCGCGCTGCCACATGGCGCTCGCTGTTCACCGCCTTTGACAGCGCCGGCACTGGCGCCAGCCGTTACATCATCGCTGCCCAGCCGGACGCCATCACAGAGCTGATTGTCTGGGATTCCCCGGACGCGCCGCCAGCCAACTGGCGCGCCCCACACTGGTGGATCGCCGCCCCGGCCGCTGCCGCCTTCCCCGAATTGGCAAAGGCCTCGACGCTGGTCATCAACGGCATCGCGCTGAAATACGCCGACTCGCCTCGCGGCCGCCTGTGGGTCTCGGACGCCTGGCCCGCGCGCGATGCCGACACCGCGCGCGCCATCTACGACGCCTGGCAACTGCTGGCCGCATCTCCCGCGCCAGCCTACCCGACGCCGTCGCAAACCTTCGGCGCCGCCCGCAGCGCGCTGCCGGCCATCACCGACGCAAAGCCAGCAACCTGGCTCGCTCTCGCTCTGCTCGCGCTTTTTGCATTAGAACGGATACTGACCCATGCACGGCGAAACTAAGCATTTGCTCAGCCGGTTGTGGTCCGCTGTCCTGCGCCGCCGAGCGCCGCAGTGGCTTGCCGCCGTGGCACCGCTGGTCATCGCCGCGGCCTTGCTCCCGGTCGCGCGCCCGATCGTCCTGACGGCGGTCGCGCTGTGGGCCATCTGGCTGGCCGCCGACATTTACCGCTGGCGCCGGCGTGTCGACGCCGAATGGACATCGTGGCTGAACGCCGCCATCCCCGCGCTGGAAGACAGCAGCATGTTGCTGGCGGCCGACGCCAACACACCCATCGCCAAACTCCAGCAACAGCGACTGCAAACCCGTCTTGCTGCTGTTCTGGGCGAAGGCGACTATCGCGGCATCGCCCGCAGCCGTGTGCGCATCGGCATCCTGCCTGTTCTGCTCAGCCTTGCGGCGGCTGGCGTCGCCTGGGGCTACCACGGCAAGCAATCCGCCTCCGCACCGGTTGCGAGCGCGCCGGCCAACAAGCCGATCGTCGATGGTGAAATTTATCTGCGCGTTACGCCGCCGGCTTACACCGGCGTCAAATCGTTCGACACCGCCGCCCGCGACATCCAGGTGCCGGAATTCTCCGAGGTGCGCTGGTGCGTGCGCAACCCGAGTGGCGCGCAGCCGGTGGTGGAACTGGGCGACGGACAGACGCTCCCCGTTACCGAAGCCTGCGCATCGCAGCGCGTGAAAGAATCGCTGTTCTGGCGCGCGCGCGGCAAAGGGGGCTCGCGCTACAACATCCGCGTCACGCCCGATCAGCCGCCGCAAGTCACGATCATCGAGCCGACCGAACTGATACACATCCTGCCGAAGGAAACCAAGACCGTGCAGCTGTCCGTCATGGCACGCGACGACTACGCCATCGCGCGCGCCAGCCTGCACATGACGTTGGCGCGCGGCAGCGGCGAGAACATCCGCTTCAGCGACCGCGAAGTGCCGTTGCCGCAGTCGGCGGACCCGAAGACGCGCAACTGGAAAAAACAGTGGACGCTGGCGGAACTCGGCATGGAGCCGGGCGACGAGCTGTACTTCTTCGTTCGCGCCACCGACAACGCGCCGGACAATCCGCACACCACGCAATCCCCGACCTACACGCTGCGCCTGCCGGCGCCGGAGGCGGAGAGCCTGGATTCGACCGCGCTGCCGTCGATGGTCAAGCCGGAAAACCTGCGCAGCCAGCGCCAGATCATCATCGACACCGAACAACTGGTCGCCGACATGAAGGCCAATCCGAACATGGCTGCCGCCACGGTGCGCTCGCGCAGCGAAGGCATCGCTTCCGACCAGGCCAAGCTGCGGCTGCGCTACGGCCAGTTCCTCGGCGAGGAATCGAGCCTGTTCGGCGACGAGCATGAACACGAAGGCGAAGAGCACCACGGCGGCGGCATGGCGGGCGGCGGCGAGATCGCCGTCATGAAGGAATTCGGCCACGCGCACGACCAGGAAGACAATGCCACCATCTTCGATCCGAAGACCAAGGCCGTATTGAAACGCGCGCTGTCGGCGATGTGGGATGCGGAGAAATCGCTGCGCGCCGTCGAACCCAAGCCCGCACTGCCGCCGGAGTACAAGGCGCTGGATGCGATCAAGGAATTGCAGGCGGCCGAACGTATCTACCTGCATCGTACTGCTTTCGTTCCGCCGGCGCTGAAGGAAGAGAAGCGCATGAGCGGCGATATCGTCGGCGTGCTGAGTTACAAGCGCGAGCAGGGCGCCGCCGGCGATACGGTGCCGGCCGAAGTGCGCGAGTTGGTGCAGGCGCTGGCGCAGGACGGTGCGCTGCCCGCATTGTGGAGCAAGGCGGCGCGCGAGACCATCGCCGCGCGCATCGGCGACCAGGAACAGAAGTTGAGCGCCCAGCGCGCGGTGCAGGATGTGCAGGATGGCTGCGTCGCTTGTCGCGGTGAGCTGCGCGCCTGGCTGCGCGGCACGCTGACGGATGCGCCGGTGCTGCTGCAGGCGCGCCCTTCGACGGATACGCCGTTCCGTCAGGCCTGGAGTGGCAAGGAGCAGTCGAAATGAGTATCGCAGTGAATTCGTCGATGGATCTGGCGGCGGTTGCCCTGCCATTGACTGCGCTGGCTGTTGGCGTCGTGAGTGCCGCCATGCTGTACGCCCGCAGCCATAAATGGATCGATGTGGCGCTGGCTGCGGCGGCCGGCGCATCGCTGGCGGTGGCGCTGGCGGACATACGCTTGCTGGAGGCCGGCGAGAACACTCTGACGGTGACCACCAACGCGTCGGGCGGAATCAGCGAGGCTGACTGGCTGGCCATTCCGCGCGCGCAAGGCATCTCGCTGGTTGGCGACGGCTTGCGCGAGGCGGAGTGGCGCGATCTGCCTGCGCGGCCTTTGCAGTGGAAGCCTGCGGCCGCCGATTTGTTGTGGCTGGATTTCCCGCGTTCGATGTCGCTGGGCCGGATTTTTACGCTGTCGGTGCGCCGCTCGCAGGCGCAGGCCGGCTGGCGCTTGCAGCTGCTGGCGGAAAACAAGCAGGGGCTGGCGGAGTCCTCGACGATCGCCGCCGCGTCGCAGTTGAGCGTGCAGTGGCTGCCGCCGGTGGCGGAGGCCATGGTGCTGCAGGCGCGTTTGCTGGACGCCGCCGGCGCCGTGATCGCCCAGGGGCCGATTCCCCTGCAGGTGAAGGATGCGCTGCCTTTGCAGATACAGGGCCGCTTCGATGCGCCGTCATTCGATGCGCGGGCGCTGAATCAGCTGCTGGCCGATGGCGGCGCGATCCTGGACTGGAGCGTCACGCTGGGCAAGGCGGTGGCGCGCAGCGAAACGGCGCGTGTGCCGTTGACCGCGCCAAACGCAGTCGTCGTGGATGCGGCTTACGTGGAGCATTTGAATCCGTCGGCGCGCGATGCGTTGTTGGCGCAGGTGCGGCAGGGCGTTCCGCTGGTGGTCTTGGGCGGTAATGCGGCCGACGCGTCGTTGTGGCAGCGTCAGTTCGACTTGCGCTTGCACCCGCAGTCGCCAACCACCGAGAAGGAAGACACGCGGCAGTTCAGCGTTGCCGGTGCGTCGTTGGCGATGCCGCCGGCCGGCTTGAATCCTGATGATCGTGCCGGAGGACCATGGTCGGTACTGGCGCGCGACGGCAAGAAGCAATCGTGGCTCTGGCAGCGCGATTTGCAGCAAGGGCGCGTAGTATGGATCGGCGTGTCGGACTGGCACAAATATGCGATCAGCGCGCCTCAGGCGCTGGCCCTGTGGTGGCAGGGGGCGATGGATAGTATCGCGCTGGCCAGCGTACAAAAGGCGGGCTGGCAGATGGTTGATCCGATGCCGCTGCCGGGTTTGCGCAGCGAAGTGTGCGCACAGGGCGTGAAGCCGGGGACGATGGTTGGCTTGGTCGGTGCAGCGGAACTTCAATTGCAGGCGCGCGCAGACAAGGCGGACGCTGTGTGTGCGGCGCTGTGGCCGCAGAAGGCGGGATGGCTGGCATTCAAGGCGGCTGGCATGGGGGAGGCGGGGGCCGAGTATGTCTACGCGCGCGGCGACTGGCCGGCGTGGCAGAAGGCGCTGCGGCGCGATGCCACCGCGTTGTATGCGGCCCGCTCGCCAGGCACCACCACGAAGAGCGGCGTCACCGGCAGCAGTCGTCCGCTGCCGGTGGCGCCATTTGGCGCGCTGTTCGCGCTTTGCATGCTCGGCCTGTGGTGGCGCGAGCAGCGCAAGACGTAGCGCTTATTGCGGTCAGCCCGCCCTTACCACTTCTGCCATCCGATGACGTAGGCCGGCGCGTCGATGATGCAGGCCGGATCGACGACAGGCTTCATCGGCACGCGGGCGAACGGCAGCACGCCCGCCCACGCCGGCCAGCTCAGGTCTTCCTCATCATCGGTCGGGCCGCCGGAGCGCACCTTGCAGGCGGCTTCGTCGAGCGCGATGCGCATGATCGTGGTGGCCGCGTATTCCTTGTCCGAACCGGGACGTACCTCCGCCTGCCTGCCTGGCGCCAGCTTCTCCATGAACGCTTCCATCGTGCGATGGCGCTCGGCCTCGTCGGTCACCACCTCGAAGCGCCCATAGATCATCGCCGACCGGTAGTTCATCGAATGGCTGAAAGCCGAACGCGCCATCACCAGTCCATCCAGGTGCGTGATCGTCACGCAGGTCTCGCTTTCGGTCAGGCGCTTGAGCATGCGGCTGCCGTTGGAGCCATGGATGTACAGGTGTCCGTCCTCACGCCAGCAGGCGGTGGGAATGCAGTGCGATCCATGGTCGTCGGTGAAGGCGATGTGGCACAGGTAAGCGTCGTCGATGATCGCATGCAGCGTTGCGGTGTCGTAGTGCGCGTTGGTTGAGACGCGGCGCATGCGGGTGCGTGCGCTCGGTGCGGCTGGGGTTGCTGGTTCGGTCATGATCTCCATCCAAAAAGGTTGAAATGACAATATAATGGGATGCTGGCTCCTTAAACAGATCCAGTAATCGTTAATTTTATGGAGCCACGAATGGATTTCACGCTGCTGATCGACGGCTATGCCGCGCAAAACGCCCATCGCGGCTGGCCGCGCCAGCGGTTGCTGCACGAATGCCTGCGCAACGCGATCCGTAGCGGCACGCTGGCTGCCGGTACCCGGCTGGCCGCATCGCGCGTGCTGGCCGAGGAATTGGGACTGGCGCGCAACACCGTGCTGTACGCCTATGAGCAACTGGCCAGCGAGGGCTACGTGACCACCGACCGGCGCGGCACCGTGGTCGCGACGCTGGCGCCGGATCGCAAGCCGGCCGATGGGCCGGCCGAAGCTGCGACCGCAGGCGGGCATACGTCGAAGCCGCCGCAGGCCGGCCTGTCGCAGCGTGCCCGCGCGCTCAGGTCCTTGCCGGGACCGGCCGAGATGATGGGCGCCTTTGTTCCCGGCGTGCCGGCGCTTGAGCACTTTCCGCTGACGCTATGGCGCCGCATGCTGGAGCGCGCGTTGCGCGGCATGACCGTGGCGCAGCTGAACTACGGCGATCCGGCCGGCGAGCCGCTGCTGCGCGAAGCCATCGCCGACCACCTGCGTGCCGCGCGCGGCGTGGTATGCGACGCCGCGCAAGTGTTCATCACCGACGGCACCCAGAGCAGCCTGACTGTCTGCGTGCAGGCCTTTGCCGACCAGGGTGACACTATCTGGATCGAGAATCCCGGCTACGGCGGGGCGCTGGCCGCGTCGCGCGCGGGCGGGCTCAATGTCGCCGGCATCGATGTCGACGATGACGGCATCGCCCCCAGGCCGGACGACTGGCTATTGCGTCCGCCGCGCCTGATCTACACCACGCCGTCGCACCAATACCCGACCGGCAGCGTGCTCAGTTTGCGCCGCCGGCTGGCGCTGATCGAGGCGGCGCGCGGTGCGGGCGCCCTGATCGTCGAGGACGACTACGACAGCGAATTCCGCCACGACGGCCCGCCGTTGCCGGCCATGCAGGGATTGGCGCCGGATGCGCCGGTGATCTATCTCGGCACCTTCAGCAAGACCATGTTCCCGTCGCTGCGGATCGGTTTCGTGGTGGTGCCGCCGGCGCTGGCCGAGCCGTTCGCGCTGATGCGCGCGCAGTCGTCGGCACGCGGACGCGTGGCCGAGCAGCTGGCACTGGCGGAGTTCCTGCGCAGCGGCCAGTTCGCGCTGCATCTGCGGCGCATGCGGCGCCTGTACCGGCAGCGGCGCGACGCGCTGGTGGCGGCGCTGGAAAGACATCTGGGATCGGTGGCGAAGGTGCATGGCGGTTCGGCCGGCATGCATCTGGCGCTGCGCTTCGACGACGCGGCCATCGATGACGTGGCGGTCGCCGCGCAAGCGCTGGAACACGGCATCGTGGTCAATGCCCTGAGCAGGCACGATACGCAAGGGGAGTCCGGGTGGAAGGGACTGATGCTCGGCTACGCGCAGGTGCCGGCCGAGCGGATGGAAGGGCTGGTCAAACAGTTGGCGGCGATCGTGCACCTTGCGGCCTACGCCGCCAACCGTTCAAACGCTAAGCGAAGAGCCGCTTAGAACGCCGTATCGGCGCGGATATACATCGAGCGGCCGTTGACGCCGATCGGGCAGGTTTCCCAGCAACGGGTGAAGCCCAGTTTCGGGAAGTCGCCGCCGTTGGTCCATTCCGACGGCAGCTGGTTGAACATATTGTTCACGCCCACGCTGAGGAAGGTGCGCTTGCTGAACGCATAGCGTACCGACGCATCGACCAGCCAGCGCGCATCCCACTTCTGCAACGGGCTGAAGTTTTCCGCTTCAACCTCGCCGTAGTAGTTGGCGCGGGTGTTCAGGTTCCATGCGCCCATCGTGTAGTCGGCGGCCACCACATGGTGCTTGCGCGGCTGGCCGTGTTCGATCAGCGTCACCTGCGACTTGTCGAACAGTTTCTCGCCGCTCAGCACCGTCGACGTCGAGTGGCGCTTGGTCACCTCGGTCTTGTTGAAGCCCAGCTGACCCGACAGCACCAAGGTCGACGCGGCGAACTTGCTGGTGTGCTCGGCCACGATATCCAGGCCGCGGGTGCGCGTGTCGACGGCGTTGGTGAAGAACTGTGCCTGGCCTACGCCCAGCGGCTTGAGGATGTTGGCGATCGGGCCGCCGCCGGCTTCCGGTGCGATCTCGCTGGAGAAGACGATGCGGTCCTTGATCTTGATCTCGTACAGGTCGGCCGTCAGCGACATGTTCCTGGCCGGACGGATCACGGTGCCGATGCTGCCGCTGGTCGAGGTTTCTTCCTTCAGCGGCGCGATGCCGAAGGCCTGGGTCACGGCGCTGCCCTGGCGCGCGGTCAGCGTCTCGGTCAGCACGCCGTTATTCAGGTTGGTCGACACGGAGCTGTAGAACTCCTGCTGCACGCTCGGCGCGCGGAAGCCGGTGGACAGGCTGCCGCGGAAGCCGATCTGCTTGGTCGGGTCGAAGCGGGCGCTCAGCTTGCCGGTGACGGTGCTGCCGAAGTCCGAGTATTTTTCATAGCGCACGGCGCCGCCCAGGGTCAGCGTGTCGACCGGCTTGTGTTCGGCGTCCAGGAACAGCGCGATGTTGTGGCGGCCCGAATCGACGGCGGTGGCCGGCGTGTAGCCGGGGAAGCCCTGGATGCCCGCGCCGGCGGTGGCGCCGCTCGGCGTGGTGATCGCGATGGCCGGGTTGTTGGTGCGGCCGTACTGGTAGGAGACCGGATCGCCGGCGATGATCTGGTAGTTGTCGGCGCGGTACTCGAAGCCGGTGGCCAGGAAGATGCTGCCGTCGCCGAACTTGACCGGCCCCTTGATGTCGGCGTTGAAGGTGGTCTGCGAGAACTTCAGCTTGCCGGTGTCGGCTTCGCGCGGCGATTCGGCGTAGATGCCGCCGCCGGGCTTGGGCTCGTACCAGTAGCTGGTGTTGAGGCTGTTCGATTCGTGGAAGCCCAGTTCGCTGTTGCCCTGGTTGATGCTGATGTCGGCCTTCCAGTCGTTGGCCAGGTCGCGGCGGTAGCCGAAGGCGAACGAGGCGTCCTTGATGTCGGTGTGGATGGCCGGCAGGAAGCCGTTCGGGTACACCGACGGCACGGTGCGGTCGTCGCCGGCCGAGCGGAAGAAGCCGAAGGAATCGCTCTTGCGCTTGGACAGGCCGCCGAAGGCGTAGAACTCGCTGGCCTTGTCGATCGGCAGCGCGGCGTTCCACCACAGGTAGACATCCTTGGTGTTGCTGTCGCCGATGTGCTGGGTCACGCGCGGCGGGTTGACGCGCAGCGAATCGGGACCGGCGCGGTTGGTCTCGCCGCGCTTGCGGGCTTCGACGGTGAGGTTGAGGAAGCCGCCGTCCTGGCCCAGCGCGAAGCCGGTGTTGGCGCTGCCCGAATAGAGGTCGCCGTCGCCTTCGGAGGTGGTGCCCAGGCTGCCGCTGAGCGAGGTCTCGTTGACGTTCGACTTGAGCACGATGTTGATCACGCCGGCGATGGCGTCCGAGCCGTATTGGGCGGCGGCGCCGTCGCGCAGCACTTCGATGTGGTGGATCGCGGCCAGCGGAATGGCGTTGATGTCGGTGCCCGCCGAGCCGCGGCCGATGGTTTGCTGCACGTTGACCAGCGCCTGCTGGTGGCGGCGCTTGCCGTTGATCAGCACCAGCACCTGGTCTGGGCCGAGCGAGCGCAGCGTCGCCGGGCGGATGCTGTCGGTGCCGTCGCTGATGAAGGTGGACGAGAAGTTGAACGACGGGTCCAGCGTTTGCAGCAGCTTGCCCAGCTCCAGCGGGCCGGCGGTTTGCATGTCTTTCAGGCTGATCAGGCCGACCGGCGCGGAAGTGTCCAGCGCGGTCTTGGCGACCGAGCGCGAGCCCAGCACCACGACGGTTTGTTCTTCGGGCTTGGCTGCGGGCGCGGCGTCGGCGCCCGATTGCGCCCGGCCCTGGCCGGCCGCCAGCAGCAGGATCGCGCTGGCCAGCAGGGTACGTTTGAATTGCGGTGCTCTTGTCATATTTTCTCTCTCATTGTTTTACGGCTGCGGATGGCGCCGTGGAGAAAATACTAGCTTGCGGGCTTGAAGAGCTACAACGCGGCTTGCACCATTTTGTTGCGTTTTATGTACATTTGATAATATTGCGTGCTTTGTATCCGAATGTACCGTAATCTGACCAACCGTCGGTATCAATCTTGCTGCATAAGGGTGCAAAAGTGTGGTGCGCACGCATCACCATGGCCAGTTTATTGCTGGTCCAGCATCCAGCCCTTGAGGCCGTTGACCCAGGCCTTGGCCGGCAGGTTCAGGCTTTTCTTGATGGCGCCGGCGCGCTCGTACAGCACGCTGAAATCCAGCACCGGCGACTGCTTGAACGCGATCACGACGATGTTGGCGTCGTGTACTTCCGGCAGCCAGACCACGGCGTCGAACACCAGTTCCATTGCCTGCAGGTTCTTGTCGTAGTTGGAAAAATCGCCGAACACGTTGGTGGTCATGATGCCGCCGTCACGCAGGCAGTCGAAGCAGGCCTGGTAGAACTCGGGCGAGTCCAGCACCGGGCCGCGCGCCTCCTCGTCGTACAGGTCCACCTGCAGCACGTCGACCGTGTTGCGGTTGGCTGGATCGAGCACGAAATCCATGGCGTTCATTTCCCGCACACTGAGGCGCTCGTCGTCGGACGGCAGCGCGAACTGCGCGCGGCACATGGCGATCACGTTGGGATTGAGCTCGACGGCCGTGACGCGCGCGCCGGGCAGGCGGCGGTAGCAGAACTTGGTCAGCGCGGCGCTGCCCAGGCCGAGCTGGACGACGTGCCTTGGGTTGTCGTTGAAGAGCAGCCACATCATCATCATCTGCACGTACTCGAGCTCGATGTTGTCGGGCTTGGCGATGCGCATCGCGCCCTGCACCCAGGAGGTGCCGAGGTGCAGGCTGCGCACGCCCTGGTATTCGGTGATGGTGGCGGGAGGGTGGCCGGGCTGGTCGTAGCGGGTTGGAGTTTTTGCGGACATGGCGCCAGTTTACCAGCCGGCGAAAAAAAAGACGCCGCAGCGTCTTTTCAGGGTGAGCGCCGGAGCGGTCAGGACTGTTTGCGGCGGCGCGCGACCACGCCCAGCAGCGCCAGGCCACCCAGCATCATGCCGTAGGTGGCAGGCTCCGGCACGGCCGTCAGCACGCTCAGCGTACCGCTGTACGAAGCCGGTGCGTCGAGGGTCTTGCCCTTGATGAGCAGTTCGATTGTGCCGGAAACCGGTACGTTGAAGAAGGCGGAACCCGACAGCGGACCGAAGTTGGCAGCCGGAATCGTCGTGCCGTCCAGCTTGGCCCAGTTGAAGTTGATGTCGCCGACCGGATTCTTGATGTTGAGGAAGAAGCCGTAAGCGGTGCTGGGCAGGCCGGAGTAAGTGAACGTGTAAGTATCGGTGAAGGTTCCCGTCACCGTGTGCGTATGGCCGAAGTCGATCGACCATTCCATCGGCCCACCGTTGAGCGCCACCACCGGTGCCGTCCAGTTGTCCGTGGCCGCATGCGCTGCGCCGAGCGACCCTGCGGCCAGCATGGCCGCGAATAAGATTGATTTTAATTTCATAGTTTTCCCCAAAAGAAGACCCAAAGTACCTTTTCGGTTGCTGGGTGTCCATTTGCTATTTTCTTATCATGTAGCTAATTATCATAACTAAATGCTATCGAACGGGCTGAGCAGTACTGGAATTGCCAAAATTCAATTTCCTTGCATAAATTCTAAAATTCATTTCTCTTGATGCAAGGCGACTTAGTTGTTGGCGGACGACACCGGCAAGATCAAGGTCACGGTCAGGCCGCCGCCGTCGCGGTTGGCCAGCGTGATGCGGCCGCCGTGCGCCTCGGCTATTTCGCGTGCCAGCGCCAGACCCAGGCCGGTGCCGCTGCGCTTGGTGGAATAGAAGGGCACCAGCGCGTTGGTCAGCACCGTGTCGCTCATGCCCGGGCCGCGATCCTGGACGTCGATGCGCACCGCGCCGTGCAGCCGCCGTACTTCCAGGCTGACGTCGCCGGCCGGTGAGCCGGATTCGTGGGCGTTCTTCAGCAGGTTCAGCAGCGCCTGCTCCAGCTGGGACGGATCGAAGGCGCAGGCTTCGGCCGGCGGCTCGCCGCTGACCGTGAAGTCCACCTGCGCCGACAGCTGCGCCAGGAACTCCGGCCAGGTGTGCAGCTCGAGCCGCGGCGTCGGCAGCTTGGCGAAGCGGGCGTAGCCGAGGATGAAGCTTTCCAGGTGGCGCGTGCGCTCCTCGATGGTGGCGAGGATTTGCGGCAGCCGCTCGGTCTGGCCGCGCCGCACCAGCTCGGCGCCGGAGTGTGCCAGCGAGGTCAGCGGCGCCAGGGAATTGTTCAGTTCATGGCTGATCACGCGGATGACTTTTTTCCAAGTCTGCACTTCCTGCCGGCGCAGCTCCATGGTCAGCTGGCGCAGCAGCAGCAGCTCGTGCTTGCGGCCGTTGAGGTTGAAGCTGCGCCGCGCCAGGTGGTACACCTCTTCCTCGTCGATCGCTTCTTTGTCGCCGCCGCCGGCTTGCTTGGTGGTGAACAGGCCGTCGCCGCCGCGCGCCATCGCCTCCACCAGCGCCGGCGCGGCGTGGCTGAGCACATCGTCCAGCCGGTGGCCCTCCAGCTTGCGGCCCTGGTTGAGCAGCTGGCGCGCGGCGATGTTGGCGTAGACGATGGGACCGGCCTCGTTCACCAGCAGCATCGCCACCGGCGTGTTCTGCACCATGGTGTCGAGCAGCAGTTCGCGCTGCACCAGGTCCAGCCGCTGCTGGCGCAGCACGTTGCCCAGCGCGTTGTGGGCGGCCACCAGGTCGGTGAGCTCGTCGTTTTGCGGCCAGTGCAGGCTGAACGAGAAATCGCCATCCTTGTAGCTGGTGACGGTGCCGGTCAGCGCGCGGAACAGCGACAGCATGTATTCCAGCTGCGCGCGGATGGTGATGATGGAGATCGGCAGCACGCACAGCAGGCACACCGCCAGCACCATGCCGGGATGGTCGGGGAAGAAGTGGGTCAGGGTCAGCGCGATCAGGATGCCGACCGTCAGCAGGGTGCCGACCATCGCCGTCCAGCGCGTCAGCAGCGAAAGCCGCGTGCCCTTGCCGCGCGCCGAGGCGTTGTGCTGGTCCATCAGGAGCGGGCGATGCCCAGCCGTTCCATGCGGCGGTACAGCGCCTGGCGCGACAGGCCCAGCTCGGCCGCCGCCTGCGCCACCACGCCGCCGGCGCGGCTCAGCGCCAGGCCGATGGCGTCGCGGTCGGGCTCGCGCACGCCGTCTTCCATGGCGATGGCCGCGGCCGCCGGCAGGCCGAGGTCGCCGACCTTGATGACGTCGCCGGAGGCCAGCAGGCCGGCACGCGCCATGATGTTTTTCAGCTCGCGCACATTGCCGGGCCACGGATGGGCCAGCAGCGCAGCCTGCGCCGACGGGTGCAATTCCTTGCCGGCGCCGAGGAAGTGGCGCGCCAGCGGCAGGATGTCGGCCGGGCGGCCGGCCAGCGGCGGCAACCGTAGCTCGATCACGTTGAGGCGGTAGAACAGGTCTTCGCGGAAGCTGCCGGCCCGTATCATCGCCTGCAGGTCGGCGTTGGTGGCGCTGACCACGCGCACCTTGACCTGGCGCTCGCGGTTGGAGCCCAGCCGTTCGAAGCGGCCCGTTTCCAGCACCCGCAGCAGTTTCATTTGTCCGGCCAGCGGCAGGTTGCCGATCTCGTCGAGGAACAGCGTGCCGCCGTCGGCCGCCTCGAACTTGCCTTCGCGCGCCTTGGAGGCGCCGGTGTAGGCGCCGGCGTCGGCGCCGAACAGCTCGGCCTCGATCAGCTCGGCCGGCAGCGCGCCGCAGTTGAGCACGACGAAGGGACCGTCGCGCACCGAGGAATTGGCCTGGATGATTTCAGCGATGCGTTCCTTGCCGGTGCCGTTGGGGCCGGAGATCAGCACCGGGACGTCGGCTCGCGCCACCTGGCAGGCCAGGTGCACCACGCGCTCGGTGGCCGGATCCTGCCACACCATGCCGCGCAGGTCGTAGCCGCGTTCGAGCTCACGGCGCTGGCGCAGCTCGGTCTGCAGGCGCTGCTGCAGGGCGCGCTTGGCCTGGCCCAGCTCGATCAGGTTGTTGACGGTGGCGATCAGGCGGTTGTCGTCCCACGGCTTGGCCAGGTAGTCGGCGGCGCCGGCCTTGACCAGGTCGACCGCCGCGTCCAGGTGGGTCCAGGCGGTCAGCAGGATCACCGGCAGGTCCGGGTGCTGTTCGCGGATGGCGCGGAACAGCGCCGTGCCCTCCTCGCCGGAAGTGGTGTCGGCGCTGAAGTTCATGTCCTGGATCACCAGGTCGACGTTGTGCCGTTTGAGCAGCGCCAGGCCGGCCTCGGGGGAGGCGGCGCGCAGTGCGTCGATGTCGTGCAGCGAAAACAGCACTTCGAGGGCGATGGCGACGGCGGAGTTGTCGTCAATAATCAGTACGGTAGGCATGCCGCAAGCATAACATTGTCGCGGCATGCCGGGTGCTGCAAACATGGCGTCAGGCGCTGCGGGTGGCAGTCGCCGGCGAGATGGTGGCGGCGCGCCATGCCGGGCCGTACACGGCGGCGATGCCCAGCGCCCAGAACACGCCGGCGCCGGCCAGCAGGTAGCCGGCCGGCAGGCGCGCCATTTCCAGCTGGCTGACCAGCAGCTGGTTCAGGCCCAGCGCCAGCAGCACGCCGGCCGCCACGCCGACGCTGGTGATCATGATGTTCTCGGTGACGAAGTAGCGCAGGATGTCGACCCGGCGCGCGCCCAGGGCGCGGCGCACGCCGATCTGCTTGCGCCGCTGCGTGACCCACAGGCTGGCCATGCCGACGATGCCGCTCGAGGTGATCAACAGCAGCAGCACGCTGACCGTCACCAGCATCCACGCCAGCGCGTTGTCGGCGCGGTAGCGGTTGGTGCGCATTTCGTTCATGCTGCGGGTCCGGATGACCACCGGCGTCGGCGAGGCCGCGCGCACCGCCGCCTCGGCTTCCTTGATCACGCGGTCCAGCTGGCCAGGTTCGGCGCGCAGCGTGTAGTTGTCGGCGTCGTCGCCGGTCAGGCGCACCGGCACCAGCGACGAGAACTCGCCGGTTTCGTCGATCTGGGCGCCCGGCGTCTGCAGTTTTTCGACCACGCCGACGATGCGCGCGTCCTTGGCCTTTTCGCCGGTGCCGAAGTAGATGGTCTTGCCGACGAAGCTGCTCTGTCCCGGCCACATTTTTTCGCCCAGCTTGCGGGTGATCATGATCACCTTGGGGAATTCGTCGCTGGTGTTCTGGTCGATTTCCGGGATCTCGTTGGGCATGAAATCGCGTCCCTCGACCACCTGCAGGCCCCAGGTCTTGACCAGCGAATCTGCGCCGAAATAGGTGGTCGATTGCGCGGTCGATTTGACCTGCTTGCGGTCGACCGCCAGGCCGGTGTAGTTGCCCGAGCGGGACAGCGGCATCTGCGAGGTGCCGGCGACCGACATCACGCCGGGTACGGCGCGCAGCAGCGCGGTTTCGCGGTACTGCACCGCCAGCTTGTCCTGGTGGCTGCCGTTTTTCAGGTGGCGGATCTGCAGGGCGAACACGTCCTGCTCGTTGGCGATGCCGCTGGTGCGGGCCGACACGGCCTGGCGCACCTGCACGATGTGCAGCGCGTTGGCCAGGATCGCCAGGCTCAGGGCGACCTGCACGGCGACCAGTATCGGGCCGGTCTTATTGCGCAGCAGCGCGGAGAGAATAGGGCGGATTTCCATGGTGCGGCTCCCTTATTGTGATTTGAGTTGCAGCGCCGGCGTGACCTGGCAGGCGCGCCAGGTCGGCAGCAGGCCGGCCAGCACGGCCGACAGCACGGCCATCGCGAAGGTCGTCAGCAGCATGATCCAGTCCATGTGCGCGACCACCGTCAGCGCCTTCGACTGCATCGCGATCAGCGCCAGCGCGCCGAAGGCCAGCACCAGGCCCAGGAAGCCGCCGACCAGGCCGACCACCGTGGTCTCGATCAGGAACTGGTTGAAGATCTCGCGGCGCGAGGCGCCCAGCGCGCGGCGGATGCCCACTTCGGCGGCGCGCACCGAGAACTTGGCCAGCAGCAGGCCGATGGTGTTGACCAGGCACAGGACCAGGAAGCCGAACGCCAGCCAGGCCGACAGCTTGTTGTCGTTGCCGACCACCTTCATGTAGTCCAGCCATTCGCGCACGTCGTACAGCTTGTTGGCCGCGTTGCGTTTCAGGCGGCCCAGCTTGCGCTGTTCGATGGCGTAGCTGTCGAGGAAGCTTTGCAGCTCGCCGCGGTCGGCGCTGCTGCGCATCTCGATCCAGCCCTGGATCCAGGTGCATTCGGAATCGATGAAGGCCTGGAAGCCGGGGCCGACGTCGACGGAGCAGCTGGTGCTGCCGTTGCGCTGCATTTCGTGGCGGATGGCGCTGGTGAAGGGGATGAACAGTTCGTCCTCCTCGCTGAAGGCGCCGTCGTTGCTGCCGATGATGCGGTGGAAGCGCGGCACCACGTTCCAGGTGTCGAGCACGCCGACGATCTGGTACTGCATGCCGGCCAGGGTCATGCGCTGGCCGACCGGATCGGTGTCGCCGTACAGTTTTTCCGACAGCTTGCGGCTCAATACGACGACGTCGGCGCCGGCCTTGTCGTCGGCCGGGCTCCAGCCCTGGCCGTGCAGGAAGGGCGCCTCGAACATGTTGAAGAAATCGCCGTACGGCGCCAGGCCGCGCGCGGTGAACACGCCGATGTCCTTGCGCTGCGGCTCGATCGCCACGGCGATGCCGTAGATCGCCGTGCGGCGCTCGCCGATCTTGCTGTTCATCAGGTTGACCGCGTCGCGGTAGCTGAGCTGGCGGTCGTTCGGCTCGTCGCCCGGCTTGTAGCCCTCGGTCGGGCCGTTGTCGACCAGCGGCACGAACAGGCGCGCGCTCTTGTCCGGGATCGGGTCGCCGGACATCACGTGCAGGATGGTCAGCGTGGCCACGCTGGCGGCCACGCCGACGGCCAGGGTCAGCACCATCAGCGCGGTCAGGGCCGGGTTGCGGCGCAGGCTGCGCAGGCCCAGCAGGAAGTAATATTGGAACATGTTGCGCTCCTTAAGCGACATGGGATTTGCCGTCGGCGGCGTGGGCGTTAGCGTCGAACAAGGAAGGCGCCTTGCGCACCAGGTCCGACACCTGGCCGTCGATGATGTGGACGTTGCGCTGCGAGCGCACCGCCAGTTCTGGATCGTGGGTCACCATCAGGATCGTCGTGCCCTGGGCGTTGATCTCTTCCAGCAGCTCCATCACGCCGCGCGCCATTTGCGTATCGAGGTTGCCGGTCGGTTCGTCGGCCAGCAGCAGTTTCGGCGAACCCGCCAGCGCGCGCGCGATCGCCACGCGCTGCTGCTGGCCGCCGGACAGTTCGGCCGGGTAGTGCTTCATGCGCGAGGCCAGGCCGACCTTGGACAAGGCGTCCTCGATGCGCTCCTTGCGCTCGGCCGCGTTGAAGCCGCGATAGCGCAGCGGCACGTCGACGTTGTCGAACAGCGACAGGTCGGGAATCAGGTTGAAGCCCTGGAAGATGAAGCCCAGCTTTTCATTGCGCAGGCGCGAGCGGGCGTTGTCGTCCATGCCCTTGACGTTGATGCCGTCGAGGATGTACTCGCCGTCGGTGAATTCTTCAAGCAGGCCGGCGATGTTGAGGAAGCTGGTCTTGCCGGAGCCGGAAGGGCCGGTCACGGTGACGAACTCGCCCTGCTTGACGTTGATCTCGAAGCCGCGCAGCGCGTGGGTTTCGATCATGTGGGTACGATAGACTTTGCTCAGGTTTTGCATGCGCAGCATGGAGGGCCTCTTTGCTTGGGATGTACGTTGGATTATTGGTTGATCGAGACGCGCTCGGCGTTCTCGAACGTTTCGGTACCGGAGATGACGACCTTGTCGCCCTGTTTCAGACCGCTCAGGATCTCCACCGCGGAGACGCTGGTGGCGCCCATCTTGATCGGGGTGCGGATGGCGATGCCGTCCCGTACTACGTAAGCGAAGCGGCCGCCTTCGGATTCCACGAACGGGCCGCGCTGGATCATCAGCGTGTTGGGTTTTTCGTCGATCAGCAGGCGCGCGGTGACGCGCTGGTTCTGGCGCAGGCCGGGCGGCTGCTGGCCGGCGAAGCGCACGCGCGCCAGCACCTGGTTCTTCACCACTTCCGGCGACAGCGCCGACAGCTTGGCGGTGGCGGTGCCGGTGCCGAAGTTCACTTCCGCGTTCATGCCCAGGCCGATGTCGGACACATAGGTCTCCGGCACTTCCAGCTCGACTTCGAGGCGCGACAGGTCGACCAGGGTCATCAAAGGCGTATTGGCCGGCACCACGCTGCGGTTGGCCACCGACAGCGTGCCGATGAAGCCGTCGACCGGCGCGCGCACGGTCAGCTCGTCGACGCGGCGCTGGGCGTTGGCCAGCGACAGGCGCTGGCGGTCCAGCTCATTGATCTTGGTCTTCAGCTCCAGCGCGACGTTGTCGCTTTCCAGCTCGGCCGCCTGGCCGGCGTGCTTGGCGCGGATCTCGGCCGAGTTCAGCGCGTCCTTGGCTTTCTGGTATTCGATCTTGGCGATGATGCCTTCGTTGGACACGGCGTTGTAGCGCTCCAGCGTGCGCAGCGCGGACAGGCGGTCGATTTCGGCGGTGTCGGCGTCGCGCCGGGCCAGCAGCTTTTGTTTGCGGGCCAGGATCTGCTGGCGCGCCACTTCCGCTTCCAGCTGCAGGTAGCTCGATTGCTCGCGCTTGAGCGCGTCGGTCAGGTCGGGCGATTCCAGCACGGCGAGCACGTCGCCTTTCTTGACGGTGTCGCCGGCGGCCGCCTTCAGGGTCACGGTGGCGGGCGAGGCCGAATACAGCGTCGGGCTGATGGCGGCGACGATGCGGCCGTTGACGGCGGCGTCGCGTATCAAGGTGCCGCGTCCCACTTCGGCGATGCGCAGGCGCGAGATGTTGACCGAGTGGTCGCTGCCGCGCCAGGTGTGCACCAGGCCGTAGGCCGCGGCCAGCAAGGCGACGGCGCCGGCGGCGATGACGAGGCGGCGTCGGGTTGCCTGTCCTTTGGGCGGGGCGATGACGGCGTCTTGATTGGAGGTGTCACGTATCATGGTTGGCTGGGTAGTGTGAAAAGACAGGCAACTTTATGCAGGAAGCGTGCCACTTCTTAAGTGGCTGATTTAAAAGGAAATTGAGGCAGCTGTCCGCTGTCCGATGGGTGTCCGCTTTGTCCGCTGCGCGTCCGTCCGGACTTGATAGTTTGATATCCGGGGCCATATGCCGGGATGTCCCGTTCATCTGGCCCGCCATGACCCTGATCTCCCGTTTGTCCCGCTTCCTTTCGCCTGCCGCCGATGACGCGGCGATAGCCGATTACCCGTTCGTCCCCAGCGATGTCGCGCTGTACCAGCGCACGCTGCACGGCGAGTGCGGCGCGATCGATGCGCAGACCTGGGACGATATGCTGCTGCCGCAATACAGCGCCCACCTGGCGCGCGAGACCAGCATCTTCGGCCAGCAGGAGCTGCATCGCCGCTTGCAGGCGGGGGAGGACGGCGCCGCGTCCGCCGTCCGCGTGCGGACACTGGCCGGGGATGCCGGACAACGGCTGCAGCTGCAGGCGGCCTGCGTCGGCCTGCGCCGCAGCGATCGCGAGATCAGCGCCACCCTGTTCGGCCGCGCCATGGCGGCCGCCCCGCGCTGGACCGCTTTGCTGCCCTGGATGCCGGTGGCCTTCCTGCTGTCGGTGGCGCTGGCGCTGGTGACCGGTTTCATGCCGCTGTGGGGCGTCGCGCTGGGATTATGGCTGGCGCTGTCGCTGGTGCAGGTGCGGTTTCACGAAGCGGCCGAAGAATGGCGCCGCATACTGGAGACGCTGCAGCAGATGCTGCGCGCCCATACACTGCTGGCCGAATCCGGCTTGTCTTCGACCGCGGCCTTCAGCGAAGACGCGGCGCGTGCCGGCAAGATCAACCGAAGCCTGGCGCGCTCGCCGCTGACCGGCATGGCCGGCATGCGTGAATACGGCGACTGGCTTTGGCTGCTGAATATCCGCCACTACTTCAACAGCCGGGAGGTGGTGCGCGCGCAGGCGGACTTCCTGCGCTCCAGCTTTGCGCGCGTCGCGACGCTGGAGGCCGATCTGGCGCTGGCGCGGCACCTTGCCGGTACGCCGCGTTATTGCTGGGCCGAGCGCGGCGACAGCGTCGCGTTGACGCAGGTTGTGCATCCGCTGCTGGCGGAGGCGGCGCCGCTGTCGTTCGCGCCGCGCGAGCGGGGCGCCTTCATCTCCGGCCAGAACGGCATCGGCAAGAGCACCTTGCTGCGCACGGTCGGCCTGAACCTGATCGTCGCCCGCGCGTTCGGCTTCTGCTATGCCGATACGGCCACGGCGACCATGCTGCCCGTGTATTCGAGCATGCAGGGCGAGGACACGCTGGAAGGCGGCGAGAGTCTTTACATCGCCGAACTGCGCCGCGCGCAGGAGCTGCTGGCGCTGGCCGCGCGCGAACCGGCGGTGTTCATCATCGACGAGATTTTCCGCGGCACCAACCACCTCGAATCGATATCGGCGGCGACGGCGGTGCTGCACACGCTGGCCGAGCGCGGCACGGTGATCGTGTCGTCGCACAACCTGGTGCTGGCGCCGCTGCTGGAGGACCGGCTGGCGCCGTGGTGCGTCAGCCGCGTGGACGGACGCCTGCAGCTGTCGCCCGGCGTGCTGCGCGAGACCAACGGCATCGCCTTGCTCGGGACCCGAGGCTTCGACGACGCCATCTCGGCCAAGGCCAACCGCGTGTTCGACTGGCTGAGCGACTACATGGCGCATCCGGCCGATTGCGAAGACGTCCGAAATAGTCTTTGACTTCCGGCGCTGGGAGTTCTATTATTTCTGTAACGACAGAAATTAAGGAATTCCCCATGACGCTCGCGCCGACCATCCAGAAATACATCCTGCATTGGGGAGAGATGGGCACGCGCTGGGGTGTCAACCGCACGGTGGCGCAGATCCACGCGCTGCTGTTCCTGTCGAACCGCCCGCTGCCGGCCGAGGAAATCGCCGACACGCTGAACGTGGCGCGCTCCAACGTCAGCAACAGCCTGAAGGAATTGCAAAGCTGGGGCCTGGTGCGCATCACGCACATGGCCGGCGACCGCCGCGACCACTTCGTCGCGCTGCAGGATGTATGGGAGATCTTCCGCGTCATCGTCGAGGAGCGCAAGAAGCGCGAGATCGATCCGACGCTGACCGTGCTGCGCGAGTGCGCGCTGGAAGCCGAGGGCGATCCGGCGCTGGAGCAGGCCACCAAGGTCAAGATGGAGCAGGTGCTGGACTTCCTCGAAATGCTGACCGCGACCTACGGCGATTACAAGCACCTGCCGCCGGCCACCATGCAGCGCTTCCTGAAGATGGGCGGCAAGGTGGCCCGGCTGCTGGGCGGGGATTAAAAGCTGTATTTTTTTGAGTATTAATTTCTGTTTTTACAGAAATAACAGACGGAGACGGTATGAAAGTGCTGATACTTGGGGCGACGGGACTGATCGGCAGCCACGCCTTGCGTGCCTTGCGCGCGGCGGGCTGCGACGTGGTCGGCGCCAGCCGCCGCCGTCCGGCGGACGAGCGTGCGCAGGACTGGATCGAGGTCGATTTCGGCCGCATGACCAGCGAGAGCGACTGGCTGCCGCTGCTGTCCGGCGTGGATGCGGTGGTCAACTGCGTCGGCATTATCCGCGAAGCGCGCGACGGCGATTTCGATCGCCTGCACCGCGCCGCGCCGGTGGCCGTGTTCGCGGCCTGCGAGCGCCTCGGCGTGCGTCGCGTGGCGCAGGTGTCCGCGCTGGGCAGCCATCCGGACGCCGCCACCGGCTACTGGCGCAGCAAGGGCGCGGCCGAAGCCGACCTGCTGGCGCGCCGGCTCAGCGTCACCATCATCCGGCCGTCGCTGGTGTATGGCGAGGATGGCGCCAGCAGCGTGATGTTCCGCATGCTGGCGACCTTGCCGGTGCTGATGATGCCGATGGCGCACGGCGCCAAGGTACAGGCGATCCATGTCGACGACCTGGCGGCGGTGTTGGTCAGGCTGGTGCTGGCGGAGGGCGGCGTGCCGCGCGAGCTGGCGGTGGTGGGGCCGCGCGCGACGACGATGGCCGGTTACCTCGGCGCGCTGCGCAGCGGCATGCAGGCCGCGCCGGCGCTGGTGCTGGATTTGCCGATGCCGCTCGCGCGCGTGGTCGCCCGCGTCGCCGGCATGATTCCTTCCAGTGCGCTGACGCCGGAATCGCTGCTGATGCTGGAGCAAAGCGCCGATGGCGGCAATACCGCCGACGCCGGACCGGCCGCCGCGCTGCTGGGCCGTCCGCTGCGCGACCCTGTGCGGTTTGCTCGCCCCGACCAGCGCATCGCCGCCGCCTGGACCTGGGGCGCGCCGCTGGTGACGGTGGCGATGGCCTTGCTGTGGCTGATCACCGCCTACGTGTCCTGGTTCGGCTGGCCGCGCGCAGACAGCATGGCGTGGCTGGCGGCATGCGGCGTGCCCGCGGGTGCGCAGCAGCCGATGCTGCTGGCCGCCAGCCTGGCCGACGCGGCGGTCGGCGTGCTGTTGTTGCTGTATCCGCGCCGCTGGGTGTGGGCGCTGCAGCTGGCGCTGGTGGGCGGCTACACGGCGATCATGAGCGTGTGCCTGCCCGGCTTCTGGCTGCATCCGTTTGGGCCCCTGAGCAAGAACCTGCCCTTGCTGGCGTTGATGTTGCTGATGTGGAGAGCGAGCAGATAATGGACTACCTGGCGATCAAATGGCTGCACATCCTGTCGGCCACGCTGATGTTCGGCACCGGCTTCGGCACGGCGTTCTACATGTTCTTCGCCAACCGCAGCGGCAACGTGCAGGCGATGGCGGTGGTGACGCGGCTGGTGGCCAGGGCCGACTGGTGGTTCACCACGCCGGCCATCATCATCCAGCCGCTGTCGGGCTTGTGGATGATCCATCTTGCCGGCTTCCCGTTCACGTCCCGCTGGATCGTCTGGTCGGTGGCGCTGTATGCGCTGGCGGGCATCTGCTGGCTGCCGGTGGTCTGGCTGCAACTGAAAATGCGCGACATGGCGGCGCATGCCGCGCTGGCCGGCGAGCCGCTGCCGGCGCGCTACTGGCGCTATGAAAAAATCTGGATCGCCTTGGGCTTCCCGGCCTTCGGCGCGCTGCTGATCGTCTACTGGCTGATGGTGCACAAGCCGGCCTGATCCCCGATTATTTCTCCTGCTTCAGCGGCTTGCCCTTGTCGATCACCTCGCGGCAGTCGCCCTTGAAGCTGGCGTTGTCGTAGTTGCTCCAGCCGTAGCTGTCGACGTAGCGCTTGTGCTGTTTGAACTGCTTGTTGATGAAGCTCCATTCCAGCCGCTCGTCGGGGTACTCGATGTCGCCCAGGTCCAGCAGCGTGTGGAAGATGTTTTCCGTGGCCAGCCGCGCCTTGCGGTGGCGCATCAGCTGCTTCACTTTCTCCGGATAGCGGTCCTTGTATTCGTCCGAGTACCAGACCAGCGCCGGCACGTGGAATTCGTACTGCGTGTTGTGGCCGTGGAAAGCGAGGTTGCAGCTGTTGTCGTACAGCGTCTGGCCGTGGTCGGCCACGTAGACCATAGCCGCCAGCTGCTGCGTGCCCTTCAACTGGCCGATCACCTGCGACAGGAACCAGTCGGTGTACAGGATGGAGTTGTCGTAGCTGTTGTTGAGCTGCGGCTTGATCTTGGTGTCGGTGTAGACCGGCTTGTCGACGCCGAACAGCGACGGCTGCCATTTGTCGAATTCCTTCGGATAGCGCTGGCTGTAGTTCCAGTGGTTGCCCAGGGTGTGCAGCACGATCAGCTTTTTCGGCGATGGATCGGCGATCGCGTGCTGCAGCGGCTCGAGCAGGATCTGGTCGAAGTTGGAGTTGTTGGTGAAGCCGCCCAGGTTCATGAACTGGATCACGTCGGCCTCCTTGGCGAACACCGACACCGGCGTGTCGAACTGGCCGAACGAGATCTGGTTCGACAGCCACCAGGTCTTGAAGCCGGCTTCCTTGTAGGCGGTCAGGAAGGATTTTTCCGAGAAGCCATCCTTCAGACTCTGCGTTGCCGGCTTGCGCGAGATGATCACCGGCACCGACAGCCGTGTCGCCGACACCGCCGTGATGACGTCCGGCAGCGTGACCAGGTTGGCCTCCTTCTTCAGCAGCGGGTTGGTGTCGCGCTCGTAGCCGTTGACGCCCCAGCGGTCGTAGCGCGACGATTCGCCGATCACCATGATGACGATTTCCGGCCTGTCGTTCTTTTCCGGCTGGTGCGCCTTGAAGGTGAAGCTGCTGCTGCGCCGGCCCAGGTCGGCCAGGTATTCGCGCTCCTTGTAGAAGTCGATGCCGCGCGCGGCCAGGCCGAACGGCCACGACGAGGCGAAGTCGTCGAAGCCCAGCGGCGAGCGGGCCCACCACGGCATAGGCGACCACTTCCAGCCGCTGCGGCCGGCGCCGGGGATGGCGGCGTGCTCGGGCGCGCTGTCCTCTTCGGCGTCCTCCTCCTCCTCCTCGTCGGAGGCGTCATCGCTGGCCGATGCCGGGGCGGTGATGCCCACATGGCTGAGCGCCGAACTCAGCGCGGATCCGATGGCCGAGCCCAACGCCGAACCGGCCGGCTTGGCGCTGGCGGCCTTGGCCGCCGCCGCTTTGATCGCCGGCCTGGCGCGCACGCCGAATTCCCAGCCGTAGATCCACAGCCCGGCCAGCGCCACCAATATAAGCAGCACGCTCCAGCGGCTCTTGCCGCGCCAGGCCAGCATCGGGCTGCGCCGCGCCGCCACCTGCACGGCGATCCACCAGGCCACCACCAGCAGCATCACCAGCCCCATCAGCCAGACTTTGCGGCCGAGGAATTCCAGCGCCTCCCGCGGGCTGGTCTCGGCGATGATGCCCAGGTGGTGGGTGGAGATGCCCTGGCCGTAGTACATGAACAGGTAGAGTTCGGTCGGCAGCGCGAGGAAGGCGGGGATCAGCAGCCAGTGGAACCAGGCCGGGCGCTGCAGCACGCCCCACACCGCGGCCCAGGCCAGCAGTTCGACCGCCAATATATGCGCCAGCCCCGGCACTTGCCTTCCCAGCAAGATTGGCACGCAGGGCACCAGCGACAGCAGCAGATAGCTTGCGAGGACGAACAGGGGGGCGGGGCGCAACAGGGATCGCATAGAAACGGAGACAATGATATTGTCTGCTATTATCAAGTGTTTCTTGACCTTGCAGCGAGTTTTTACAGGCCGTCCCGGCCGCATGCTGCCGCGAAATAGATTGACTGGCGCTTCGACCACGTCTATACTCGCGAGTTCTCAATTTATTCTGCACATCGTATACGCTGTTTCAGGCCGCTCCTTGCGAGTGGCTGTTTGCGCCTCCGTCGTGAAATCAATTGGGACTAGGTTTTAGTCCCCGGACATCCGTCCGGGTTATCAACGTTGTAATTTAGTTGGGTTTAGAACGATGCCAACCATCAATCAACTGATTCGCAATCCACGTGTCGCTCTGACCGTGAAAAGCAAATCGCCGGCGCTGGAAAACAGCCCGCAAAAGCGTGGTGTTTGCACCCGTGTGTACACCACCACTCCTAAGAAGCCTAACTCGGCTTTGCGTAAAGTCGCCAAAGTGCGTCTGACCAACGGTTTCGAAGTCATTTCGTACATCGGCGGTGAAGGCCACAACCTGCAAGAGCACAGCGTGGTTCTGCTGCGCGGCGGTCGTGTAAAAGACTTGCCGGGTGTTCGTTACCACATGGTTCGCGGTGCACTGGATACCCAGGGCGTTAAAGACCGTAAGCAAGCTCGCTCGAAGTACGGTACCAAGCGTGCCAAGCAAGCCAAGAAGTAATCTGCAATAAAAGTTTTCGCTCAGTGGCAGCTAGCTAAGTGAATGTAATCGACCGTAGTGGTCGAGTAAGTGGATGGCTATGATGGCCCTCCGCGAGAGTGCGAATCCCATATCTGCGCACCTCAACTGAAGATTGAAAGGAATTGATATGCCACGTCGTCGTGAAGTACCCAAGCGCGAAATTCTGCCGGATCCAAAATTCGGTAACACGGATGTCGCCAAGTTCGTGAACGTTCTGATGCTGTCCGGTAAAAAATCGGTCGCAGAAAACATCATCTACGGTGCCTTCGAGCACATCGCCGCTAAATCCGGCAAAGACCCGCTGGAAGTGTTCGCTACCGCGATCAACAACGCCAAGCCGCTGGTTGAAGTTAAATCCCGTCGCGTCGGTGGTGCAAACTACCAGGTGCCGGTCGAAGTGCGCCCAGTGCGTCGTATGGCTCTGTCCATGCGCTGGCTGCGTGAAGCTGCCAACAAGCGCAGCGAAAAATCCATGCCACAACGCCTCGGCGGTGAGCTGATGGAAGCGGCTGAAGGCCGCGGCGGTGCGATGAAGAAGCGTGACGAAGTCCACCGTATGGCTGAAGCGAACAAGGCGTTCTCGCACTTCCGCTTCTAATAAAATCGGCCAGGTCCTTGGGGATCTGGTTGTTATCTGTTGTTCGAGGCCGGGCTCATTTTTGTCAGCAAAAATGGCGCTCGGTTTTGTCCATTCAAAGATTTAGGAATAATTATGGCCCGCAAGACCCCCATCGAGCGCTACCGCAATATCGGTATCTCCGCTCACATCGATGCAGGTAAGACCACCACCACCGAACGCGTTCTGTTCTACACGGGCGTGAACCACAAGATCGGTGAAGTTCACGATGGCGCCGCCACCATGGACTGGATGGAGCAGGAACAAGAGCGCGGCATTACCATTACCTCGGCAGCGACGACCTGCTTCTGGAAAGGTATGGCCAACAACTTCCCAGAACACCACATCAACATCATCGACACCCCGGGCCACGTTGACTTCACCATTGAAGTTGAACGCTCGATGCGCGTGCTCGATGGCGCTTGCATGGTTTACTGCGCAGTCGGCGGCGTGCAGCCGCAGTCGGAAACCGTATGGCGTCAGGCCAACAAGTACAAAGTGCCACGTCTGGCCTTCGTCAACAAGATGGACCGTACCGGCGCCAACTTCTTCAAGGTCTACGAGCAGATGCGCGCTCGCCTGAAGGCGAACCCGGTCCTGATCCAGATCCCTATCGGCGCTGAAGAAAACTTCAAGGGCGTGATCGATCTGGTCAAGATGAAGGCGATCCTGTGGGACGACGCGTCGCAAGGCATGAAGTTCGACTACGTCGATATCCCTGCGGAGCTGGCCGAATCGGCCGCCGAGTGGCGCGAGAAGATGGTTGAAGTCGCTGCTGAAGCGTCCGAAGAACTGATGAACAAGTACCTGGAAGAGGGCGACCTGTCCGAAGCCGAGATCAAGAAAGCGCTGCGCGAACGCACCATCGCTTCGGAAATCGTGCCGATGATGTGCGGTACCGCTTTCAAGAACAAGGGCGTACAGGCCATGCTGGACGCGGTCATCGAGTTCCTGCCTTCGCCGCTGGACATCGAAGACGTCGCCGGCACGGACGAAGACGACCAGCCGACCACCCGCCGTCCTGCGGACGACGAGAAGTTCTCGGCGCTGGCGTTCAAGATCATGACCGACCCGTTCGTCGGCCAGCTGGCCTTCTTCCGCGTGTACTCGGGCGCCATCAACTCGGGCGACACCGTGTACAACTCGGTCAAAGGCCGTAAAGAGCGCCTGGGTCGTATTCTGCAGATGCACGCCAACCAGCGCGAAGAGATCAAAGAAGTGCGCGCCGGCGACATCGCCGCCGCAGTGGGCCTGAAAGACGTGACCACCGGCGAAACCCTGTGCGATCCATCGTCGATCATCACGCTGGAAAAAATGATCTTCCCAGAGCCGGTGATCCAGCAGGCCGTGGAACCGAAGACCAAGGCTGACCAGGAAAAAATGGGTCTGGCACTGAACCGTCTGGCTCAGGAAGATCCTTCGTTCCGCGTCAAGACCGACGAAGAGTCGGGCCAGACCATCATCGGTGGTATGGGCGAGCTGCACCTGGAAATTATCGTTGACCGCATGAAGCGCGAATTCGGCGTCGAAGCGACCGTCGGCAAGCCACAGGTTGCCTACCGCGAAACGATCCGCAAGACCTGCGAAGAATCCGAAGGCAAGTTCGTCAAGCAGTCGGGTGGTCGTGGTCAATACGGTCACGTGGTGCTGAAGATCGAACCGCAAGAACCAGGCAAGGGCTTCGAATTCGTTGACGCGATCAAGGGCGGTACCGTTCCTCGCGAATACATCCCTGCGGTGGAAAAAGGCGTGCGCGGCACCCTGAACACCGGCGTTCTGGCCGGCTACCCAGTGGTCGACGTCAAGGTCACGCTGTTCTTCGGTTCGTACCACGATGTGGACTCGAACGAAAACGCGTTCCAGATGGCCGCTTCGATGGCATTCAAGGAAGGCTGCCGTAAAGCCAACCCGGTCATCCTGGAGCCGATGATGGCTGTGGAAGTGGAAACGCCGGAAGACTACGCCGGTACCGTGATGGGCGACCTGTCGTCCCGCCGCGGCATGGTGCAGGGCATGGACGAGATCCCAGGCGGCGGTGGCAAGATCATCAAAGCTGAAGTGCCTCTGTCGGAAATGTTCGGTTACTCGACCACCCTGCGTTCCGCAACGCAAGGTCGTGCTACCTACACGATGGAATTCAAGCACTACTCGGAAGCGCCTAAGCACGTTATCGACGCGATCGTTACCGCTAAAGCTAAGTAATTTTTGTATTTTTGCGGGCGGGGAGATCCTCCGTCCGCATATTTAAAACATTGTTCTAAGGAAGAATAAAATGGCAAAAGAGAAATTCGAACGGACCAAGCCGCACGTCAACGTCGGCACCATCGGCCACGTCGACCACGGCAAGACCACCCTGACCGCTGCTATCGCGACCGTTCTGTCGAAGAAATTCGGCGGCGAAGCTAAAGCCTACGACCAGATCGATGCTGCTCCAGAAGAAAAAGCACGCGGCATCACCATCAACACCGCGCACGTCGAGTACGAAACCGCCGGCCGTCACTACGCTCACGTTGACTGCCCAGGCCACGCCGACTACATCAAGAACATGATCACCGGCGCAGCGCAGATGGACGGCGCGATCCTGGTTTGCTCCGCAGCCGACGGCCCTATGCCACAGACCCGCGAGCACATCCTGCTGGCCCGTCAAGTTGGCGTTCCATACATCATCGTGTTCCTGAACAAGTGCGACCTGGTCGACGACGCGGAACTGCTGGAACTGGTCGAAATGGAAGTTCGTGAATTGCTGTCGAAATACGAATTCCCAGGCGACGACGTGCCTATCATCAAAGGTTCGGCCCGTATGGCGCTGGACGGCAAAGAAGGCGAAATGGGCGTTGACTCGATCATGCGTCTGGCCGATGCGCTGGATTCGTACATCCCTACGCCAGAGCGCGCAGTGGACGGCGCCTTCCTGATGCCAGTGGAAGACGTGTTCTCGATCTCGGGTCGCGGTACCGTTGTGACCGGTCGTATCGAGCGCGGCATCATCAAGGTCGGCGAAGAGATCGAAATCGTCGGCATCAAAGATACCGTCAAGACCACTTGCACCGGCGTGGAAATGTTCCGCAAGCTGCTGGACCAGGGTCAAGCCGGCGACAACGTCGGTCTGCTGCTGCGCGGCACCAAGCGTGAAGACGTGGAGCGTGGCCAGGTTCTGGCCAAGCCAGGTTCGATCAAGCCGCACAACCACTTCACCGGCGAGATCTATGTCCTGTCGAAAGACGAAGGCGGCCGTCACACCCCGTTCTTCAACAACTATCGTCCACAGTTCTACTTCCGTACGACTGACGTGACCGGTTCGATCGAGCTGCCAGCGGACAAAGAAATGGTTATGCCAGGCGATAACGTGTCGATCACCGTCAAGCTGATCAACCCGATCGCGATGGAAGAAGGTCTGCGCTTCGCAATCCGCGAAGGCGGCCGTACCGTTGGCGCAGGCGTTGTAGCTAAAATCATCGCTTAATTTTTAAGCCTGGTTGGAACAAGGCCGGCATGGTGTGATACCATGTCGGCCTTTCCTGTAATACCTCGTTCTTTTAAACATTGCTGGCGCTACAAAGTTGCCAGTTCGCTCTTTTAAGGAATCATCATGTCCGCACCAAACCAGAAAATCCGTATCCGTCTGAAAGCTTTCGACTACAAGCTGATCGACCAGTCCGCACTGGAAATCGTTGACACCGCTAAGCGCACCGGCGCCGTTGTCAAGGGCCCAGTCCCACTGCCAACCCGCATCCAGCGTTTCGACGTTCTGCGTTCGCCACACGTCAACAAGACCTCGCGCGACCAGTTCGAGATCCGTACCCACCAGCGCCTGATGGACATCGTCGACCCAACCGACAAGACCGTTGACGCACTGATGAAGCTGGACCTGCCAGCTGGCGTTGATGTCGAAATCAAACTGCAATAATTGATTCAAGCCGGCGCGCGGAGTTTTCCGCATCGCCAGCTGATGATGGGGCCGGGGCGGTTAGGGGCAGCGCACACCCCCCGCCCCCATGTTTTTTGGGGAGATCTATTTGGGTGGGGGGGTGCCGGGGGAGAGTGAAATAGATGGCCGAGAA
>NZ_JBGLYQ010000140.1:0-237 GCF_047304105.1 Duganella sp. Dugasp56
GGATCAAATGGGAAGAAGGGAGTGCGGGGGATGCGGCAGATATCGTGCGGGTTGTGCTCGGAGGGCAGCCACTTCCTGGTTTTTGGTTTTTAAACTTCCGTGCGCTCGGTCTGGACACGCGTGTATTTTTCATCGGCGCGGAAGAAGAGCTGTTCGCGCGTGCTGATCATGCGCAGGTTGGTGCCCACCACCGCGTGGATCCTGGGCTGGTACTCGGGCTTGGTCTCGGGCTTGGTG
>NZ_JBGLYQ010000141.1:0-236 GCF_047304105.1 Duganella sp. Dugasp56
GCCCTACCCTCACAAACCTCAACCACTTCAGACCACTGCTCATTCTTCGCTGATCTACGACGGGCGACTGTCACGCCAAAGATCACATCAAGCTCATCGCGCCTGAATGCCCGATGGATGTCTCCGCAAGGTCTCTATCTGACTCATTATTCCATATAAGATGCTTTCTGATAAATACTGAGGAAATCCCTCGGGAATTCTCTGATAAGCATCTTGTACGACCTGCGGTGTTTGTT
>NZ_JBGLYQ010000142.1:0-233 GCF_047304105.1 Duganella sp. Dugasp56
ATGTTTATACCAGACAGACGGCAAGTTGCGGCTGATGGCGATGAAGACCTTGCGGGCGACCGGCTTGATGCTGGTTGCCCAAGCTCCTTCTACCAGCAAGCCGGCCGCTGCCAACCCGGCATCCGCGGCCGGCGCTGCTGTGGTGAGCGCCCCCCCGGCACCCGCCCGCGCCCCGGCGGTTTCGCCAGTCAAACCGCACGAATTAGTGTACCGCCACGGCGTTGAAATCGTTT
>NZ_JBGLYQ010000143.1:0-230 GCF_047304105.1 Duganella sp. Dugasp56
TTTTTTTTTTTTCGGCTACAACTTTTTTTTAATATTTTATTTTGGTGGTATGGTTATTTTGTTTTTAATATACTGTCCTTGGGATGATGAACGGGGTGGCTTGATTTTATTTTTTTAATTATTCCGGGGATGTTTGTTTTATATGGTTTTTTATTTTTTCTTTTCGGTGTTGTTTTTCTTTTTTTTGGGGGGTTTTAATATGCTTTGGGGGGTTTTTTTTATTTTTGGGC
>NZ_JBGLYQ010000144.1:0-219 GCF_047304105.1 Duganella sp. Dugasp56
ACGCGGGAGTAGCTCAGTTGGTAGAGCGCAACCTTGCCAAGGTTGAGGTCGAGAGTTCGAGACTCTTCTCCCGCTCCAGGTAATCGATAACAACGTAGTACTGGCAATAACAGCAGCTAGCTGCTATGATGTCGGACTCCAATGCGGGAGTAGCTCAGTTGGTAGAGCGCAACCTTGCCAAGGTTGAGGTCGAGAGTTCGAGACTCTTCTCCCGCTCCA
>NZ_JBGLYQ010000145.1:0-209 GCF_047304105.1 Duganella sp. Dugasp56
CAGTCCACCTCGGCATTGGCGCTGACGATGCTGATCTCGTCGCGCGCCTGCACTTTCAACTCGTCGGCCTGCGCCTGAATGTCGATGGCGTCCTGGGCCGCGATCAGCTGCAGGCCGAGGCCGCCCTCGCCTGCCTTGACCGCGCCGCCCAGCACGCCGATCGCCTGGCCGCTGTGCGCCCGCATCTGGCCACCGGTGACGAACTGGCT
>NZ_JBGLYQ010000146.1:0-208 GCF_047304105.1 Duganella sp. Dugasp56
TCCCCATCGTCTAGAGGCCTAGGACATCACCCTTTCACGGTGAGTACGGGGGTTCGAATCCCCCTGGGGACGCCAGCCTTGCCAGCTGACGAAACAGTAGTGCAGTGAACGTAGTACGACAGAAGACTTTCTGCGCCCGGGGGGTATAGCTCAGCTGGGAGAGCGCTTGCATGGCATGCAAGAGGTCAGCGGTTCGATCCCGCTTACC
>NZ_JBGLYQ010000014.1:0-147918 GCF_047304105.1 Duganella sp. Dugasp56
GAGCTCTGCCGTAGCGGCTGCTACGGCAGAGCTCGTGTCCGAATGTCGGATCTGACCCCGGGTTTAGGCGCGCAGGCGGGCCAGTACGCCGTCGAGGATGTCGAGGTCGGCGAAGTCGATGATCATCTGGCCGCGACCTTTGGCGCCCATCTTGAACACCACCGGCGTGGCCAAGGTGTCGGACAGCTCTTCTTCCAGGCGAACGATGTCGCCGGACTTTTCTTTTTGACGTGCTTCGGCCGGCGGAGCCTTTTGCTCTTCCAGCGTCCGCGCGACCAGCTTTTCGGTTTCGCGCACCGATAACCGTTTGGCGACAACCATGTTGGCCAGGTTGATCTGCGTCGCCGCATCCACCGACAACAGCGCGCGGGCGTGTCCCATGTCGATATCGCCGGCCATCAGCATCGTTTGTACCGGATTGGCCAGGTTCATCAGGCGCAGCAGGTTCGACACCGCGCTGCGCGAACGGCCGACCGCGGTCGCCGCCTGTTCGTGCGTGAAACTGAAATCGGTGATCAGGCGATGAATGCCCTGCGCCTCTTCCAGCGGATTCAGATCCTCGCGCTGCATGTTCTCGATCAGCGCCATCGCGGCGGCGGCCTGGTCGTCGACGTCGCGCACCAAAACAGGCAGCACTTCCAGGCCGGCGATTTGCGCGGCGCGGAAACGGCGTTCGCCGGCGATGATCTCGTACTTGATCTCGCCGGTCAGCTTGTCGGTGCCGACCGGGCGCACCAGGATAGGCTGCATGATGCCCTGGGTCTTGATCGACGCGGCCAGCTCCTGCAGGCCGCCTTCGTCCATGCGCGTGCGCGGCTGGTATTTACCGGCCTGCATCTGCGTGACCGGCAGTTCGGACGGCGTGTTCGCGTCCGGGGTGGTGATGTCGCCGTCGCCGCCGAGCAGCGCTTCCAGGCCGCGACCCAGGCCTTTGAGTTTTTTGGTTGCCATGTGATTGCCTTACATTTTCTTGATGCGCTTGACCATCTCGGCGCCGAAGGCGATATACGCCTGCGCACCCTTGGAGGCCGGATCGAAGGTGACGCCCGGCAGGCCGTACGACGGCGCTTCGGCCAGACGCACGTTGCGCGGGATGATGGTTTTGAAAACCTTGTCGCCGAAGTGCTGCTCCAGCTGGGCCGACACCTGCTGCGACAAGGTCATGCGCGGATCGAACATCACGCGCAGCAGGCCGATGATCTTCAGGTCGGGATTCAGATTGGCGTGCACCTTCTTGATCGTGTTGACCAGGTCGGACAGCCCTTCCAGCGCGTAGTACTCGCACTGCATAGGGATGATGACGCCGTGCGCGGCGCACAGGCCGTTCAAGGTCAGCATCGACAGCGCGGGCGGGCAGTCGATCAGGATGAAGTCGTACTCCTTGTCGACCAGGGCCAGCGCATCCTTCAGGCGGCGCTCGCGGTTGTCCAGCGAGACCATCTCGACTTCGGCGCCTGCCAGCTCGCGGTTGGAAGGCAGCACGTCGAACTGGCCCGGCTCCGACCGCTGGCGCGCTGTGGCCACGTCTGATTCGCCCAGCATCACCTCATAAGTCGATGCCGGCAGCCCTGCCTTGTTGATGCCTGCACCCATCGTGGCGTTGCCTTGCGGGTCCAGGTCGACCAGCAATACGCGCTGGTCCAGCTTTGCCAATCCGGCGGCCAGGTTGACCGTTGTGGTAGTCTTACCTACGCCACCCTTTTGATTCGCTACGCAAAAAATTTTCGCCATGTATTTCTTTTTATGTTCGTACTGCTAATTGTATATACTATTAAAACGATATAAACGATTTATATTGTTTATACAGAATAAACTGTATAAACCATTTATATCGTATAAATCATTTACCTAGTTTCGGCCTGGATGAAAACCAGGTGGCGCTCCGCGTCCAGCCCCGGCACTTCCAAAGGCTCCAGTTTCTGCACTTTCCATGGCTCTGGCAGTCGCTCCCGCTCCTCTGCCGGCGCCGTCCCTTTCAGGGCTATAAATCGCCCGCCCTCTTGCAGCAGGTGCCCCGACCAGTTGACGAAGTCGGAAAGGTCCGCAAAAGCCCGCGAGGTGATGACGTCGAATTTCGTCTTCACTTCCAGCTGCTCCACGCGCTTGGTGTATACCGTCACGTTGGACAGGCCCAGCTCCGCCTTTACCTGATTCAAAAACGCGGTCTTCTTGTGCACCGTGTCGATCATCGACACTTTCATGTCCGGACGGCTGATCGCCAGCACCATGCCCGGCAGTCCGCCCCCTGCTCCCACGTCCAGCACGTTGGCGGCGCCGGCGAAGGCAGGTACCGCCGCCAGCGAATCCAGCACGTGCAAGGTCACCATCTGCATCGGATCGCGCACCGACGTCAGGTTGTACACCGAATTCCACTTGTTCAGCAGCGCCAGGTAGTCCAGCAGTTTTTCCACCTGGTCGTCGCCAAGGTCCAGCTTCAGACTATTGATGCCTTGTTTTAAAACATCCGCGAGTACTGCACGGTCAAACACCTTCATTGAACAGCCTCATCTTTTTCAGCATTCACAAATCCACCGAAGCCTGCCTTCTTCAGGTGCACCAGCAGCAGCGAGATCGCCGCCGGCGTCACGCCCGAAATGCGCGATGCCTGGCCCAGCGTTTCCGGACGCTGCGCATGCAGTTTCTGCCGCACTTCCACCGACAACGCGGTGATGTCCAGGTAGCTGAAACCTTCCGGCAATTTCAGGTTTTCGTAGTGCTCGTGGCGCTCGACTTCCTTGGTCTGGCGGTCGATATAGCCCGAATACTTCAGTTGAATTTCCACCTGTTCGCGCACCGCTTCGTCGCTCACGCCGGGACCGGCCAGCTCGCGGCCGTCGATGCCGGACAAGCTCATCAGCTTGTCGTAGTCCACGCCGGGACGCGCCAGCAGATTCGCCAGCGAGTACTCGCGCTCGATCGCCTGGCCGATGACGCGCTCGGATTCGGCCGCTTCCAGGATGCGTGGATTGACCCACGTCGAGCGCAGACGCTCCAGTTCCATCGCCACGGCTTCGCGTTTTTTCTCGAACGCTTCCCACTGCGCATCGCCGACGCAGCCCAGCTTGCGGCCGATTTCGGTCAGGCGCATGTCGGCATTGTCTTCACGCAGACTCAGGCGATATTCGGCGCGGCTGGTGAACATGCGGTACGGTTCCAGCACGCCTTGCGTGACCAGGTCGTCGACCAGCACGCCGAGGTAGGCCTCGGAACGGGCCGGCGTCCAGGCTTCGCGGCCCTGGGTTTGCAGCGCGGCGTTGATACCCGCCAGCATGCCCTGCGCCGCCGCTTCCTCGTAGCCGGTGGTGCCGTTGATCTGGCCGGCGAAGTACAGGCCGGCAACGGCCTTGGTTTCCAGCGATGCCTTGAGGCCGCGCGGGTCGAAATAATCGTATTCGATGGCATAGCCGGGACGCAGGATGTGGGCGTTTTCCATGCCCTTCATCGAGCGCACCAGTTCGATCTGCACGTCGAATGGCAGGCTGGTCGAGATGCCGTTTGGATAGAATTCGTTGGTGGTCAGGCCTTCCGGTTCCAGGAAAATCTGGTGCGATTCCTTGGCCGAGAAGCGGTGGATCTTGTCTTCGATCGACGGGCAATAGCGCGGGCCGACGCCTTCGATGACGCCGGTGTACATCGGGCTGCGGTCCAGACCGGCGCGAATGATGTCGTGGGTCTTGTTGTTGGTATGCGTAACCCAGCACGGCATCTGCCGCGGATGCATGGCGGCATTGCCCATCACCGAGAACACCGGCACCGGATCGAGGTCGCCCGGCTGCTCTGTCATCAGCGAAAAATCGATGCTGCGGCCGTCGATGCGCGGCGGCGTGCCGGTCTTCAGGCGGCCTTGCGGCAGCTTCAATTCCTTCAGCCGGGCCGACAGCGAGATCGCCGGCGGATCGCCGGCGCGGCCGGCCGAGTAGTTCTGCAGGCCGACATGGATCTTACCGTCGAGGAAAGTGCCGGCGGTCAGCACCACGGCTGGCGCCAGAAACTTCAGGCCGATCTGGGTGACGGCGCCGACCACGCGGTCGCCCTCCACCATCAGATCGTCGACGGCCTGCTGGAACAGCCACAGGTTGGGCTGGTTTTCCAGGCGCGAACGGATGGCTTGCTTGTACAGGATGCGGTCGGCCTGGGCGCGGGTTGCGCGCACGGCAGGGCCTTTGGAGGAATTCAAGATGCGGAACTGGATGCCCGATTCATCGGTGGCGATCGCCATGGCGCCGCCCATGGCATCGACTTCCTTGACCAGATGGCCTTTGCCGATACCGCCGATGGATGGGTTGCACGACATCTGGCCCAGCGTCTCAATGTTATGCGTGAGCAGCAGAGTCTTCTGCCCCATGCGGGCGGAAGCGAGGGCCGCCTCGGTACCGGCGTGACCACCGCCGACAACGATGACGTCGAAATTAGTTGGAAATAACATGATGGATTTGGTTAAAGCGAAGGGATCAAGGTCAGATTATAGAGTCTTTTTGCTGCTGCGACTTTTTTGAGCAAAAAAATAGTGCCCGATTGTTCCACGTGAAACATTGAAAAAGGGCGCCTGTCGTTCCCAACAGGCGCCCTCTTTTGGTTCCACGTGAAACAATATCACCAACGCAACCATGCATCGTAGCCAGATTTCACGATCAATATCGTGACCACGATCAGGAACAGCTGGCGCACGAAACCGCTGCCGTGCTTCATCGCCAGGCGCGAGCCGATGATGGAACCGCCGATCTGGCACACCGCCATGAACGCGCCCAGCTCCCACAACAAATGGCCGCTGTAGCCGAACCAGACCAGCGCGGCGAAATTACACGCGACGTTGACGATCTTGGCTACCGCCGAGGCGGCGAGGAAATCGAAGCCGAAGACGCGGACAAACAGGAACACCAGGAAGCTGCCCGTGCCGGGGCCGAAGAAGCCGTCGTAGAATCCGATGCCGGCGCCGATCAGCAGCGCCAGCGTCTGTTCCTTGCGGCCGGTGTGCAGCGGAGCGTGAACATTGCCGAAGTCCTTCTTGGCAAAGGTATAGATGGCAACCGCCAACAGGACGATCGGCAACAGCATCCGCATGAATTCGCCCGATACCCTGGTTACCGTGTAGGCGCCGAGGAAGGAGAAAATCAAGGCGGTGAACGCGGCAGGCGCGGCAACCGTCCAGGCGATGGCGACGCGACGCGCGTAGTTGACCGCGGCCACGCCGGTGCCGAATATGCCGGCCAGCTTGCTGGTGCCGATCAGCGTGGCCGGCGCCATGTTGGGAAACACGGCGAACATCGCCGGCAGCTGTATCAATCCCCCACCCCCGACGACCGAGTCCACCAGACCCGCGCCGAACGCAGCCACTCCCAACACCAGATAGTCGACCATCACGAACATTCCTCAAGCATGCAAAGGCTATATTGTACGGAAGAAAGCCAAGCCGCTCTCCATGCATGTCCGTCATGCTTACTGTAAGATTTCACGTGAAACTCCAACTCCAGGAAGCCGCCGCCATGAATGATTTTCCAGCGTTTGCATTCAGCACTGTCGCCCATGTCGTGTCCGAGCTCGGCGCCGCCGGCAGGCTTGGCGAGCACATCACCCAGCGCTTTCCGGACGCCAAACGCGCCCTGCTCGTCACCGATCCCGGCTTCCTGAAGACAGGCCTGGTGGACGTTCCGGCCGCCAGCCTGCGGGCCGCCGGACTGCAGGTGGAGGTCTATTCCAACGTCGTCGCCGACCCGCCGGAACAGGTGGTGCTGGACGCAGTCGCCGCCGCGCGCAAGCATCGGACCGACATCGTCATCGGCATCGGCGGCGGCAGTTCGATGGATGTCGCCAAGCTGATCGCCGTGCTGGCCGGCAGCGACCAGCCGCTCGGCGCGATCTACGGCATCGGCAATGTGAAGGGCGCTCGCTTGCCGCTGGTGCAGATTCCAACCACCGCCGGCACCGGTTCCGAGGTCACCAACATCGCCATCGTGACGACCGGCGCCACCACAAAGATGGGCGTCGTCGCGCCGCAACTCTATGCGGACCTGGCGTTGCTGGACGCGGAACTGACGCTCGGCCTGCCGCCTTTGGTCACCGCCGCGACCGGCATCGACGCGATGGTGCACGCCATCGAGGCCTACACCAGCCGCCATAAAAAGAACCCGCTGTCCGACCTGCTGGCGCGCAAGGCGCTGGGCCTGCTGTCCGCCAACCTGATCCGCGCCTGCGAAAATGGCCGCGACCTGGCGGCGCGGCAGGCGATGCTGCTCGGCGCCATGCTGGCGGGACAGGCGTTCTCCAACGCGCCGGTGGCGGCGGTGCATGCGCTGGCGTATCCAATAGGCGGCATATTCCACGTGCCGCACGGCTTGTCGAATTCGCTGGTGCTGCCGCACGTGCTGCGTTTCAACGCGCCGGAAGCGGCTGGCTTGTATGCGGAACTAGCTGAGATCGTGGTGCCGGAAGCGAGCGGCAGCGTCGAGGCGAGGGCGGAAGCGCTGGTTGTTGCGATGCAGCAAATTGCCATCATCTCGGGGATCGAGCGGACCTTGCAGCAGGTGGGGATCAGGGAAACGGACCTGGACCGGCTGGCGGATGACGCCATGCTCCAGACCCGTTTGTTGGGGAACAACCCCCGCACCGTCACGCGCGACGATGCGAGGGCGATCTACGCCGCAGCGTTGTAGACCCTAGTTCGGCACGTCGACCGTGGTGCCGCTGACGGTGATGGTGTTGCCGGTCACCGGTGCGGCGGCGATCGGCGGCACGTTGGCCACGGTGATCAGCGACGTGTTATCGAAACGCGGCACCGTCCGCACCACCTGCGACGGCGGCAGCGCCACCGCCGAACTGCGCAGGTTGGCCATCATCGCATCCAGCGCCCGGAACAGGTACACGTGCAAAGGCACGATATTCGCGGGCAGCGCGTTGGTGAACGAATCGAAGTGATTGGCGTTGGTCACCTCGATGTAGCGCAGCTTGCTGGTGCCGCCCTCCGCCGACGCATTCAGGCCCAGATACGCGCGCGAGGCAAAGTTCACCGGGATCAGCGTATCGCTGCGGCCCTGCACGATGATGGCCGGCTTGCCATGCAGATTGCCGGTCGCCGCCACCTCGGCCATGCCCGCTTTCACGCGCGCGCTTTGCGCCGCCAGCGTCGCGCTCAGCGGCCCGCCGGTGACCGCATCGACACCCGTCGCCAGCGAGCGCAGGCACAGGAAGCCGTCCAGCGACTGGTCCGCCAGGCTGCTGCTCGGCGACACGCCGAAGTTATAAGCCTTGGCGCCGCCCACGGAATTCTCGTACACCACACTGCCGACGATGCCGTTCTGCGTGGCGAAGCTGCTCGCTTTTTGAGCAGCCGTGAAGGCCAGCGGCGTGCCTGTGGCGTCGGTCGGCGCGAACGAGAATCCGCACACCTTGTCCGTCACCGAGAACTTGCCGTAGGCGTTGGCGTACGTCACCGCCACCAGGATGTTGGTGCCGGCGTGCGCGGCCTGCAGGATGTCCGAATCCGCCAGCCAGCCGTAAGCCTTCAGGCGCGCCTTGGCGTCGTTCTGCTGCGACAGCAGGTCGGTGCCGGTCAGCAGGCCCTTGGCCACCAGCGCCGTGCAACGCCCCGGAGCGGCCGCTGTGGACGCGATGCAAGGCTGGTACAGCGCGGCATAGGTCGAGTAGTCGAACAGCGCCTTGCCCTGCCCCGTCACGCTGGCGCCGCCCTGGCGCACCGAGTAGCCGGTGGCGGTCTTGGGCTGGACTTGCGGCTCGGTGGCCGCCACGCCGCTGATAAGGCCCTTGGTGTCCTGTTCCGCGGCCAGCAGCGCCGAGCCCGCACCGTTGGAGATGCTGGAAGCGATCGTGATCGTGTTTTTCGGCGTCAGGCGGACGATGTGGCTCTTGTTATCCTTGGCCAGCACGCCGTACTTTTCGTTCAGCACGTAGAAGGCAAACTCCACCGCCTGCAGCGTGAACTTGCCCCAGTCCTTTTCCGGATTCTGCTGCGAGTGCGCGTGCTTGAAGGCGATGCGCGCCGGCGACGACGAGGCGAACGCGGCGCGGTCGGCGTCGCTCAGCGCCGGCGTGAAGATGGAATTCTTGGCCGCCGACGCGCGCGTGGCGCGCACGCCGTTCTGCAGGTTCACGCTGTCGTCGTCGAAGGCGTAGAGGCCGGTGCCGCTGCCCTTGTCGGCGTAGGCGACCGCGCAGTTGTTCTTCAAGCCCCATTCGCCGGCGCTGCCGATGGCGCCGTAGATGCCGCGCGACCCGCTCGAGGTGCCGGTGACGATGCATGGATTATTCACGTCGAACGTCGCCGGCACCTGCACCATCAAGGTCACGTTCTGGTTGCCGGTACCGTCGTCGGAATACGCCACGTACTCGGAGCCGGCGACCATGCCCTGCCCCGATCCGACATTGCCCTTGGCATCCACATTCGGGCCGTACAGCGTGCCGTAGCCGCTGTTGGCGGAGATGTCGAGCACGGCGCGGTAGTTGGCGTAGATCGCATTGCGCCGCAGCTCCGCCGGCGTCGGATTCACCGGATCCGCGTAGGTGGGCGCGGCCGCGGCAGCCAGGCCGGTGGCGCCCAGGCCGGCGGTCAGCAAATCGTCGCTGGTGCCGTCGTAGGTCTTGCTGGTGATCGTGCCCAGGTAGCTGGGCAACTGGTTCAGATCTTCAGCCGTATCGTGCTCGTTCGAACCGCAAGCGGTCAGCGCAACGCCGGCTAGCGCCAACGCAAGTTTTTTAATATGCATGTCATCCTCTATTCAATAAAAGTTACGGACGGACCACTCCCACTCCGGCCGGCGGCCAGATAAAAATTTACTACCGATGAGAAAAAAGCGCCGGACAGAACGTCCGGCGCGTGCGCTACATCATGCGGGCTTCTTGACGGCGCCGAAGCGCGCGACAATTTCGCCGATAATCCCGCGCCGGAACAACAGCACGCAGACAATGAAGATAAAACCGATCACCATGTTGACCGCTTCGCCGATGGTGTTGAACCATTCGATGCCGGTGTGCGACACCATGAAAATGCCGAAGTCGCCCAGCTTGTTTTCCAGCGCGATGATGATGATGGCGCCCAGCATCGGACCGGCCAGCGTGCCCATGCCGCCGACCAGGGTCATCAGGATCACCAGGCCGGACATGCTCCAGTGCACGTCGGTCAGCGTTTCAAAACCCTGCACCAGCATGTTGGAAGCGCCGGCCAGGCCGGACAGCGCGGCCGACAGCACGAAGGCCAGCAGCTTGTACTTGTCGACGTCGTAGCCCAGCGAGATCGCGCGCGGCTCGTTTTCCTTGATCGCCTTCAGCACCTGGCCGAACGGCGAATGCACGGTACGCACGATCAGCATAAAGGCCAGCACCGCGACACCCAGCACGAAGAAGTACAGCGCGGTATCGTTGGACAGGTCGAGCATGCCCAGCAGTTTTCCACGTGGAACACCCTGCAGGCCGTCTTCGCCGCCGGTGAACTCGCCGGCGCGCAGCGCGCCGAAGTAGACCATCTGCGCCAGCGCCAGCGTGATCATCGAGAAGTAGATGCCCTGGCGGCGGATCGCCAGCGCGCCCATCACCAGCCCGATCAGCGCACCGGCCGCAACGCCGGCCAGCATGCCCAGCTCGAGCGGCCAGCCCCACACCTTCATCGCATTGCCGGCCACGTAGCCGGCGGCGCCGAAGAAGGCGGCATGGCCGAACGACAGCAGGCCGGTAAAGCCGATCAGCAGGTTGAACGAGCAGGCAAACAGCGCGAACACCAGCAGCTTGGCCAGGAAGATCGGATAGCCGACAAACGGCGCCGCCAGCGCGATCGCGAAGGCGATCAGGTAACCCAGTTTCTTATTCATCTGTGCCCTCTTATTTTTCTTTGCCGAACAAGCCGGCTGGACGGATCAGCAACACGATGACCATCACCAGGAATACCACGGTCGACGAAAACTCCGGGTAGAACACCTTGGTCAGGCCCTCGATGATGCCCAGGCCGAGACCGGTCAGGATGGAACCCATGATCGACCCCATGCCACCGATCACCACAACGGCGAATACGACGATAATCAGGTTCTGGCCCATCAGGGGCTGCACCTGGATCACCGGGGCCGCCAGCACCCCTGCAAAGCCCGCCAAAGCGACGCCGAAGCCGTAGGTCAGCGTGACCATCAGCGGCACGTTGATGCCGAAGGCTTCGACCAGCTTGGGATTCTCGGTGCCGGCGCGCAGGTAGGCGCCCAGCTTGGTCTTCTCGATGACGAACCAGGTCGACAGGCACACCGCCAGCGAGGCCACCACCACCCACGCACGGTAGTTCGGCAGCACCATGAAGCCGAGGTCGGTCGCCCCGGCCAGCGCCTCCGGCACCTGGAACGGCTGGCCGGACACGCCGTAGAACGAGCGGAACACGCCTTCGACCAGCAAGGTGATGCCGAAGGTCAACAGCAGGCCATACAGATGATCCAGCTTGTAGAGCCAGCGCAGCATGGTTTTTTCAATGATGATGCCGAACACGCCGACGATCAGCGGCGCCAGCACCAGCATCACCCAATAGTTGAGGCCGAAGTAGGCCATCCCCATCCAGGCGACAAACGCGCCCATCATGTACAGGGCGCCGTGCGAGAAGTTAATCACATTCAGCAGGCCGAAGATCACGGCCAGGCCGAGCGACAGCATGGCATAGAAGGAGCCGTTGACCAGCCCCAGCAGCAGCTGGCTCATCATCGCGGGCAGGGGAACGCCGAAAATTTCCATGAGATCACAATATAAAGATCGCCTCCCCGGACGGGGCGGCGCGGAGCCAGAAAAAGGCCGCGCGCAGCGTGGAAGCGCGCGCAGCCTGTGTACAACTCAGCTTATTTCCACAGGGCGCATTTGGTTTCCGCCTTGGTGGCGTACGCCTGGTCGCCGGGAATGGTGGCCACGACCTTGTAGTAATCCCATGGATATTTCGATTCCGACGGCTTCTTCACTTCCATCAGGTACATATCGTGCACCATGCGGCCGTCCGGGCGGATCACGCCGTTCTTGGCGAACATGTCGTTGATCTTGTTCGCCTTCAGGTAGGCCATGACCTTGTCGGTGTCGTCGCTGCCGACGGCCTTGACCGCCTTCAGGTAGTTGCTGGCGGCGGAGTAGTCGGCCGCTTGCAGCATCGACGGTTCCTTCTTCATTTTCTCGAAGTAGCGCTTCGACCAGGCGCGGGTTTCCGCGTTCTGGTCCCAGTACCAGCCGTCGGTCAGGTACATGCCCTGGGTCAGGTTCAGGCCCAGCGAGTGCACGTCGTTGATGAAGATCAGCAGGCCGGCCAGCTTCATCTTCTTGGTGATGCCGAACTCGTTGGCGGCTTTGATCGAGTTGATCGCGTCGCCGCCGGCGTTGGCCAGGCCCAGGATCTGCGCGCCCGACGATTGCGCCTGCAGCAGGAAGGACGAGAAGTCCGACGCCGACAGCGGGTGCTTGACCGAGCCCAGCACCTTGCCGCCCTGCGCCTTGACCACGTCCGCGGTGTCTTTTTCCAGCGACTGACCGAAGGCGTAGTCGGCGGTCAGGAAGTACCAGCTCTTGCCGCCCTGCTTGACGATGGCGCCGCCGGTGCCGCGCGCCAGCGCGATGGTGTCGTAGGCGTAGTGAATCGTGTACGGCGTGCATTCCTCGTTGGTCAGGCGGGCCGAGCCGGCGCCGATCGAGATGAACACTTTTTTCTTCTCGGCCGCGACCTTGGCCATGGCCAGGTTGGCGCCGGAGTTGGTGCCGCCGATCAGCAGGTCGACGCCCTGCTGGTCGAACCATTCGCGTGCCTTGGAGGCGGCGATGTCGGCCTTGTTTTGGTGGTCCGCGGAGATGAACTCGACCTTCTTGCCGGCGATGACCACGCCGGCGTCGGCGATCGCCATCTTGACCGCTTCGGCCCCGCCGGCGCCGTCGATGTCGGTGTACAGACCGGACATGTCGGTGATCAGGCCGATCTTGATGGTGTCGCCGGAAACCTGGGCTTGGGCAGCAAAAGACAGGCCGAATGCGCATACGGCGGTTGCTGCGATGGTGATGGCTTTAAGTTTCATTTCGTCTCCGTTGGTTCAAGAAGTAGTGTTATTGCTTATTTTTTTCCACTTGCTTACACGCCCAGAAGCTCGGTCAACACCGGCATCTTGGCGCTCAGTTCTGATGCAACAAAGGTCTCAACGATTTGACCGTGTTCCATCACATAAAACCGGTCCGCCAGCGGGGCGGCAAACCGGAAATTCTGTTCCACCATGACGATGGTGTATCCCTTGGATTTCAGCGTGGTGATCATCCGCGCCAGGCCTTGCACGATGACCGGCGCCAGGCCTTCCGAAATTTCATCGAGCAACAGCAGGCGCGCGCCGGTGCGCAGGATGCGCGCCACCGCCAGCATCTGCTGTTCGCCGCCGGACAGGCGCGTGCCCTGGCTGTGCTTGCGCTCTTCCAGGTTAGGGAACATCGCGTAGATTTCCTCGACCGACATGCCCTTCTCGCCGGTGGACAACTGCGGCGGCAACAGCAGGTTTTCCTCGGTCGACAGCGACGAGAAGATGCCGCGCTCCTCCGGGCAATAGCCGATGCCGAGGTGGGCGATTTTATGCGTCGGCAAACCGATCGATTCCGCGCCGTTGACCTTGATCGAGCCCTTGCGGGCGCCGGTCAAGCCCATGATCGAGCGCAGCGTGGTGGTGCGGCCGGCGCCGTTGCGGCCCAGCAGCGTGACCACTTCGCCCGGCTGCACCGTCAAATTGACGTTGTGCAGGATGTGCGATTCGCCATACCAGGTTTGCAGGTTCGAAATTTCCAGAGCGGCCGTCATCAGTGGGCTCCTTCCAGCACGGCGGCTTCTGTACCCATATACGCTTCCATCACTTGTGGATTGTTCGAAACTTCCGCATACGTGCCTTCCGCCAGCATCGCGCCGCGTTGCAAAACGGAGATCTTGTCGCAGATGCCGGACACCACTTTCATGTTGTGCTCGACCATCAGGATGGTGCGGCCGGACGACACTTTTTTAATCAGCTCGGTCACGCGGTGCACGTCTTCGTGACCCATGCCCTGGGTCGGTTCATCAAGCAACATCAGCTCCGGTTCCATCGCCAGCGTGGTGGCGATCTCCAAAGCGCGCTTGCGGCCGTAAGGCATGTCGACGGTGACGGTGTCGGCGAATTCGGTCAGGTCGACCTCGGCCAGCAGCTGCATGGCGCGGTCGTTGAGCTTGTCCAGCGCGCGCTCGCTTTGCCAGAAGTGGAAGCTGGTGCCCAGCTGGCGCTGCAGGCCGATGCGCACATTCTGCAACACCGTCAGGTGCGGAAACACCGCCGAAATCTGGAACGAACGGATCACGCCCATGCGGGCGATCTGCGCCGGCTTGGCGGCGGTGATGTCCTTGCCGTTGAACAGGATCTGGCCGGAAGTGGGCACCAGGAACTTGGTCAGCAAATTGAAGCATGTGGTTTTGCCTGCACCATTGGGACCGATCAGCGCGTGGATGTGGCCGCGCTGCACTTTGAGATTGACATCATTGACCGCGGTAAAACCCTTGAATTCCTTGGTCAGATTCTTTGTTTCCAAGATAACGCCGGACATCCTGTCTCCCAGTTATTCTTTTCAAACTACTAAATTTTTTTAGATCATACACAGTAACAAATTGGCTAACAATACAGTATAACTACGGTTGACTTTTGATCTAAGCCTAACGGGGCCGGTCTTTCATTTCCACTCTGAACGAATCATTTCTGAAGCTTTCTCAGCGATCATGATGGTGGGAGAGTTGGTATTTCCTGAGGTAATGAAAGGCATCACGGAAGCATCGACCACGCGCAGGCCGCGTACTCCAATTACACGCAATTGGCTGTCGACCACCGCACCCGGATCGTCGGCGCGGCCCATCTTGCAGGTGCCCACCGGATGGAAAATCGTGGTGCCGATCGCCCCCGCCGCGTCGGCCAACTCCTCCTCCGTGCGATAGTGGATGCCGGGCTTGTATTCCTCCGGCGCGTATTTCTGCAGCGCCGGCGCGGCGGCGATGCGGCGCGTCAACGTCAGCGCGGCGGCGGCCACTTTGCGGTCTTCCGCGGTGCTCAAGTACATCGGCGAGATTTTCGGCGGCGCATACGAATCGGCGCTGGCGATGCGCACATGACCGCGCGACGTCGGCCGCAGATTGCAAACGCTGGCCGTGAATGCGGGGAAAGCGTGCAGGGGATCGCCAAACTTTTCCAGCGACAAAGGCTGTACGTGATATTGCAGATTCGGCGTGGCCTGGCCGGCATCGGACCGGGCGAACGCCCCCAGCTGCGACGGCGCCATCGACATCGGCCCGCTCTGGAACAGCGCATATTCAAGGCCGATTTTCATCTTGCCGAACCAGTTGGACGCCATCGTATTCAAGGTGCGCGCGCCGCCGCCGACTTTGTAGATCATGCGCAGCTGCAGATGGTCTTGCAGGTTTTCGCCGACGCCGGGCAGGTCGGCCATCGTCGCAATGCCATGCTGGTTCAGCATCGCCGCGGCGCCGATGCCGGAGCACTGCAAAATCTGCGGACTGCCAACGGAGCCAGCCGCCAACAGGGTTTCCTTCTCTGCGGTGGCGCTGAACCGGGTGCCGCCGCCGGTGAAAATCACACCTTTGCAAACGGTGCCGCACTCGCCTTTTTCAATGATAAGGCGTTCCACGTGGCAGCCCGTCATGATGGTCAGGTTAGGCCGTTTCGCCGCCGGTTTTAAAAACGCCTTGGCCGTATTCCAGCGTATGCCGCGTTTTTGATTGACCTCGAAGTAGCCGCAACCGTCGTTGTCGCCGCGATTGAAATCATCCACTTTCTGGATGCCGGTTTGCTCGGCCGCGTCGCGGAAGGCGTCCAGTATGCGCCACGACAAGCGCTGCTTTTCCACGCGCCACGGACCGCCGGCGCCATGATTTTCCGACGCGCCGCCGTGGTAATCCTCGCTCTTCTTGAACAAGGGCAGCACCGACTGCCAGCGCCAGCTGTCGTCGCCGGTCAGGTCCGCCCAGCGGTCGTAGTCGCCGACCTGGCCGCGCATGTAGATCATGCCGTTGATGGAGGAACTGCCTCCGAGCACTTTGCCGCGCGGGTAAAGCAGGCTGCGGCCGCCCAGCCCGGGATCGGCTTCCGTACGGAACATCCAGTCCGTCCGCGGATTGTCTATGCAATGCAGGTAGCCGACGGGTATGTGTATCCACACATAATCGTCTTTGCCGCCCGCCTCGATGAGCAGGACATTCGCTTCCCTGTTCGCACTCAGTCGGTTTGCCAATACACAACCCGCTGACCCTGCACCAATAATGATGTAATCGTATGTGCCTGCTGATTCCAAAAACTGCTCCTCCAGGGTGGTGTTTCCGTCAGGCCGCGTTCAACTCCGCGATCAAGGTTTCGACCAGTTTCGCCGCCGGCATGGGCCGCGCGCGCGATACGCCGGTGCCGCACCAGAGCGACATCAGTTCGGTATCGCCACGCTTGGCTGCTTCGGCACGAATAGGCGTGGTTAGCGCATTTTGAATAGGATATGCGGGGAGTTGCTTCTCCACCGGCGCAAGCTCGCGCATCAAGCGGTTTTCCAGCCCGCGCGCGTAGCGGCCGGAAAACGTCCTCGTCAGCCGGGTCGGATGATCCCCGGCCGTCAACAGCCGTTGCCTGTAGTGCGGGTTGATGGCGCACTCGTCCGTGACCAGAAACGCCGTGCCCATCTGCACCGCCTGCGCGCCGCCATCCAGCGCGCGCTTGATGTCGGCGCCGCTCATGATGCCGCCGGCCGCGATCACCGGAATATGCACGGCCGCGACCACCGTCGGCAGCAACTCGAAAGTGGTCAGCTTGGCGTCTTCCTGCGCACCGATGAAGGTGCCGCGATGTCCGCCCGCGTCCGTTCCGGAGGCGATCACCGCGTCGGCGCCCCTGCTCTGCCAGGCCAGCGCTTCGTCGGCGTGGGTAATCGTGCCGACAACCAGGATGCCGGCATCATGCAGCCGCCTGATTTGCGCCTCGCTGAGAATGCCGAACGTGAAACTGGCCACGGCGGGGCGCAGCGCGATCAAGGTTTCGAACTGGGCCGCGAAGTCTTCGCACCACTTGGCCGGCGCCGGAAGTTCGGTCCAGCCCAGCGACGACCAGAGCGGCTTGAGCCATTCCACCGCGCGCGCCACTTCCGCCGGATCCGGCTCAGGCATGCCCTGAACAAAGAAATTAAGGCAGAACGGCTTGTCGGTCAGCGCGCGGATTTGCGCGGTTTGCTCGCGGATCGTGTCCGGCGACAGCAGGGAACAGGCCAGCGTGCCCAGCCCGCCGGCATTGGAGACGGCCGCCACCTGGGCCGGCGTATTGCCGGCACCGGCGGTAGGGCCCTGGATGATCGGATGCGGAAAAACAGATGCCAAATTCATCGAAAACCTCGCACAAATGGTGTTTTTCACATGTGGATAAGTCTATGGATATCCACAGGCACCAAATGTGAGTAAACAAAAAAATTTTGGGGACCGTTTTTCTTATCCCAAAACAGTTCTTTGCTCATACACGGCTTTCGAGCCTGCTTATACGGCGCGTAAACGCCTGATTCTAATCCAAAATGGGGACTTATCCACAGAAAAGTGTCTGCGTTAACAACTACTACTATTTTTATATCTACATCTTTAGAGTAAACCATAAACCCAAAAACCACAGGCGCAAGCGCCTTGGCAACCCGATACGACTTCTTTCCCCTATACTAAGTTGGCAAACAAACAGCCACAGCCGGAGAATTTTTTGTCCTCACCACGCAAAAATCTACGGTCGCCGGCTTATCTGCGCTTTCGGCGACGTCTGATCACCGGCCTTTTGCTTATGGCGGCACTTGCCATTGCGCTTGTCGTCACGCAATTTCGCACCGCTTACATCGAACGCGAGCTCTCCGTTCAGAGCCAGACCGAGCATTACGTCAAGGCAATGGAAGCCCATGTGCGGTACTCGATTCAATCGATCGATCTGTCATTGCTCGGTTTTGCCAATGCCATCAAAGTCCTGAACCCGCAACAACGCCGTTCGCCGGAAATGATGTCGGAACTACTGTCCTCACGCGGATCAAGTTTCAACAGCGAATACTGGATCACATTCCTGGATACCAAAGGCGACATCGTCGCCACGTCCACCAACAACGACGTCGCCGGAACCGCCTACGGAGATCGCGATTACTTCAAAGCCCATTTGAACGAGTCCATGCGCGGAAAGTTGTTCGTTGGCGAGCCGGCGATAGGTCGCCGCAGCAAGCAAAAACTGTTTTTCCTGAGCCGCCGCGTGGAAAGCGCCAAAGGCGAATTCCTTGGCGTAATCGTCGCGCCACTGAATGTCAGCCGCTACGCCACCGTTTTTGAAAACTCGCGCTTCAGTTCCGACATCTCGATCACATTGGTACACGCTGGTGGAAAAGTGATTGCCCGCGCGCCGAATTTTGAGGAAGCATTTGCCCGCGACCTGGGCCCGACGGCCTTATTCGACAACGTTCGCCGCGCCAAATCCGGCACCTACAAAACCGTCAGCAGCATCGACAAGCTGACCCGGGTCTTCAGCTACCGCGTATTCGCGGATGTTCCGCTGGTGATCGTTGTTGGCAGCAACGATTCGGAAGCGACCAGGCTGTTGCAGCAAAACTATCTGATCGCCGGCGCCGGCCTGGCGATATTGTTGCTGCTCATGGCAGGCGCTGGCCACTTCTCGCTGCGCACCTACACCAGGCAGGAAGAACGCGAATTGCGCTACCGCACCATGTACACGGCCAGCCGCGAGATGGAGCAAAAACTGCTCGCCAACGAGGAGGAGCGGCGCAAAAACGAAGAATCCATGAAGCTGGCCGCGCTGCTGTTCCAGAATTCCGGCGAAGGCATGATGGTGACCGATGCGGACGGCCGCATCCTGGCGGTGAATCCGGCGTTTTCTTCGCTCAGCGGTTACTCGGAAAAAGAAGTGATCGGCCACCGCGGCTATGAGCTCACTTCCGGCCGCCACGATCTGAGCTTCTACACGCGCATGTTTGAATCGATCGCCCAGTCCGGCCAGTGGGAAGGCGAACTCTGGCATCAGAACAAGAACGGCGAGGAATACCTGGTCGCGATGCGCTTCAACACCGTCTACGACGAGTTGGGAAATCCTTTCCGCTACGTCGCCCTGCTCAGCGACATCACCAAAAGGAAGGCATCCGAAGAATTAATCTGGCGCCAGGCCAACTTCGACGCGCTGACCGGATTGCCAAACCGGCGCATGTTCCATGAGCACCTGCGCCAGGAAATGAAAAAAACCGACCGCTCGGGCCTGCCGATGGCGCTGGTCTTTGTCGATCTGGATCACTTCAAGGAAATCAACGACACACTGGGCCACGACAAAGGCGATCTGCTGCTGAAAGAAGTGGCAAAACGGCTGTCCAATTCCGTGCGCGGCACCGATACCGTGGCCCGCCTGGGCGGCGACGAGTTCACCGTCATCTTGAGCGAGCTGCGCAATGCCGGCGATGTGGTGCGCATCGCGCAGGAAATCCTCAAGCAGATGAGCACGCCTTTCGACCTCGACGACGGGGCGGACAACCACATTGCCCATATTTCGAGCAGCATCGGCATCACCTTGTACCCGGAGGACGGCGCCGATGCTGAAACTTTAATCAAGAACGCCGACCAGGCCATGTACGCGGCCAAGCAGCAGGGCCGCAACCGCTTCAATTATTTCGCGCCGTTCATGCAGGAAGCCACGCGCGTGCGCATGACCCTGGTCAACGAATTGCGCGAGGCGGTCAATCACGAAGAACTGCGGATCCTGTTCCAGCCGATCGTCGACCTGGACAGCGGCAACATCTGCAAGGCCGAAGCGCTGGTGCGCTGGCAGCATCCGGTACGCGGACTGCTGAATCCTGCTGAATTTATAGGCATCGCCGAAAGCAGCGGCATGATCGTCGGCATCGGCGACTGGGTGTTCAAGCAGGCCGCGCGAGAAGCGCACAAGCTGCAGGCACTGGGATTGCCCGATTTCCAGGTCAGCGTGAACAAATCCTCCTGGCAGTTCCGCGACGACGGCAGCAACTACCAGCAGTGGCTGGATTTTTTGCAGGAATTGCACCTCAACCCCAACAGCATCATCATCGAAGTGACGGAAAACCTGCTGCTGGACACGGCCAACTCGGTTTCCGAACGCATGTTGGCGCTGCAGCACGCCCATATGCAGATTTCGCTGGACGATTTCGGCACCGGCTACTGCTCGGTCGCGTTTTTAAAGCGCTTCGATATCGATTACATCAAGATCGATCCAACTTTCGTCTCCAATCTGGCCGATGGCACGGACGGCATCGTCCTTTGCGAGGCAATTATCGCCATGGCGCACAAGCTGGGCATCAAGGTTATCGCCGAAGGCATCGAAACACCGCAACAAATGGACGCCCTCAAGGCTGCCGGTTGCGATTTTGGACAGGGATATCTGATTTCCAGGCCGATTTCGGCCGAAGAATTGGAGAAAAAGATCAAAACCGGGACCTCGCCTGTGAATAACTCGCTGGATATCCACAGGACGACTTGTGAGTAAGCACTCAAGTTGTCCGGAGGCCGATATTTTATACAGAATTGCTCCTGAACTGTTACAGCGCTTATGCAGCGGCTTATCTTTCTCGTAAACAAATGATTTGTAAACGTATACAGGACTTATCCACAGGCTTTTGCTCGTTTACTATTACTACTATTTTTATATAAATCTTTTGTAAACTACTAAACCACAAAACGCGAAATCTGAAGGCCTGCTCGTGCTCTGAAAGCACTTCGCACAGCAAAAAACCGCTTAAAATCGATCGTTTTTTGAAAACCGCTGTGGAAAAACAGCGGGAAATCCACAGCCGCCACATTGAAAACCAAGGAAAAGCATGCGTTTAGGCATCATCAGCGCGTTGGCTGAAGAACAGCATGGGCTGATAGAAGCCCTTCAGAGCCCCTACAAGCTCGTCCATGGCATGAGGGAGTACACGGGCGGGAAACTCTGGGAAATCGACGCTGTGTGCGTTCTGTCGCGTATAGGCAAGGTTGCCGCAGCGATGACAGCTTCCATCCTTGTGGAAAAGTTCGGAGTTACCCACATCATCTTTACCGGCGTCGCCGGAAGCGGGGATAAAGATGTACGGGTTGGGGATATCGTGGTCGCCGAATCGCTGGTGCAGCACGATTTCGATGCCAGCCCGCTTTTTCCACAGTTTGAGATCCCGCTGACGGGTATCTCGCACTTCGCCACGGACAGGGCGTTGACGGACCGGCTGGCCGGCGCCGCCCAGCTGACCTCGCGCGTGCATCGTGGCTTGATCGCCAGCGGTGATCAATTTATAGGCAAACTGACGCAGATTCAGGCCCTGAAGGCTGCATTGCCCGATTTATTGGCAGTGGAGATGGAAGGCGCAGCCGTGGCGCAAGTGTGTTTCGAGCTGGGCATCCCGTTTGCGGTGATCCGCACGATCTCGGACAACGCCAACGATGACGCCGCCGTCGACTTCATGCATTTCATCAAAACGGTGGCTTCCCGCTACGCCTTTGAAGTGATTGAAAACTTCTGCAAGGCGTAAAAAAAGGGCCGGGTTTTATCCCGGCCCTTAAAACAACAACAGGTAATCGTTAAAGCTTACGCTTCCAGCGTCATCAGGCTGGCATTGCCGCCGGCTGCCGTCGTATTGACGCACAGAGCACGCTCAGCAAGCAAACGCCACAGGGGGATGGCACCATCCTCGTTGGTGTCGATCAAGCCCACCAGCGCCCCGCTACGGGCCGCCAGCAAGGCACGCAGGCCAGCGACCCGCATGGTCTCGACCAGGGCGATCTGGAAATCGCCGGCAAAGTCCCGCAGGCTGCCGACAACTTGCACGCGATCCTTGACCACGGCAGGCAGGTCGCCAGGCAGCAGTTTCGAACTGTCTTCCGCCACCAGCGCGATATTGCCGGTGGCCAGTGCCGCAGCGATCTGGTTCAACAAGCCCGCCAGCGTTTCGGCCACGCAAACCACGGAACCGCGCGGCACCAGCGCCAGCGTATTGCGTTCGCCGGTCGGGCCGGGCAGCACGGTCAGGCTGCCCAGCATCGTCGTGCGGCTGTACTGTTCGGCCAGGCTCGCGACACGCTCGTGGCCATGCATTTTCGACCAGACCGCCAGCGCATCCAGGCCCGGCGTCGCCTGGCGTTCGTGCTGGGACGTCGTTATTGCGCTGCGCTGCAGGCGTTTCAGGTACAGCGGACCGCCGGCTTTCGGGCCGGTGCCGGACTTGCCTTCGCCGCCGAACGGCTGCACACCCACCACCGCGCCGACAATGTTGCGGTTCACATAGATGTTGCCCACATGCGCGCGCGAGCTGATGTAGTCGATGGTTTCATCGATGCGCGAGTGGATGCCCAGCGTCAGGCCGAAGCCGCTTTCGTTGATCTGCTCGACCAGCGCCGGCAGATCGGCGCGCTTGTAGCGGATCACGTGCAGGACCGGGCCGAACACTTCCTGCGTCAGCTCGGCCAGCGAGCGGATCTCCATCACGGTCGGCGGCACGAAGGTGCCGGCGGTCGTCACAGCGGCCGGCAGGTCCAGCGAGAAGTAATTCAGCGCCGTAGCCTTCAGCTTGTTGATGTGCGCCAGCAGGTTTTGCTGCGCTTCGGCGTCGATCACCGGGCCGATATCGGTCACCAGGCGGTCCGGGTTGCCGACTTTCAGCTCCTGCATCGCGCCCTTGAGCATCTTGATGGTCTTGTCGGCGATATCTTCCTGCAGGAACAGCACGCGCAGCGCCGAGCAGCGCTGGCCGGCGCTGTCGAAGGCCGACGAAATCGCGTCCTGCACCACCTGTTCCGGCAGCGCCGACGAATCGACGATCATCGCGTTCTGGCCGCCGGTCTCGGCGATCAGCGGAATATCGCAGTTTTCAGCGATGGCGCGCTTGGCCAGCGTGCGGTTGATCAGCTGCGCCACTTCGGTCGAGCCGGTGAAGATCACGCCCTTGACGCGCGCGTCGGCGGTCAGCGCTGCGCCGACCACTTCGCCGCGGCCAGGCAGGAATTGCAGCGCGGCGCGCGGAATGCCTGCCTCATGCAGCAGTTCGACCGCGCGGTGCGCGATCAGCGGCGTTTGCTCGGCCGGCTTGGCCAGCACCACGTTGCCGGCGGCCAACGACGCGGCCACCTGGCCGGTGAAGATCGCCAGCGGGAAGTTCCACGGGCTGATGCAGGTCACCGGGCCGAGCGCCAGCGTGTTGGTCGAACCATGCACCTCATTCGCGTAGTAGCGCAGGAAATCGACCGCCTCGCGCAGCTCGGCGATGGCGTTCGGCAGCGATTTGCCCGCTTCGCGGATCGCCAGCGTCATCAGTTCCATGGCGTTGGCTTCGAACAGGTCGGCGGCGCGGTTCAGTGCGGCGGCGCGCAGCGACGGCTCGGTGGTCTGCCAGTCCATGGCGAAATTGCTGGCGCTGGCCAGCGCCGCTTCGACGTCGGCGGCGCTGGCTTCGACCAGCTGGCCGACGATGTCGCTGCGCTGCGCCGGGTTGGTCACGTCCTGCACCGGCTGGCCGGCACTCAGCGCACCCGCCAGCAGCGGAGCGGCATGCCAGCTGCGTGGCGTGGCCAGTGCCGCCGAAATATCGCGCAGCACGTTTTCATTGGCCAGGTCGAAGCCGGTCGAGTTCTTGCGGTCGCCGAACATGTTCAGCGGCAGGGCGATGCCGGTGTGCGGCTGGCCCCCCTGCTCGCGCGCCTGCGCGACCGGATCCTTGACCAGCGTATCGACCGGGATCGCTTCGTCGACGATCTGGTTGACGAACGACGAGTTGGCGCCGTTCTCAAGCAGGCGGCGCACCAGGTAGGCCAGCAGCGTTTCGTGGGTGCCGACCGGCGCGTAGATGCGGCACGGCTTGTCCAGGTTGTCCTTGCCGACCACCTGGTCGTACAGCGATTCACCCATGCCGTGCAGGCACTGGAATTCGTAGTCGGTCACGCCGTCGCGCTTGGCCCAGGTGTAGATCGTCGACAAGGTTTGCGCGTTGTGCGTGGCGAACTGCGGATAAATCACGTCGGTCGCGCCCAGCAGTTTTTGCGCGCAGACCAGGTAGGATACGTCGGTATAAACCTTGCGCGTGTAGACCGGATAGCCGCTCATGCCGTCGACCTGGGCGCGCTTGATCTCGGCATCCCAATACGCGCCCTTGACCAGGCGCACCATGAACTTGCGGCCGCTGCGCTTGGCCAGGTCGATCAGGTAGTCGATGACGAACGGGCAGCGTTTTTGATAAGCCTGCACGACGAAGCCGATGCCGTCGAAGCCGGCCAGTTCCGGGTCGTAGGCCATCGCTTCCATCAGGTCCAGCGACAGTTCCAGGCGGTCGGCCTCTTCCGCATCGATGTTCAGGCCGATGTTGTAGTGCTTGGCCAGCAGCACCAGCTGGCGCACGCGCGGCAGCAGTTCTTCCATCACGCGGGCGCGCTGGGCGCGGCTGTAGCGCGGGTGCAGCGCCGACAGCTTGACCGAAATGCCGGGACCGTTCTTGATGCCGCGGCCGTTCGAGGCCTTGCCGATCGCGTGGATCGCGGTTTCGTAGGAGGCATAGTACTTCTTGGCATCGGCCTCGGTCAGCGCAGCCTCGCCCAGCATGTCGTAGGAGTAGCGGTAGCCGCGCGCTTCGTTGGATAGACCATTCTTGATCGCTTCGTCGATGGTCTGGCCGGTGACGAACTGGTTGCCCAGCATGCGCATCGCCAGGTCCACGCCTTTGCGGATCAGCGGTTCGCCGCCCTTGGCGATCAGCTTGCTCAGCGCCGAGCCGAGGCCGGTTTCGCTGTTGGTGCTGACCAGTTTGCCGGTGATCAGCAGGCCCCAGGTTGCCGCATTGACAAACAACGACGGCGACTCGCCCAGGTGCTTGCGCCAGTCGCCTTTGCTGATTTTGTCGGCAATCAAGCGGTCGGCGGTGGCATTGTCGGGAATACGCAACAAAGCTTCGGCCAGGCACATCAGTGCCACACCCTCTTCGGAAGACAGCGAAAACTCGTGCATCAGGGCATCCACGCCGGATGCGCGGGTGCGTTGCTCGCGCACCGAACTGACCAGTTTGTGGGCCAGTTGTTGAGCCTGCTGCAGGCTGTTGGCGTCGTTATTCTTGATCTGTTCCAGCAGCCATTGAACAGCGTCAACTTCATCGCGGCGATAGGCGGCCGTCACTGCTGCGCGCAGGGGAATCGGGTCGCGCAGGATCTCGTTTTGCAGCGCGGAAAAAGGGGTAAAACCGGTGGAAACAACTGCTTGCATGAATCACTCTCAGAATAGAAATTTTGGCGCGGCTCATTACAAAAAAACGCTCAACCGGCGACCGCCGGCGAGCGTAAAAATGAAGAACAACTGATGATTCGATTGTAGTGTGATTTCTTCTGGATTAATTCTGGTAATACAGGGGGCTAGCAATAGATTGTTTTTGGTGAGACAATTTAACCAAATAATATTTATGTAGGAGTTCCCGGAAATGCTAGACAAGATCAGTAAGAAAATCTTGATGGAATTGCAGAGCGATGGCCGCATCAGCAATGTCGAACTGGCGGCGCGGGTGAACCTGTCGCCGGCTGCCTGCCTGGAACGCGTGCGCAAGTTGCACGAGTCCGGCTACATCATGGGTTACACCGCCCAACTGAATCCACAGTTGCTTGATGTATCCTTGCTCGTCTTCATAGAGGTAGTGCTTGATCGCACCACCCCTGAAGTCTTCGACGCGTTCAAACACAGTGTCCAGGTGATTCCGGAAGTACTGGAATGCCACATGGTCGCCGGCGGCTTCGACTACCTGGTCAAAGCCCGCGTCAAGGACATGGCAGCTTACCGGGAATTCCTCGGTAAAACCCTGCTCCAGAAAGGCGTTCGTGAGACCCACACCTACGCCGTCATGGAAGAAGTGAAGAATACCACCAAGTTACCCATAAAATAGCATCGTGGAAATAAATTAGTCGGGACGCCAGGCGTTCTGGGTCAAACGGGGGACAAATGAAGCTTTTGCAGCACAAGCTGGTGCAACGCGGACTATGGTTTTTGGGGGCGACGGCGGGAGGAACCTGCCTTGCTTATTTGTTCAACCTGGCGGCGGGCGATGGCGCCGCACTGATTTATACCGCCGCTCCGGCGGCGTTGACCGGTGCGCTGATCGCCTGGTGGGCGGCCCGGCAAAGCAGCGACGAGGGCGGCGTACGACAATTCGCCCATGTGGTCGGTGAAGAGATCGACGCCATCATGATCGGCGCGGCCGAGACCTCGTACTTCGTCGATTCGGTCAAGAAGAAAATCGAGCTCGATGTCGGCATCGCCGGCAGCATCGTCCAGAGCTCGCGGCAAAACGCCGAGACCACCGAGCGCATCGCCGCCAACGCCGAGCGCGCGGCGGAGATCGCCGCCCAGGTGCGCGGCGAAACGGTGGCCGGGCGCGCCGAGGCCGACCATGGCCTCAAGCGCATCAGCGCGGCGCGCCAGGAAGCGCAGACGGCGGCCGCCGTCATGGCCAGCCTGCAATCGAATTCCCGCAAGATTTACAGCTTCACCGAGGCCATCAGCGAAATCTCCGCCCGCACCAACCTGCTGGCGCTGAACGCCGCGATCGAAGCGGCGCGCGCCGGCGAGCAGGGACGGGGTTTTGCCGTGGTCGCCAGCGAGGTGCGCCAGCTGGCCTTGCGCACCAAGGAAGCCACCGACGAGATCAGCACCATGGTGCGCGAGATCAACCAGCAGGCCGAGCAGGCCGCCACCGGCATGAATTCGCTGGCGGCCAGGGTCAGCGACGCGGCCGGCAACGTGGAAACGGTGCACGGTTTGCTGGGCAATATCGAGCGCTCATCCGGCGTGTCGGAAGACGAGATCGGCCAGATCGCCCGCGCCTCGCGCGAGCACGTCGCCACCACCGAGGATATCGCCGCCGCCATCGCCAGCATCCGCGACAGCCTGTTATCCACAGAGAAGGAATTGCCGCGCGCCGCCAGTTCGGCGATGGCGCTGGCCGAGCGGGCCGAAGTGATCACCGGCGCGCTGGGCGAATCGTCGATCGAGACCTCGCACGATCCGATCCGGATGGCCGCGCAGCAGGCGGCGGAAGATGTGGGACGGCTGTTCGAGTCGGCCATCGCCTCGGGCAAGATCACGCGCGAGGCGCTGTTCGACCGCAGCTACACGCCGATCCCGAACACCGATCCGCCCAAGCATAAAACCCGCTTCGACGATTTCACCGACCGCGTGCTGCCGGTCCTGCAGGAAGCGCTGCTGGCGGCCATGCCGCAACTGGCTTACGCCGGCGCTGTGGATAACAACGGCTATTTCCCCACGCATAACAAGAAATTCTCGCAGCCGCTGACCGGCAACTACGATGTCGACATCGTCAACAACCGCACCAAGCGCATCTTCAGCGACCGTACCGGCAAGCGCTGCGGCTCGAACACCAAGCCCTTCCTGCTGCAAACCTACAAGCGCGATACCGGCGAAGTGATGCACGACCTGTCGGCGCCGATTTATGTGAACGGCAAGCACTGGGGCGGTTTCCGCATCGGCTACCGCTCCAGCCACAAGTAATCGGTAGCGCTTTTTAATACGTGTCGTTTTTGGGCGCGGTGCCCGGCGCGGTGCGCTGGGTCACGGAATTCATGCCTTCCAGATGCATGCGCAGCCACTTGTGGGCCGGGCTGCGCGCATCGCGCTCGTGCCACAGCATGTCCAGGTGGACCGCCGGCAGCTGGAACGGCAACTCCTTCGAGATCAGCGCGTCGGTCATGCCGGTCGAGGCGATCAGGTGGCGCGGCAGCACGGTGATCAGGTCCGAGTTGGCCACCACGCGGCCGGCGGTGAAGAACTGGTTCACCGTCAGCAAGATGCGGCGCTCGCGCTGGATCTGCGCCAGCGCCTCGTCGACCAGGCCGTGCGCGCGGCCGGAGAAACTCACCAGCAGGTGATTGGCCTTGCAATAGTTGTCCAAGGTCAGGTCGACCTTGGACAGCGGATGGTCGCGCCGCATCACGCACACGTAATGGCCGGAATACAGCCGCTCGTGGCGGATCGGCGAACCGGTTTCGTACGACAGCTGCGCCGCCACGCCGGGGAAGAAGCCCACCGCCAGGTCGATATCGCCGCGCAGCAGCATCGGCCGCGGTTCGCGCGTGGTCAGCGGCACCATGCGCACGTTGACGCCCGGCGCCTCCCTTTCAATCGAACGCATCAGCGACGGCAGCCAGAAGGCGGCGGTGGCGTCGGCCATCGCCATGCGGAAGGTGGCGTGGGCGGCCGACACGTCGAAGGTTTCCGGCGCCACGGCCGCTTCCAGGCTGGCCAGCGCGCTGCGCACCGACGGCCACAGCGATTCGGCGCGCGGCGTCGGCTTGACGCCGTAGGCGGTGCGGATCAGCAATTCATCGCCCAGGCTCTCGCGCAGGCGCTTGATCGCGTTGGAAACGGCGGGCTGGGTCATGGCCAGGTGGCCGGCGGCGCGTGTCAGGTTTTGCTCTGTCATCACGGCGTCGAAGACGCGTAACAAATTCAAGTCCAGCGTCAAAAAGCTCATGTCGGCTCAGGTGTGGGGTTGGTGTCGATACAGTATCGAGAAATATGGATTTCTCGTCAACGATTAAGTATCCCATTCACCAAACGCATAATTGTTATCGGGGAAGTAAATTGGATACTTATGTTGCGCTGCACTATAGTTACACTTGATTCTAAATGCAGCGTTACATCATGTCTACCATCATCTCAGTTGTACAAAATTTTTCCCTCGTGACCGCCGGTGAGCTGGCGCTGGCCAGCGGCGCCGTCTGCGCCCTGCTGGTGCTGTTCAAGCCGCTGCTGCGCGGCCTGGCGCGTGCCGCCATGCTGGTGATCAAGCCGAAATTGAGCAAGGAAGAGCGCCTGCACCGCCGCCAGATGCGCGATGCGATGATGCTGAAGCGGATGTTGAATTCGATGGAAGGCGAGCCGAGCCACGCCGCCGAATTGCGTGCCATGGCTGCGCGTGCTTAAATATTGAGCAGCGGTACCGGAGCTTCCGGTACCGTGCGATTCAGATTACTTCTCGCCCAGCAGGGCAGGCTTCAGCGAGCTGTCCACCGGCTTGTCGCCCAGCCAGATGCGCAGCACGGCGTTGTAGAACGCCACGTCCGGCATCAATTCCCCGATCTTCTTCCCGTTCAGATAGCACTGCGTGCCCTCGCCCGGGGTCCAGTCCAGCAGCATCTGGTCGCCCTTTTTCAGCGCCTGGATCTGCGCGAAGACTTCGCCGAACTTCATCGTTTGCGGCAGGATCTTGGTGCGTTCGCTGTTGTCGGTGTTGGCTTTCAGGCCGTCCATGAAGGCCTTGCCGAAGTCCTCCGAGCTGACTTCGCGCAGCATCGTGATGGCCACGCGGCGCGGGCCCTGGAGCGCCAGCACGTCCGGCACGGTGTTTTTCTTTTCGGTCAGGTACAGGCCGGCGGCATAGACTTTGAAAAACACCTTGGTGCGCAGGCCGGCGCCGTTCAGTTTCAGCTCCTTGCCGGCAACGTTAATGGTGTCGTCGAATTTGACGCCGGCAACCTCCACCGACGCCAATGCGGGCAGGCTGAAGCTGCTTGCCAGGAAAGCGGCGGCGAGCAGGCTTTTGATGATATTTCTGCGATTCATTATTGTCTCCGTGGTAGGCCTAGGCCGAATATACCATCACGGAGAGAGCAAAAACGCGCTGCGGCGCAATTTGGCCGCACGGTCATGCTTTTTTTGGCTTCTCAGGCCTTGCCGGCCTGCAGGCGCTCGTATTTGGCGCGCAACTGCTCTTCGGACTCGCGCCAGGCGGGATTGAAGGGAATGCAGCTGACCGGGCACACCTGCTGGCATTGCGGCTCATTGAAATGGCCGACGCACTCGGTGCATTTGTCCGGGTTGATTTCGTAAATTTCGGCGCCCATGTAGATCGCGTCGTTCGGGCACTCCGGCTCGCAAACGTCGCAATTGATACAGTCGTCGGTGATCATCAAGGCCATGGCGGTACTCTCTTACTCGGCCTGGGTGGCGGCAATTTTCTTTTGCAGCCAGCGGTCGACCGATGGGAAAACAAACTTGGACACATCCCCGCCCAGCACCGCGATTTCGCGCACGATGGTGCCGGAGATGAATTGATACTGGTCGGACGGCGTCAGGAACAGCGTTTCGACGTCCGGTAGCAGGTAGCGGTTCATGCCCGCCATCTGGAATTCGTATTCGAAGTCGGACACGGCGCGCAGGCCGCGCACGATGACGCGGGCGTCATGCTCGCGCACGAAATCCTTCAGCAGGCCGGAAAAACTCTGGACCTTCACGTTCGGATAGTGGCCCAGGACTTCGTTGGCGATGGTCAGCCGCTCTTCCAGCGAGAAGAAAGGCTTTTTGTTCTTGCTGTCGGCAACGCCCACGACCAGCGTGTCGAACAGACCCGATGCGCGACGCACCAGATCTTCGTGACCACGGGTCAGCGGATCGAAAGTTCCTGGATAAACGGCTACTACCATTGCGGCTCCCTGCAGTGCACCAATATAGAACGCGCATTATGCCTGAAAAACACTCTTTGCCTAAATATGGGGCAGTTTTAGGCACAAATGCTGGTGATTAGGCGTTTGTTCCCTTGTGTTTTAACAAATGATAAAACACCATTCCGGCCTTGTCGGCCCGGATCACTTCCCATGGCGCCATCCATTCCGGCACGTCGCCCTCGTCGAACTCCAGCGCGGCGCCGGATTCGGCGTAGATCAGGCCGCCATCCTTCAAAATCCGCGTGCACAGCGGCAGGCAGCGTTCCAGGAACTCTTGCTGGTACGGCGGATCGAGGAAAATCAGGTCGTATTTCTGGCCACGGGCGGCGGCCGATTGCGCCACGGCCAGCGCGTCGCCGCGCATGATGCTGACGTTGTCAGCCTTCAGCTTGGTCTTGATTTCGTCCAGCTGACGCACCACCGGCACGTTGCTGTCGACCATGGTCACCGCGGCGGCGCCACGGCTGGCCGCCTCGAAACCGAGCGCGCCGCTGCCGGCGAACAAGTCCAGCACCTGCGCATCGGCCCAATAGGCGTCGCGCTGGTGATTGATCCAGTTGAACACCGTTTCGCGCACGCGATCCGGCGTCGGACGCAGGCCGGAGGCGCTCAGCACCGGCAGCGGCGTGCGCTTCCAGGCCCCGCCGATGATGCGCACCTGGTTGCTGTGCTGGGGACCGTGGACCGGGACTTTGGCGGGTTTCGCGGGCTTGCTTGCGGGCTTCTTCGGCATGTGGCTGTGTTCTAAGTCATTGATTCAACAGGGGGCCATCATACCATATGGGCCTATTTGGGCTCTGCCGCCAGATTGTTGAAGTCGTCGATCCAGCCCTGCATGCGCTTCTGCGCGTGGGCTTTCTGGACCGGCGTGGCGATCTTGATCACCGTTAAGATCAGCTGCACGGTGGATTCGTCGTAGGCGTCGAAGAAAGGCTTGCGCTCGGAATTTTCCAGGCGGTTGAAACTGTCCTTGATCAGGGTGTGGATAAGTGCCATGGTCGCGTCCTTGCTGAGTTTTTCGCGCTGCACCTTTTGCACCAGGGTCAGGATATTTTTCTGGCGGCGCATGCGCTCGTCGAGCCAGATCTCGTTGTCCAGCGGACGGGCGTCGGAAGCCTTGCGGATCTGCGCTTCCTGTTCGGACGTGAAACTGCCGAACCACAGCTCGAACTGCTCCATCGACTTTTTATAGCGGAATTTCTGCTGCGCCTCCTTGTCGCCCTTCATGTTCTTTTTGCGGAACTCGGCGTTGTTGGCGGTAAACTTCTTCTCCAGCGTGGCGATCTGCTCCGGCTGCAGCGAGCGCGCCAGGTCGGCCAGCTCCGGCAGTGCCTTGAAAAGCAGCAGCTGGGTGCGGCTCTTGATCTCGTCGTAATCGCCCATCAGATCGGCCTGGGTCGGATTGCCGGCCAGCTGGCGCTGCCCCGTCTGCAGGATCTGCACGTAATCGCGCAGCTGCGTCTTGCGATGCCAGCGGAACAGATCGTCGATGTCTTTCTTGACCCAGCTCTTTTGATCCGAGTTGAGGTCCACGTAAGCGTCTATCCACCAGTAGAGCAGCGTGTCGCCATGGTTGTAGGCCAGCCGCAGCGAACTGCAGCCGGCCAGCAGCGCCATGAGCGCGATCAGGAAAAGGCGGCGTAGCGTCCGGCCGCTGCTATGTGGCATGTTAGACTTTTGCATTTATTCACTCTCTCGATTTGGCACCTATGAATGTAGTTATCCTCGCCGCTGGTATGGGCAAGCGCATGCAATCGGCGCTGCCGAAAGTTTTACATCCACTGGCCGGCAAGCCATTGTTGTCGCATGTGCTGGATACGGCACGCAGTCTTGCTGCCAGTCGATTATGCGTGATTTACGGACATGGAGGCGCAGCGGTGCAGGAGCTGCTCGCCAAACAGCCCGAACAGGTCGCCACCGCGCTGCAGGAACCGCAGCTGGGCACCGGCCACGCGGTCATGCAGGCGTTGCCGGAACTCGACGACAACACCCCTACCCTGATCCTCTACGGCGACGTGCCGCTGACGACGGCCGCCTCGCTGCAGGCGCTGATCGACGCGGCCGGCGGCGACAAGCTGGGCATCCTGACCGTGGTGCAGGATGATCCGACCGGCCTCGGCCGCATCGTCCGCGAAGGCGGAACAACGAGTGGCGCCATCGTCCGCATCGTCGAGCAGAAAGATGCCAGCGAAGCCGAGCGCGCCATCAAGGAAATCAACAGCGGCATCATGGTGGTGCCGACCGCGCGCCTGAAGCAATGGCTGGGCGCGCTGAAGAACAACAACGCGCAGGGCGAGTACTACCTGACCGACATCGTCGCCATGGCCGTGGCGGACGGCGTGCCGGTGGTGTCGGCCCAGCCGTCGGCGCAATGGGAAGTGGCCGGCGTCAACAGCAAGGTGCAGCTGGCCGAGCTCGAGCGCATCCACCAGCGCAACATCGCGCTCAAGCTGCTGGAACAGGGCGTGGCGCTGATGGATCCCGCGCGCATCGACGTGCGCGGCGAACTGATCTGCGGCCGCGACGTCACCATCGACGTCGGCTGCGTGTTTGAAGGCAAGGTCGAGCTGGGCGACGGCGTGCGCGTGGCCGCGCACAACGTCATCGTCAACGCCCGCATCCTGGCCGGCGCGCAGATCAAGCCGTTTTGCCATATCGAAGAGGCGGTGGTTGGCGAGGTGTCCATCATCGGCCCTTACGCGCGCCTGCGTCCCGGCACGGTGCTGGCGGAGGATGTACATGTGGGTAACTTCGTCGAGATCAAGAACGGCCAGGTCGCCGCGCACAGCAAGGCCAACCACCTGGCCTACATCGGCGACGCGACCATCGGTTCGCGCGTCAACATCGGCGCCGGCACGATCACCTGCAACTACGACGGCGTCAACAAGTCGCGCACCGTGATCGAGGACGACGCCTTCATCGGCAGCGACAGCCAGCTGGTGGCGCCGGTCACCGTCGGCAAAGGCGCGACGCTGGGCGCCGGCACCACGCTGACCAAGGATGCGCCGGCCGGCAAGCTGACGGTTTCGCGTCCGCGCCAGGTCACCATCGAAAACTGGATCCGTCCGGTTAAAAAGCCCAAGTAAGCCGCGCGCTGCTTTAGAGAGCCGGGATTATTCCCGGCTTTTTTATTTGTGGATAACGATGTGGAGAAGCCTGCGCATAAGCCCTGCAAAAGCGAGGTATAAGCCGGGGAAAACCACGGGACAACCAGCGCTCACTGAGCTGTAAGCGGCCATTTCCCTGGGTTGCGGCCCGATTGTGGATAAGCCTGTGGGAAATGCTGTGAGTAAATCAGGATAACTATTTACTGTGGATAAGCCTGGGTATAAGCCCGTGCATAGCTGGTGTAAAAGCCCGGGAAAAGCAGGGAAAACTTTTCCCCGCCTGAACGGCATGTGGATAAAGCTGTGCAAAAGCGCCTGAACAAAGCAGGGATAACTCGCCTACACTGCAATCCGGGTCTCGAATTTGCTGCGGAAGGTGGAGAAATAGGCTTTGACGTTGCGCACATTGGTCTGCGTGGCGAACAAGCGGTGCGCCAGCGCGTGGTAGGCCGGCATGTCCGCCACCTGCACCACCAGCACGAAGTCCGGCCCCGGCGCGACACGGTAGCATTGCAGCACGGCGTCGTCGGTGGCGACATGGGCTTCGAATTCCGCCATGCGCTCGGCGGCCTGGATATCCAGCGAGATTTCCACGATCGCCGTCAGGCTGGGGCCGACCTTTTCCGGCGCCACGATGGCGACCTGGCGCTGGATCACGCCGCTCTCGGTCAATTGCTTGACCCGCCGCAAGCACGTCGGCGGCGACACGTGGACCGCCAGCGCCAGCTCACTGTTTGTTTGTGACGCATCAAGTTGCAGCGCATTCAGAATGCGACGATCTACTTCATCCATAAAAAATATCCTGTCAAATGAAATAATATTTCACGCTTAGTCAGCAATGAAAGAATATTTCAAACTATACAGGAATTAGAAAGCATATTTCATTGACCCTGCTCTAGCATGGGCGCTTAATCAAAAAGAAGAGGTTTTTATGTGCGGCATCGTCGGCGCGGTAGCGCAACGCAATATCACTCCCATCCTGATCGAAGGCCTGAAGCGCCTGGAATACCGCGGTTACGACTCCTGCGGCGTCGCCCTGCACGTGAATGGCCAGTTGCAGCGCTCACGCAGCACCTCGCGCGTGGCCGACCTGGAAAAGCAGATCGGCGAGGCGCACATGCAAGGCTTCACCGGCATCGCCCACACGCGCTGGGCCACGCACGGCGCGCCGGCCTCGCACAACGCCCACCCGCACTTCTCGCCGTCGACCGAACAGGCGCGCATCGCGCTGGTCCACAACGGCATCATTGAAAACCACGACGAGCTGCGCGCCGAACTGACCGCGCTTGGCTACGTGTTCCAGAGCCAGACCGACACCGAAGTGATCGCCCACCTGGTCGACCACATGTACAACGGCGACCTGTTCGATACCGTCCAGCACGCCGTCAAGCGCCTGCACGGCGCCTACGCGATCGCCGTGTTCAGCCGCGAGGAACCGCACCGCGTGGTGGCCGCGCGCCAGGGTTCGCCGCTGATCGTCGGCATCGGCCAGGGCGAGAACTTCGTCGCCTCCGACGCGATGGCGCTGGCCGGCACCACCGACCAGATCATCTACCTGGAAGAAGGCGACGTGGTCGACCTGCAACTGGGCCGCACCTGGATTGTCGACGTCAACGGCAAGCCGGCGCAGCGCGAAGTGAAGACCGTGCAGGCGCACACCGGCGCGGCCGAGCTGGGGCCTTACCGCCACTACATGCAGAAGGAAATCTTCGAGCAGCCGCGCGTCATCGGCGACACGCTCGAAGGCGTCACCGGCATCATGCCGGAGCTGTTCGGCGACGGCGCCTACAACGTCTTCAAGCAGATCGACCGCGTGCTGATCCTGGCCTGCGGCACCAGCTACTATTCGGGCCTGACCGCCAAGTACTGGATCGAATCGGTGGCCAAGATCCCGGTCAACGTCGAGATCGCCAGCGAATACCGCTACCGCGACAGCGTGCCGCATCCCAACACGCTGGTGGTGACGATCTCGCAAAGCGGCGAAACAGCCGACACGCTGGCCGCGCTGAAGCACGCGCGCAGCCTGGGCATGGAACACACGCTGACGATCTGCAACGTCGCCACCAGCGCCATGGTGCGCGAATGCAAGCTGGCCTACATCACCCGCGCCGGCGTCGAAGTCGGCGTGGCGTCGACCAAGGCCTTCACCACGCAGCTGGCCGCGCTGTTCCTGCTGACCCTGTCGCTGGCGCAAGTCAACGGCCGCCTGAGCGACGCCGAAGAAGCCCAGCACCTGAAAGCGATGCGTCACCTGCCGGTCGCGATCTCGGCGGTGCTGGCGCTGGAGCCCTTGATCATCGCCTGGGCCGAAGATTTCGCGCGCAAGGAAAACGCGCTGTTCCTCGGCCGCGGCATGCATTACCCGATCGCGCTCGAAGGCGCGTTGAAGCTGAAGGAAATCTCCTACATCCACGCCGAGGCTTATCCTGCGGGCGAACTGAAGCACGGCCCGCTGGCGCTGGTGACCGAGGAAATGCCGGTCGTCACCATTGCCCCGAACGACGCGCTGATCGAGAAGCTGAAATCGAACATGCAGGAAGTACGCGCGCGCGGCGGCCAGCTGTACGTGTTTGCCGACGTCGATTCACGCATCACCTCGGGCGAAGGCGTTCATGTGATCCGTCTGCCGGAGCACTACGGTCTGCTGTCGCCGATCCTGCACGTGGTGTCGCTGCAGCTGCTGGCCTACCACTCCGCGCTGGCGCGCGGTACCGATGTGGATAAGCCGCGTAATTTGGCGAAATCTGTGACGGTGGAATAAATTCAGCTTCAGCCGGTAGCGCTGTTGACAAGATCAAATTATGTCTGTCAAAGTCAAATTATGTTTGTCAAATGCGCGGCAAGTTTGTCAAATTTCGACAGATCAATGTTGATGCTCGAGAAGTTCTCGTCCTAAAAGCGTAAGATCCTAATAACCCGCGCCGTGTTCTCATGCATTATTTGAGGATACGACGTTGGGTTAGGACTGCTTCAGTCCTGGCTTTCTGTACGTTTGAGCTCCCTCTACAAAGCCTTGCTGCTGATCTATACGCACGATCACAGCTGCTCTGGCTCACCGGCAGTCGCTGAGTGACGCCCTCATCTTTGTTTCCACCTTTCGAAGACTGTTGGCTCCAACATGATTTTGGAGCGATGGATATTGCTTTTCTGCTACAAGTTTAAAAACGGCGTTAAGAAACGGCGCGACGAAATCGAAAAAAACTTTGCCCCTTCCGGAAAGCAAGCATAATTGGCAAACCGACACAGGAAACTTACCAGCCAAAATGAAGCTCCATTCCCTTCAGATATCTAACGTCCTCAGCTTTGCCCATCACGACAATATCTTGGACGCTCCGATAGTCAAGTTCGAAGAGGGGTTGAACATACTGATCGGGCAGAACGGCGCGGGAAAATCCACCGTCCTGGAGGTGATCAACTTCGTGTTCAAGAGGGTAGTGCTCGCACAGTTCCAGAGGAACCAAGACCTTTACGAGCGGCGCAGCTCCGTCGCGCAGCAGGAGGTCCGGCAGGTGATCACCCGCCGGACCGACCAGCAGGCGGTGACCTATGGCGGCTTCCTGCCGAGCAGTCCCTTCCTTGGTGCGCTGGCATATATCCGTGAGCGCCGGGTTGGCCTGTCGGTCTACTTGGATGACCCGGAGGTATCGATCGATACGAACCATCTCGAGCGCGCCCTGCGCGTCATCCCGATGGGTAAAAAGAACTGGCTGTTCAGCTGGACCGAGCTAGGCGCCAAACATATCGGCATTGTGCAAGGCCTGCTGGCCACGTGCCGGCTCCATGACATCAATCCGTATGATTACTTCGTGGACGTGCTGCAGCGTGTCGGCCATCCGGCATCGCTGGTGCACCAGCTCACCCCGCGGATCTGGAAAGAGCTCTTCGCGGCAAATCCATTACGCTCGGAGCTGCATGACCTTGGCGGACGACGTGCTTACGCCGTCGCTTGATCGCTAACGCGGCTTCGTCTACTTGTTCGCGGTGATGGACTGGTTCAGCCGGCGCGTGCTGGCCTGGCGCCTGTCGAACACCATGGACACCGATTTTTGCATCGAAGAGGTCGAGGAGGCGATCGCGTGCTACGGCAAGCCCGAGTTCTTCAATACCGACCAGGGGCAGCCAGTTCACCAGCATCGAGTTCACCCAACTGCTGCTCAAGAACGGCATCGCCATCAGCATGGATGGCAAGGGCTGCTGGCGCGACAACGTGTTCGTCGAACGCCTGTGGAAATCGGTCAAGTACGAAGAGGTCTACCTGCGTGCTTACGAGGGCGTGAGCGAGGCGCGCGCCGGCATCAAGCGTTATCTGGAGTTCTACAACACGCGCTGCCCACATTCGGCGCTTGACGACATGACCCCGGATGCGCATGCTGGGTGCCGCCGAAACAACTGCATATACGGTTTTACCTCCCCGGCGAAATGGCTCTTATAGATACGTTCGAATGCGTCGCTTCTGAAACGAACATTGAAATGCTTACTTTGCTTAGCGAGTTCTCTGCCGATGCCCTGCGCGATGACGGGGAAGTAATTTCTGGCCCAACCGCCAATGCTGTAATTGCCCGTGCCCTTGGAAATCTAAATATGATTACGGCCGGCGGAAAAATCTGCCGAAAATCATTTGCGCCCGAGTTCGCGCGACGCTTTGGATTTCTTCGACCTCGCGCGGATTTTTCCAAAAGCGTTTCGGCGGCCAGTATCGAGATCCTTTGCCGAAGCCTGGACAAACCCAATATTTGGCGACAGAGTATCCAAAACGTATTGCTTTTGAGCTGGCTGTTCGGGACTTGGAACGTTTTCAAGGAACAGTGTCTTTCGTGTGCGAATCGCGCGTAATATGAATTTCGCTCTGTCGAAGGACATCTCCTCTTTTTGGGCGGCGAAGGGTTATGAACGGCTTTCAAAAAGCGCGGAGAGATGGCGGTCCGCGCTATATCAGCTACGCCATTTGCACTTAGCGCACACCAGCTCGGCGCTGCCCTGTTTCATGCTGCTGGCGATACGGCCTGACTTTGGAGATCGAAATTATTGAATATACCGTCGCGGGCTTATACACCGACGAACTCTTGCCCATATAGATTCGACAAAAGAGTGGGTGGCAGGTGCGTGAAAATTGTTCACATAATTGGTGATTTTAGGTATTGCACGTACCGTGCATTCAATGAGAAACTTGCCGGTTCAAGAATTGCCGAATAGGATATATCTCCTGCCCACTCCCTCGAATTCGAGGGTATCCGGGCATGGTGAAGCGGCGTACCTTCAATTTATCTAACTAAATTGGCAATTTACGCAGTGCGAGCCTGAGCTTGGCGACTGGTACGGGCGCTGCATGAAAAACGGGGCGGATGGCCGCTGGTCGCCCAAGAACTGAATCGCTATCAAAGTAAGGTAAAGAACTACCATGAGCAAACTCCTCGCCGGCCTTCTGCTGGCAGCAGCAGCATTGACGGCGTCGGCCGCGGATCGCTTTCCGCTGGCCGACGTTCGTCTTGGCGCCGGTCCCTTCCTCGATGCCCAGAACCGCAATCTGCATTACCTGATGTCGCTCGATCCGGACAAACTGCTCGCGCCCTTCCAGCGAGAAGCCGGTTTGCCGCTGAAAGCGCCGAGCTATGGCAACTGGGAATCGCACGGCCTGGACGGCCACATCGGCGGCCACTATCTGTCGGCGCTGGCGCTGCTGTATGCGTCGACCGGCGACGCCATGGTCAAGGAGCGCCTCGACTACTTCGTCAATGAACTCAAGAAGTGCCAGCAGGCCAACGGCAACGGTTACATCGGCGGCATCCCGGAAGGCAGCAAGGCGTGGCAGGACGTCGCCAAAGGCGCGATCAAGGCCGACAACTTCACGGTCAACGGCAAGTGGGTCCCCTGGTACAACCTGCACAAGACCTTCGCCGGCCTGCGCGACGCCTATCACTACGGCGGCAACCAGGACGCGCGCGCCATGCTGGTCGGAATGGCCGACTGGGCGCTCAAGCTGACGGCAGCGCTGAGCGACGAGCAGATGCAGTCCATGCTGCGCAGCGAACATGGCGGCATGAACGAAGTGCTGGCCGATGTGTACGAACTGACCGGCGACAAAAAATACATGGCGCTGGCGCAGCGCTTCTCGCACCAGGCTTTGCTGCAGCCGCTGGAACAGGGCAAGGACAAGCTGACCGGCATGCACGCCAACACGCAGATCCCGAAAGTGATCGGCTTCGAGCGCATCGCCGCGCTGGGCGGCGACCAACAGATGCACAAGGCCGCGGAATTTTTCTGGCGCACGGTACACGATCACCGCACCGTGGCCATCGGCGGCAACAGCGTCCGGGAGCACTTCCACGACGACGAAGACTTCTCGTCGATGATCAACGCGGTCGAAGGCCCCGAGACCTGCAACACTTACAACATGCTGCGCCTGACGGAGATGCTGTTCCGCCGCGACCCGAACGTGCGCTACGCCGATTACATGGAGCGTGCGCTGTTCAATCACATCCTGTCGTCGCAGAACCCTGACACCGGCGGCCTCGTCTACTTCACGCCGATGCGGCCGAACCACTACCGCGTGTATTCGGAGGTCGACAACTCCATGTGGTGCTGCGTCGGCTCCGGCATCGAGAGCCAGTCCAAGTATGGCGAATTTATCTACGCCCATGAGAAAGATGTGCTGTTCGTCAACCTGTACACGTCCTCAACGTTAGAGTGGCATGAGAAGGGCGTGCGCATTACCCAGACGACGCGCTTTCCGGATGCTGACACCAGCAGCCTGAAGATCGATGGCGATGGCGTATTTACCGTTAAGCTGCGCTATCCGGGCTGGGTTGCGCGCGCTGCCATGCAGGTGAAGGTCAATGGCAAGCCGGTCAAGGTCAATGGCAAGCCGGGCAGCTATGTGAGCGTCACGCGTCACTGGCGCAAGGGTGACCGCGTCGACGTGACCGTACCGATGCGGACGACCCTGGAGCGCCTGCCGGACCAGTCGAACTATTATGCGGTGCTGCGCGGGCCGATCGTGTTGGCGGCCAAGACGCAGCCCTTCCCCAACGAGAAGCTCAACGTGTTCGCGGGCGATTCGGGGAGCCAAGTCCCCAGCGGGCCTGTGTGTCCGCTGGAGGCGGCGCCGATGTTCGTGAGCGACACGCGCGACTTTGTGAAGAAGTTCAAGGCGGTCAAGGGCGAGCCGATGACGTTCACCGCGCCGGGGCTGATCCAGGGCGGCGGCGCGGCGGTCATGAAACTCATCCCGTTCTTCCGGCTGCACGATTCGCGCTATATGATCTACTGGCCGTATTCGACCCCGGCCAGCGCGCAGGACACACGCGAAGCGACGGCCAAGGCCGAAGCCGAGCGCATCGCCCTCGACGCGCAGACCATCGATCAGGTGGCGCCGGGCGAGCAGCAACCGGAGTCCGATCACGCGTTTGCGGGCGAGGGCGCAGACGCTGGCGTCGCCAAGGGCAAGCACTGGCGCCATGCAAGCGGATGGTTCAGCTATGTGTTGAACGACCGCAAGCTGGAAGCGAAGACCCTGAGGTTGACCTTCAGCGGCGGCGATTCTGGCCCGACTTTCGATGTGCTGGTCAATGGCCGGGAGATCGCCACGGTCACGCTGGAGAAGAATACGCAGGAGTTCTACACGAAGGATGTGGCGATTCCGGCTGAATTGCTCAACGGGTCGCTGACGGTGAAGTTCGTCGCCAAGCCGGGGTCGATCGCGGGCGGATTGTACGGGCTACGTTTGCTGCGTTAGCCTGGCATCTGGTGCGCACCCTGGTGCAGCGCGGCAACAGGACCGGCCGGTGGCGCTGACCGCGCCCGACTTGGCCTGGCTGGGCGGCGCAATTGCCACCGGCGGTGTGGCCGGGCCGGTGCTGCTGATGATCGGGCTGACCCTGACGCCCGCCTCGGCGGCCTCGTTGCTGCTCAATATGGAAGGGGGGCTGACCGCCATGCTGGCCTGGTTCGTCTTCAAGGAAAATTTCGACCGCCGCATTTTCATCGGCATGCTGCTCATCGTCGTTGCCGGCGCCCCGCTATCGTGTGAGCAGATTCCAGTGCTGGGCGTGCCATGGGGCGCGCTGGCGATCATGGGCGCCTGCCTGTGCTGGGCCATCGACAATAAGCTGACGCGCAAGGTGTCGGCCAGCGACCACTCCAGATCGCCGAAATCCACTTGGCCGCAGTGCGAATTAGGAGCGAGTTATCGTTCCTAAATCCAGCGCTCGGCTCATCTTTGGTGCGTATCGCCACGACCACGTTTCAATTTCACAGCGTCAAAATCGACGACGACAAACCTAGCAAGCTTAGTGAACTGACCAACACAATTGATAGTTGCAAGTGCATCGCGTCTCTGCCTTCTATCTTGCTGGTCCGAACCGTATCGGCTGGGAGGTAGGTACGCCTCCATCGCCGCGCGCGTGCTACAAAGATAAGGCCATCAAGCGGTTAAAACAAACAGTAGTGAAGTCGCGTTCATCCGAACAATAAGCTGAACCTTTGACTTTGCAATACCCCCTTATCTACATTGCAACACTCGTCGCCGCTAACCCACAGACGGCTCAATGCCGGCCTCTGTCAATCGCTCACCAGGCATACCTGCTGAGGTTCGCGGAGGCATTTGTAATCTTCGGCGTCGCGTCGGTCGGGCGTGCTCAGCCTGACGATCCTTGGTCACGGGGCGAAAGGTGGCGCGCTGACCAAACGTTGCCGCCAACGGCCGTACAGGAACACGCGTAGCAGACCGCTTCCTTCGTGGTATGAGATTCAAACTTGTCCATGTCTGGCTCCGTGTTGTTGATCCCGGAGTACATTGTGCCGGCCTGACGAACCGAAAGATACAACGCCGCTCAGGAACCGGTTACCTACTGGAATCCAGTCGATCTGGTTTTTAATCACTTTCTGTGGTTGCCCTGATGCGATTGGCTCTTCCAACTCGTCAGCCTAGTTTACGCTTCTTTCCTCAGTCGCCTTGATTGCACCGTATCTCGGTATAGAGTGATCGAAGAGCGCGGACTGCGCGCCGTGCCAATGCTGTGATTGCTTTGGACGAACTGATGAGACGCGTGCCAATTACTGATGACGACGTCGCTAGATGGAAGGCGCAAGGACTCGGCCTTGGTGAAGGCGCACACTACAAACCCTGGATCGATGTTCGATGTTTTTCGTCGAGAGGGCGGATGAGTCGTCGCCTTGGTGTGACGACAGGCAGGGTGCATCACCTCTTTTCCGATAACGAAAGTTGCTTCTTCCTGATGGCGGATTACGCAGCCGACGTCGTGGATATTCGTGAGCAGTTTCCATTGTTTCCTGAGTCGGCAACCCAGCACGTTGCATCATCGTTGGGAGTCCGTCATCCAAGCTATCCCCGAAGCCGAACGCCGATCGTCATGACGACGGATTTTCTGCTTACGAGGATTGATAAGTCCGGCAAGCGATACTTGGTAGCCTTTAGCATCAAAAGCGCGGACGACCTGCGCGGCCGAAGCCGGAAATCTGTGCTGACCAAACTGGAGATCGAGCGACGATATTGGCTTGTGCGCGGTGTTCCATGGTACCTATTCACAAATGCTGAATTCGACAAGACCGTCATCGACAACCTGGAGTGGCTCAGCTACTTCATGGTGGAGCATGATGTCGACCGTGATGCTTTCGAAGCGCAGCTGCCCCGGTTTCTTGCAGCGTTCAACACGCCATCCTTACAAGGGCTCATGCTTGCAGACCGCCTGCGGGAGTGCGCGGCAGTGTTCGGCGCCGCTGTTTCGCCAGAACTGGCGGCTGACATGTTCCGCTATTGCGCCTGGCATAAATTGATCAACCTCGACCTGCGTGTGCCGATCGGATTGCGCTGTATTCCGGTGGTTCTGCCCATCGCATCCGACCCGCGATTCACCTGTGCTCAAGAAGGTGGCCACAATGGATCTATTGTGTCCTGCTGAGGTATTCGAGCCGGTGCCAGGCGTTGTGGATACAGGCTTTGCATGCGCGCAGCGTGTTCTGTGGGTCGTGCCCGATGAAGACGTGCTCGTCACCATCGGCATGCAAAACCCGTTGAAGAAGCCGGATGTGCATAGCCTGCGGACGGTGATGGGGCTCCTGAACGATGGCATGCTGCAGCGGGTCGAAGTGAAGCTGAGGCCTTACCTGTTCCAGCCCGAGGAAGCGATCTTGCGACGAAGCCTGGACGTCAGGGATCGAGCCTGGGCGATCATTGAACCTCTAGTACGTGAAGACTGCATTCCTGAAATTTATCTCCCGCGCACCCGTGGCCGTCTGATCCTGGCGCGCGCTGCGGAATTGGGGCTCGACCCCAAGCAGGTGTATCGGCCCTTGTACCGGTATTGGGCTTACGGGAGCTGTGTCGACGCGCTTATCGCGTGCTATGACTTGTGTGGCCCGTCTGGTCAGCGGCAGGAGGCCGGATCGAATAAGCGCGGCCGGCGGCCGGACCGGGTCAAACTACAGAACGATCAATCTGTGCTCGGGCCGTCGAGAGCCGAAGTCCGGACGAAAATCGTCCAGGGAATTCATGCCTTCCTGAAGCCCGGTGTGACGATCAAGAAGGCCTGGGAAGACACCAAGCGGACATACTTTAAAACTGCCGAGATTGAACATGGAAATCTGCTGATCCCGGTGCCACCTGAAGCGCACGAAGCGCCGTCGCTGCACCAGTTCAAACAGGTCGTGAAGGAGATGAACCACGATTTTTCGCTTACCAAGCGCAACATCAGCACGACTACCTGGAACCTTAAACATCGCGGAGTACTGGGATCTTCCAGGAACCGGGTATTCGGGCCCGGGGCACGGTTCGAGATCGACGCGACCATCGTCGACGTCTACCTGGTATCGGTGTTCAACCGCGCCTGGCTGATCGGGCGGCCCGTCCTGTATGTCGTGGTCGATGTCTTCTCCCGGATGGTGGTGGGCTTTTATCTCGGGCTCGAGGGCCCGAGTTGGGAGGGCGCCCGGTTGGCATTGTTCAATGCGTTCTCGGACAAGACCGATTTCTGCCGGCAGCTGGGCATCGACATCAGCCCGGATCTTTGGCCATGCCGCCATTTGCCTCACAAGCTACTGTGTGATAACGGAGAGCTGAAATCCAGGGCGTCGGATGCGTTGCCGAAAGAGTTCGGTATCACCATCCAGAACGCCGCGGTTCGCAGGCCTGACTGGAAGCCTAATGTGGAGCAGCAGTTCAACCTCATCAATAATGACACCATCCATTTCGAGCCGGGGGCATTGAACCGCAGGCTGGACGAGATGAAACGACGCCACTGTTCGCTCGACGCTTCGCTGACACTCCCTGAGTTGAGCCGGATCCTGGCAAACAAGTTGATCAAGTACAACCTGTCTGCTTACCGCGCTGACGCACTACCCAATGAAATGCTGGGCGAGAATCTCATGGATGCGACCCCGCTAACGGTTTGGAATTGGGGTATGGAGCACCTGACGGGAGGAGCGAAGGTGCTCGAAAAACAGAGGGTATGGACGAAGCTGTTACCTGCCGCAACCGCATCGGTCCGGCGTGACGGTATCTATTTTCATGGGCGTCGTTACGCGTGCGAGCGAGCTGTCCGCGAAGAATGGTTTGCACGGGCAAGAACAAACGGCAAGGTCGAACCGATCGAGATCCGTCACTTGCCGTATGCGCCCGCGTGCATCTGGATTCTCAACGCCACGTCACGCGAGTGGGAGCCCTGCGAACTGTTGGACAACAACGAAAAATATAGGTTGGCCCGTCTGGAAGAGATGCTTGATCGCGCCAAGCTGCTTGGTTTGGAAGCGGACCGCAAGGCCTCGGAGCTGCGGCAGGTGTGTGCCACGCTGGATACCGAGTGCGAAGCCATCACGGCGGCCGCAAAGAAGGCCGCAGCGCAAGCCAAGCGGGGACTGAGCAAGACCGAGAAGAAGGCGAATGTGCAGGCGAACCGGGCCTTCGAGAAAACTGCCGAGCGAGTCGAACACGCGCGTGATGCGGCGCAGTCATATTGCGATCCGCCGGCGCAGGACAATGTGGTGAAGTTGCGGCCCGATATGCGAAAACAAAATCCGCTCGACGACATCTGGGGTCTGTAACGGACCGGCTCCGGGAGCGGTGGTCATGATGGAGCAGCCGATGAGTACCGATCATTCTTCGCCCACGTATGTCGAGCAGAATATCGCGGAGTATCGCGACAACCCGCTGATCGAGGCGCTCCCCCCGATCCTCACGGAGAAGGAAGCCGCGAGGGCGATGATCCTTCGTCCGCAGATCCAACCGGAAGAGCGTGCGATGTCGACCGAGGAGCGCTGGCACCTGCTTGCACGACTCAAGTATGTCGTGATCCCTCGTTTGATTTTCTATGACGTGGAACGCACCATCTCGCGCCTGCTCCGGGCGGGCTACGTCGTCCGCAATCCGATCGAGGCGGCGACCTGGCGCAGTATCTATACCGCCCAGGATCGCGAGCAGTGGCGAAACCTCGACTGGCAACTGATCCCGTGCGAATCGCAACTGCTCATCGTCGGACTGAGCGGGTCTGGAAAGACAACCTGCGCCGATGCGATTTTGCGAACCTACCCCCAACAGGTTGTCCATCACGCTTCCTGGCGAGGGCGCCATCTCCCGATCACGCAACTCGTATGGCTGAAAGTGACCTGCCCTAAAAACGGCTCGATCTCGAGTTTCTGCCGTGAGTTCGCGCGACAGGTCGACGCAGCTCTCGGCACCGGCGGCAAATACGAAAAATTGTTTTCACGGACCGGAATGCGTGAGGACATGCTGGAAGGCGCTATGCGCCAGATCGCTGCGACCCACTTCCTCGGCATCCTGATCATCGACGAGATTCAGCGGCTCAGTTTGCAGAAGACGCATGGCACAGCGCCGTTGCTACATTTCTTCCAGGATTTGCGTACGGTCCTTCGGGTGCCTGTTGTGGAAATTGGTACCAGCAAGGCAGCCAACCTGTTCACCAATGAGATGAAGGACGGCCGCCGGGCTTCGGAAAGCGGCCTGATCCAGTTCGAACGGCCGCCAAAGCGCGTAAAGGAATGGGACGATTTCGTTCGACGCATCTGGACATATCAGTGGGTCCGGCAACCACGAGATCCGGATGACGAGATGCTGGATACGGTTTTCGATCTCAGTCAGAGCATCCCCGATTTCGTCGTGTTGCTCTTCAAGCTTGCACAGCAGCGGGCCATGCTCGATGGTACCGAAACGCTGACGCCGAAGCTCCTGCGGCAGACGTATGACGACGGCTTGGCATTGCTTCATCCTGCGATCAATGCGCTGCGCACGAATACGACGAGGTCGCTGTTGCAATACGAGGATTTGCTGCCGGTCGACGAAGCGTTGGCGAAATTGCTCGAGTTTCCGAAACAGGTCACGGTCGCGCAGGATTATCTCGACCAGCTGTTTCCGGTGACGGGTTTTGCCGCGCCGGCAGCGGCGACTGGGCAGAGCGTATCACCACAGTCGTGTGACAGTAGCACCGAACCCGTCGATTCCGGTGCGGTCGATCCAGCATTACCGCCTGGGTACGTGGACATGCGGGCCGCGGCGGATGCGGATGATCCGCACCAGTACCTGGTCGAGAAGGGGATGATCAGTCATGAAGGCGTCAACTTGGGCGGTCGTCGATGAATGGGCGGCGAAACCATCCGCAGTCCTGGAAGCGAAGCCGGCAGGAAAAGCTGGCGATGTCATCGTGCCCGAAGAGACGATATTTGGCATTGTGTCCCGCTACCACGCATTGACGGGGCATCCGACCTCCGGGGACACGCTGATCGAATTGCTGAACCGGCGATGCGTTACCTTGGGCACGGCGTTTCCCAGTGGCCTGAACCAGATCTCGAAGGATCTCCGGTTGCCGGTGAACACGATCGAGGAACTGATCGAAGGACACACGATCCTTCCGTGCTTCAGGCCATTTATGCACCACGCCCATTACACACGGATTGCCGATTCAGTGGCGACGGGCACGGCGAGCTGTACGAAAATCACCTTAGGACTGTTGGCGAGCCGCGTGGGAGCGGAAGATGTGCTGCGATTCTGTCCCGTCTGTGCTGGGGCCGACTGCGAGACGATCGGCATAGCGACGTGGTATCGCGCGCACCAGTTCCCAGGTGTTCTCGTATGCCCTTATCACGGGGTTCCTCTCGTCGCATCCGATTGCCTCGCGCAGCGCCTGAAACGCACGCAGTTATTTCTTCCAGCTACGGCCGCGAAGTGGAACAGTCAGAAGAGCGTTTCGAACGTCGACGATCGGGCACTTGAAAAATTAGTGATCGTCTCGCGGCTCATTGCTCAGTTATTTTTGCTGCGGGATGTGCCAGTCGATCCGCTGACCTGGCGGAACCATTACCTCGCCCATTTGGTGGACCGGGACCTGGCTAAGGCCAGCATGAGGGTTCGTCAACGAGCATTGCAAAGCGCACTCCTCGATTTTTGGGGGAGCGTGAGGAACCTGCCCCCGTTTGATGGCATATTCGCGCGCTGCGCTGGGGACGATTCGTGGTTGACAAGTCTTTACCGCCGGCCTCGTGCCGCGCACCACCCGCTGCTGCATGTTCTGCTGATCGGGTTTCTGGCCGAGAGCGTCGAATCCTTTCTCTGGACTGACATCCCTTCCCCGGCGGTCACTTCCGTGCCTGACGAACAGGCATCCACAGCTACGGCATGCAAGATCGCCGCGCTGGCGGCCGAGGGCCGGTCGATGCGTCAGGTGGCGAAAGAGCTCAGCCTGTCTGTCAACGCGGTCCTGGTCAAAGCGGAAAAAATCGGCATCGGCTTTACGCGCAGGTCCAAGAAGCTCGATGTCGCGGTCCGTTCGCGAGTGCGGTATGCCTTGGCGGCGGGCGATGACATCGCGCACATTGTGAACACGACCGGACTGTCAGCATCGACCGTAAATCGCATTCTGGGAGCGGACCGCGGCCTGCAAACTCAGCGTATCGCCACCATGCGGGAGCAGCGGCAGACACAGGCGCGTGACAAGCTGAGAGTCGCCTTGGTCGCGTCACCATTAGCCGGATTCAAGGCGCTCCAGACGGCGCTGGGGGCCGACTTCATTTGGCTGTACCGGCACGACCGCGCCTGGCTCCAGGCTCAGCTTCCCACCACACTTCGGATTGTCGAGCGGACCTCGTCAGTTGATTGGTGCGCCCGCGACAGGGTGATGGCGGAGCGCGTGAGGTTGGCGGCTGGAGAGATACTGGATCCGTCGAGATGCCCGAGGCGTGTAACCCTCAACGAGATCGGACGATGCACTGGCAACGCATCGTGGCTCGACAAGCACCTTGCGCGGTTACCCCGAACGGCAGAGCTGCTGTCCCAAGTCCTTGAACCAGCTGCCGCGTTTCGGGCGCGGCGACTTTCCTGGCGTGAGAAACATTCCGCAGACGTGCTAGGTTAGCGGCTACACCGAATGGTTAAGGGGAACTGGTCTGCATCTTTATCTTTTTGGGCCTCGTCAGACTCGGCAATTTGAGTCTGATCTTTCGTGTAGTACCGTCGGCCAGCAGGAGGAAATTCCCGTTCCGGGCAAGGACCTGCCCAGTCGCGTTGGATGCCGCGTTCCGCAAGCAGCCGCGTTACGGTTTCAGCGTCGTAAGGAAGCGATAAGTCGACATCTCGAAAAAAGTGCATCAGCACGAGGGAGCGATGGTATTCCACTCCTGAGCGAGCTCTGACCACGCTGATCGCAGCACGCTTGTGCGTCAGCTTGGCCCATAAAATCCGCCGAGCATAAAAGTGCCAGTTGGACTCTGCGTACTCTTCCAGCGCTCGTAGCGTTGCCGGAAAGGCGTGTTGATTGAGCGCTGTAGAATTCCAGCCTGCCTCTTTGGCAAGACGGTTGATCGTAATTTTTTCTGGTTTGGCGACGGATGCATACAAGGCGGCGGCTGTCGCCATAACCGAGCGTGCCCGCTCGCCATCTTTCTCGCTCCTGCGCGGAACTTTGGCCGGGCCTGCTGGCTTGGGTTTCAGTTGCTGAAGTTTTCGTCTCAAAAGCGTAATCGCTTCCAGATCGAGAGAGACAAGCCGTTTCATCAAACCATAATGCGATTTCCACAAGTTTTCTATGGTGCAATCAGGAATATCGCGAGCACGCACAGCAAGCTCGCGCAAAAGACCTGCGATTCGTTGCTCTATGCTGGGCTTGCTGGCTTTTCCGGTGCCGACGCCGACGGTCCGTCGTTTCACAACGGGTCGTTCAATGCTACCCGTTCGCTCATTTCCGCCAGTCGCACCGATGGCAGCCAGGAACTGGGCGGCATCGCGAAACAGGAAATGCGCAAACAGCAGATGGCGGCCGAGTGGCGGTTCCGTGACGCTGTAGTCGTTCAGCATCTTCAACCATTCGCTCAGCCGATCGTCACGATAGGCCGCATCCGTCCTTCTAAGAAAATCTTTCCCGTAGAATTTTTCCATTTCGGTCTTTATGCGGACACGGCTTACTTTTTCATTGCCCCAACTACAGCCGATAGCGCGCGCACGGTCACGATAACTCTCGACCAGTACACGTGTTGGTACCGCTGAGTGTGGGGCTGACTGCAGAAGGGCCGCAGAGAACCGGGCGTAGGATAGCGCGACGGGATCTACGTCCTGCTCTGACGATATACTATCGAAGATATATTTCTTGCAAGTACATCGCTTCCAGGGGACGAGAGCCAGATTGTAGCCCCGACGGAATGAACACTCGCAGTGAGGGCATTTGTAAAGCAAGGGGGAAGCGTGCTTGCTGCACACTTCTACCCCGGGTATTTGATGGGACCGGTGAATGTAGCGAACACCACAGGTAGCCAGATCTTCGCGCAGGCATTCCAAGCAAAGTCGGGTCGGCTCAGCTGAAAACCGTTTTGGCGCCTTTGTGGCTTTGTTCGAAGCCGTCCTTCTCGAGCTGGCAGGGAACGACAGCCCGTTGAAAATTGCAAGTAACGGGTACAGCGTGTGCGCGCGCAAGATCTCCAGTGTGCACGCTTCCACATCTTCACCTATCCGCGGAGCGAGCATTTCGAGGTGCGGGGGGATCCAGGCAGACAAATTGAATGGGGCGCAGTGGAATAGCTCCTGGAAGGTGGCGGTCGGCGTCCGGTTACAGCTCAGTATATGAAACCTTCCGACAACGGAAATGATGACTTCATCTGGCAAGGACGGCGCAACGAGGGAATGTCCGGGGCCAAGTGCTGCGAGGGATATTGGCGTATCACCCAGCAGCACTCGCTGTTCGTGATCTGGCTGCACCAGAGGATCTGATGATATTCTTGTTGCCATGATGGCACCGCTGCCCTATCGGACGAGCCTTAAGGTCGCCTTGCTGGTTCTTACTTTAGGCCGCGCAGCGGTTGGGCACAAGGGCGCGTTCGGCTGGTGGAACTGGTATCGGCCACTGATGGTCGCCAACTACTGTTTTGAGCGTTTGCGTGGCGCAATTTGACAAACATTGGCGGCATGTCAACAGGGCATCCCAACTACCGCAGAGCGAGATTTGACAAACATTGACGGACCGGTAACATGCCTAAGCTGTTGATTTTACAGACACGGATCTGACAAACATAATTTGATCTATTCAGCTGTGTGAGCGATAAATAAAAGCGTGCCTTGAACAGGAAATGAAAGCGCTATTTTCCGGGGGAAGATTCTCTCGGAAAGCTGCATGAAGCGCGGTCGCAAACGGTTTTATTTCCCTGTTGGTTGACCCTCGTATTATGCGTTCGTGAAGCCCCTGAGCGCTCTCAATTTTTCAGTGAATGCGGCTGCAGGCATGGAATTTCAGCTATGGCACTTCTTGTTTTCGAATGTGTACTTTCCTTCACTCTTCATAGCCACTGAGACGTAGCCGTCGTCCTGGAACGAGATGAATGCCGCCGGGTCAACGTTTTCGCACTTATGCTTCGAGTGGTACTGGGTCGTCACGAGCGCCTCCTGGATATACGGCATCGGCACAAACGACCCCACGCGCGCAATGGCAACACCGGCCATCACTACGAAAATGGCCAGAGCGCCAGTGCCAATCGGCCGCAGAACGAACTGGAATGTGCCTGCCATCTTGTCCCACCATGGGCGGTACGTCGGCGGCCGGCGGCCGGTAATCAGACGATAGGCCATATTCTCCACCTTCTTCTGCAGCAATGGGGGCGCTGCGCCAGTCAGATTACGGACCAACGTCGTCGTCCAAGCGCCCAGAATCATCGCTACTGATTGCATCCCCATCACCACCACAAGGAATCCTGACACGACCAATGCCAACGAGAACGGATAGACCACCGCCGATACGAGGCGCACGAACTCCGGCATCTTCGCAGGGTCGGCCTGGGAGACGGTGAATGCGAGGTGATTGGCAATTACGTTGGACGTGAAGATTGTGGCCGTACCCAAGAATCCAACTATGGCAATGATTGCGCGCGTGGCCAACTTCGACTCAAGCAGGTACTTCAATCGTGTGTACCAGTCGGCAATGGTTGCTGCGCACAGCACAATGCCCGCCACGCTCATGCAAATGAGGCCTACTGTCATCCAACGAAACAAATGGACCAGTGGTACCGCGCAGCAGAAGGCTGCGCAGACTGAGTACAACGCCAAGGCCACAGGTGATGCGAGGTAGACTTTACGCATTTGGCGAAGCCTGCGTACCATCGACCACTTGTTGTACCACGTCACCTTGCGCACTTGACCTACGGCGTGCCTAACAACGCAGCAGAAGAAGATGAAAAACAAGACTGCCCCCGACTGCGTCGGGTAATAATCGAAAGACTTGAGAATCAGAAATGCGGCGGCGAGAATGAGAAACAATCGGATAAAAATCTGTGGGCTCAACGTTGATGCCTTTCTTCGAAAATGAACTTTGTTGCGGCCTGCGAATGCACGCCGTACCATAGGTCAAGTTTATTTTCAGCACGTGTCTCTGTCATGCAAATTTTGAACAAGACATTTATCCTCCAACTGCTTGGCGCGACCCCGTTCAGGCCGCTGCGGACGTCTCTGGAAAAATCAGCCGGTAATGCCGCAGGTCCTCCTCGAAAGCATTGCACCGCTTGAGCTGCTCATAGAGGTCTTGGCGCGGCTGCGAATAGTTAAACGCGGCTGTCCACTCCTGAATGCGGGTCATTGCCCGAATGTACGGCGTCGCATCAGCATTGTTCGAAAGACTCTTCAAAGGCAAAAGATAATCCTCACGGTAAACCGTCGGGACGATTATGCGCGACCTACCAGCGGCGCTCAGCACGCAGTTCATAGCCAGGCGTGCCGTGCGACCATTGCCGTCCATGAAGGGGTGAACTTCCGAGATAACAAACATTGTCATTAAGGCGCGAGCCATGGGGGCCTCCAGTGCCCTAATCAGATCGAAGCCCTCTCTCAGTGTTCCTTGCACCAGCTCGTGAACCACAAACATGGTTGTCCCCGCCTGGTTATTCAGGGTCTTCCATTGGCCTGGATTTTTGTCGTGCCTGGAGTGCATCACCAGCGCATTGACGCTCTTGAGCCAGTCCAGGAATTCATCGGCCGTGGCGGCAGGCTGGTCACGCCACGGCGCCCCCATAGCAGCATGGAATGTTCCGAGGATGTCATGCGAATCTTCCGCTCGGTTCTGGATGATCTTGCCCTCGAAGACAATTTCCTCGGCCTCGCTCACCAGGAACGTGGTGCCTTCGATGTAGTTCGAGAAGTAGGCCTCGAAGAACGCAAAGTTTTCGCGCGCGACACCTTTTTCAGCGTTGGAGGGCACCTCCGGGAAAACCGCGGCCCGCAAGCTGCTGAACAGGGTGGTGAAGAGGTCAAGTCTTGTTGGATCGTACGGCCGCCCGGCCGCACGCGCGAGAGCCTGCTTGCTCGAGAGCTTATTGGTCGCATGCGTGCCCAGCAGTGCGCTCATAATGCCGTCCAGCCGCTTGAACTCCTTCTCACGGCCAAGCTTATCGGCTAGCTCGCGACAAGTATCCCTGAGCTGGTTGAAGTGATACTCCCCTCGAATCGAGAGCATCTTGTCCAGCTCCGCTTCGAGTGCGGTTTGAGACAGAACTCGCTCACCGACACCCCGGCCAACAGCCAAGTTCTCCAACAGCCATCGGGCCTGGCCAGCCAGAAAGAGCTCCTTGTAGCGGACATCACCGTCGACGGCGCCATGCCCAGGAATAACCTTGATAACCAGGCCTGGGAGCTCAATCGTGCGCGCGCGATCTCCGCGGGTGATATAGATGCGTCCCTCAAAAGGCTTTGCATCTAAGCCGCTTCTATAGCTAAGTACACCCTGCGGCAGGAGGTGGCTTACAATACTTGCCCAGTGCCGCTGGACTATTGATTCAGGTGGACTGCTCAGGTTGCTGGTATAAATCCCCTGATACAACTTCAACAAGCGGCCGTCGCCGGCGAGACGTAGAATTCGGCGATCCGCTGCAGCATCGCCTCCGCCCGTGAAAATGATTTCTGACAGTGATACGTCGGATTTTTGCGCGATTGCCACAGCGAGCCCCCGATGATTGTCTGAAAAATGACATATTGTGACTGATTTTGTCGAAAAAGTGTGCTAATCGACCAATCAAGGGCTGTCGGAATTTATGCGAGTACGCGCGGCGAGAACCTCCAGTACGTCCAAAAAAAGTCGTATTCGACGGAGTTTTGTCGGATTGATGTCTTATTCTGGCCAGGCGAAGTCCTCACCGACTCATGGCGAATCACCATTTGTGGCATCAAGGTTTAACGCTCCCCCCTGAGCGTGTAGACCGGCTTCTCGGACTCCCCTTTCTCCACCATCGCGAGCAGGCGCTGCAGTTCCGTGCGCTCCTTATCGTCCTTTGCGGACGCTGCCAGGTTGCGCAGGATGGCGGCGTGCGCCGTCTGCAGCGCCTGCGCCGCAGGCACGGCGATGTCCGGTTTCACGCCGACGTGTTCCCAGTTGGTTTTGGTGACGAAGTTGGTCGTGCGCGAGGTCGGGATCGCGACAGCAATCTCGTTCCCTACGCTGTACCAGCCAATGGGATTTGAACCGCCGCCGGTGGTCTCACCGATCAGCGTCCCGCGCTTCTGCACCTGCATGCCATACGCAAAATCCTCCCCGCCGGAAAACGTGCGCGCCGAGGTCAACACGTACACGGGCTTGTCGTAACGTTGTGCGACCGTCGGCACCGTCCAGAACTGCTGCGTCGTATTGTCCGGGCGATTGTAGATGTCAATCAGGTGTCGCTCGTCGCCGAGCGGGAAGAAATGGCTCATCAGATAGGCCACGCTGGCCGGGCTCCCGCCACCGTTGCGGCGCAGGTCGAGGATCAACGCATCCGTCCCGGCCATGAGCTGCATCGCTGACGTATACGCCTGGCCGACGAACTCGGGGCCTCCGAAGGCGCGCAGCTCAATGTAGCCGACGTTGCCGGGAAGGCGTTCGATTTTCTGGATATCATAACCCCGCCGTGCGCTCCGCTCGCGCCATTCTTCCATCTTGGCGCGGCTGGGCACGTCGGCGGTATTGTTGGACTCACGAAAACCTTCGTAAATCCCGGCGCCGAAATGTTTGTCGCCGCTGAATTCGCGCAAGTCCTTCGCCAATGCCTCACTGAGCGCTTGCGCGCTGGCGGCGGACGCATAGCCTCCCTTGGCATTTTTGCCTGCAATCGCATGGCTGACCCGTTCGGCCACGGCGGGATCGATGTAATTCGCGTTCATTTTCGCTACCAGTGTCTGCACGATCGCGTCGCGATCGGACGCGTTCAACGGGGTGTCCGCCGCGAAGGCGGGAAACGACAGCAGCATGCTCAACACAACGCCTGCGACAAACTTCTTTCTACCCAGCATACATTCCTCCAAGTTGAACTACGAATCGGGTCTCATGTTGAGCTGTTGCAGCGCATCCGCCAGAGCGGGCACATAGGTGCGGCTGGCGCGCAGCACACTGCCGTCGCGCAGGCGCAGCATGGCGTCCCGGTTTGTGAGCGAACGCATCTCGGCGATCATGTCCAGCCGCACGATGGACGAGCGGTGCACACGGTGGAACTGGCGCGGATCGAGCTGCATGGCCAGGTTGTGCAGGCGTTCACGCACCAGCCAGGTCTTGCCATTCGCATGCAGGGAGGCGTAGTCGCCGTCGGCCTCGATGCGCTCGACTTCAGCAACCGGTACCAGCACCGTACGCGATCCTATCCGCACACTGAAGCTGCGCATCGCCGTTGCTGTCGCTGGCGCGGCGCGGCCATGGCCGCGGTAGGGAAAAGCCTGCTGAGCGCGGTCAAGGGCTTCGTCGAAGCGTTCGTCATCGACCGGCTTGAGCAGGTAATCGAGGGCGGCCAGTTCGAAAGCTTGCAGGGCGAAGCCTTCGTAGGCGGTGAGCAGGATCGCCATCGGCCGCTGCGCCGGCGGCAACGCGGCCAGCACGTCGAGACCGCTCTTGCCCGGCATCTCGACGTCGACAAACACCAGGTCGGGCTTCAGCGCCACAATACCTTCGTAAGCGCTGGCGCCGTCGTCGAATTCGCCAACCAGCTCGAAGGCGCCGCGCCGCGCCAGCCTGGCTTTGACCGCCAGTCTGGCCAGCGGCTCGTCGTCGACGATAACGACCCGGATGTTCATGCCGCCGCCTCCATACCGCGCAGAGGCATGGAGATGCGCACGTGGAAGCGGCCATCCGCACGCCAACCTGCGTCCACCTCTTGATCCTCGCCGTACAGGTGGCGCAGGCGTTCCCTTACGTTGGCCAGGCCGATGCCGCTTCCCTCGTGCGCGGGCTGTTGGCCGTCGTTCTGCACGCCGATGAGCAGGCGCGCCCCGGCGCGCTCGACCAGAATGTCGAGCCGCCCGGGAGCGGCCAGCGCTGCGATGCCGTGGCGGATCGCATTCTCGACCAGCGGCTGCAGCACGAGGTAGGGCACGACGCTGTCCAGCAGATCCGGGCCGGCCTTCATCGTCAGGCGCAGGCGCTCGCCGAGGCGCGCCTTTTCGATGGCGAGGTAGGCGTCGAGGAGGGCCAGTTCATCGGCCAGCGAATGCTCGTGGCGGCCGTCGTGGGCAAGGGTGGCGCGCAGGAAGTCGGCCACGCACGCGAGCATGCGGTTGGCTTCACGGTTGGACTGGGCAGACACCAACGCGGAAATCGCGTTCAGGGAGTTGAACAGGAAATGCGGATTGACCTGCAGTCGCAGCGCGCGCAGCTCGGCGTCGCGGGCCGCGCTTTGCGCCTGGGCGAGATGCAAGCGGACCTGTTGCAGCGACAGGTAATAGGCCGCCACCGCATGGGCCGCGCAGAACGAAGTCAGCGCCAGCCAGCAGCCATCCAGACCCCGGGTGAGCTCGTCCCAGTGGTAGCCGGTTATCAGCCCGAGCGAGATCGCAAGGCGCTGCCCCATCACGGCATTCAAGATCGACATCGCGTAGCTGGTTACCAGCAGCACCAGCGCCATCCGCAGCCAGGGCCACTCGCGGCGCCACATGGCCCGCTGCAGCAGCGTCAGCGGAATCAGCCATGCCAGGCAGGCGACAAAGAAAAGCGTACGGAAGGCAACCACATTGCCATGACCGAAGGCGGGCAGGCCGAGGATGGCCATGCAGGCGCAAACCGGCAGTGCGGCCAGCACGGGAACGAGCAAGGGGGTTTCGACTTTCACGTTGGGTTTCCAGAATGCAATCTGGTCATTGTATCGTGTCAGTCACCTATCGAAAAAAGCATTGAGCTGATCTTCCAGCCATCTTCCGAGCGCACCATCTGCCAGCTCTCGCTGCCGCGATTGGTCACCTTGTCGTCGACAAGGAAGTCGAAATCGAACCAGACCGAGGCGACAGCGCCATTGGTATCGATGCGCACGTTGTAGAAGCGCTCCTCGACTGGCACCTTTGCGTCCTGGATAAATTTGGAGAACTTCTTCCAGCTCGAAGGGAACACCTTGGGCGCCTGCGGATTGAGCGCCTTCACCTTCTCCCATTTCGCCTCGTCGGCAACCGACAACCAACTGTCGTGGTTCTGCAGGAAGAGGTTGGCAAGGGTATTGCCGTCACGAGCGATGATTGCAGCCTTGAATTGCTCGACCACCTTTTCTATTGGCGCGATGTCGGCCGCATGGGCGCCGGCAGGTTTATCCGCGGCATGTACCGGGCTGGCCAGGCACAATGCAAGAAGGGTGAGGGAAAGTAAAACGCGCATGGAAAGTCCCGAGGTATGAAAGTTTTCACCTTAGGCGATAGCCGGACCGTGGTCTAGCCGAATGCGCCGACCCGTGCATAAACTGCGACCGGTTGGTTAAAACTTGGCAGTCAAACGAGGACTAAGCCGCTGTTATCAGTGGTCAGCGCATGGCGTTCCTGTACGCCTTGGGTGAGCTGCCGTTGAGGCGTTTGAAGGCGTTGCTGAAGGCGCTCTCGGACGTATAGCCGAGCGAACGGGCGACCACGGCGACCTGCGTGGTTTCGTCCCGCAAGGCGCGTTCGGCTAGGCGCATGCGCCATTCGGTCAGATAGGTCAGCGGCGCCACGCCGGCGACGGTCCGGAAATGCACCGCGAACGAGGTGCGGGACATCGCGCAGGCCTTGGCCAGTTCCTCCAGATGCCAGGCGCGGGCGGGATCGCCGTGCATCAAGCGCAGCGCCGGCGCGATGCGTGGATCGCCCAGCGCCCGCAGCCAGCCGCTGGGCATGGCGCTGGTGGTCTTCAGGTGGGCGCGCACTATCTGGATGAAGAGAAGCTGCGCGAGTTGCGCCGATACCAGCTGCGCACCTGGCAGCTGGGCAACGCCCTCTTCCACCAGCTGGTCGAGCAGCCAGCGGAAGGTGGTCGCCTGCGGTGACGCAGCCGGCACGTGTATCCAGGGCGGCAGTACGTCCGCCAGCAAGCGGCCGCTGGCCGGGTCGAGCAGCACGTGGCCGCCGATATGCTCGAAATCGTTGCCGTCGCCCAGCGTCGCGCTGCCGCCGGCAAACACGCTCATTGCGTCGACCGGCACCGCATCGGGATCGCTGCCCAGCACGAAAGAGCGCTTGGCGGTCAACAGGCCGACGTCCCCCGTTTCAAAACGCACCGGTTCCGCTTCGCCGTCTATGCTTACCCAGCAAGCGCCCTTTACCACCGCAAAGAACTTGATTTTTTCCGGCGCAGGAAAACGGACGGCCCACCTCCCTCCCGCCTTGAAACCGCCGGTGACCAGCGATTCGGCGTTGGTGAATTTGAGAATGTCGGAAAAAGGATCGGTGCTCATTTTTGTACTATCGCACAAGTAGCGCGCATTTTGAAGCATTCACAGTACCAAATTCCCGCCATATCATTCCCTTGCCGTTTTTTCGGACCAAGGAGATTTATATGAACAAAGAAAAACCAGTACTCGTCACCGGTGGCACCGGGTTCATCGCCCAGCACTGCATCCTGGCGCTGCTGCGCGACGGATATCAGGTACGCACCACCGTCCGCTCGCTGGCGCGGGAAGCGGAAGTACGGGATAACCTCAAGACCGGCGGAATGCGGCCGGATGACCACCTGTCCTTCGTTGTGGCCGATCTCACCGCGGACGGCGGCTGGGCCGAGGCCGCCGCCGGCTGCGCCTATGTGCTGCACGGCGCCTCGCCGACGCCGTCGGGCGACCAGACCCGCGAGGAGGATTGGATCCAGCCCGCCGTCGAAGGCAATCTTCGCGTGCTGCGCGCGGCGCGCGATGCCGGGGTCGAGCGCGTGGTGCTGACCTCCGCCTTCGGCGCGGTCTGCGCCGGACACAAGCAGATGGAGCGCCCGTTCGACGAGACCGACTGGAGCGATCTGAGCGGCAAGGTGTGGCCTTATCAGAAATCGAAGACGCTGGCCGAGCGCGCGGCCTGGGATTTCATCGCCCGGGAAGGCGGCGGGCTCGAGCTCTCCGCCGTCAACCCGGTCACCGTGCTCGGCCCGGCGCTCGGCGCCGACTACTCGCATTCCATCCGCCTGATCAAGGGCATGATGGAGGGACAGGCCTGCGCGCGCATCAATACCGGCCTGGTCGATGTGCGCGACGTGGCCGACCTGCACCTGCGCGCCATGACGCATCCGTCGGCGAGCGGTCAGCGCTTCCTCGCCATCGCCGGCGAAAGCATGTGGCTGGCCGACATCGCCAGGGTGTTGCGGCATCGTATGGGCCCCGCCGCCGGCAAGGTATCGACGCGGGTATTGCCGAACTGGCTGGTGCGCCTTGGCGCCCTGGGCAATCCGTCATTGAAAGGAGTCACGCCGCTGCTGGGACTGAACCTGAACGCCACCGGCGAAAAGGCGCGCCGTCTGCTCGGCTGGACGCCGCGATCGCGGGAGGAGGCCATCGTCTCCACCGCCGGCAGCCTGATCCAGCTTGGCCTGCTGAGATAAGCAACGGTCAATAGCAGCGGTCAATACATCTCCGTGCTAACCTTTAGGCTCCTTCCGCAACAACAACCCCAAGGGAATCGGCCATGCATATCCTTGAGTCTGACGCCCGCGCCGCCGAGGCGGCCCTGATGGACTGGCACCGCGCGCTGGAGGCCCATGACTGGGACGCGGTCGACGCCGGCTTGACAGCGGAATTCGTCAAGATCGAGCATGACCGTATCTTCGATAAGGCCGCCTTGCTGGCGTTGCTGACACCCAGCGCCGCGCTGGGGCGGCAACGGGCGTTTCTGCACGGGTTTCGCACCCAGGTGCAGGGCGACGTCGCCTGGACCACGGTGCGCAACGATGCCGTCTGGATCGCCAACGATGGCAAGGAAACCGCATACGGTTTTCTGGAAACGGCGGTCTTCAAACGCGAAGGCGACGCCTGGCGCATCGATCGCTATCACGCGACCCGCCTGGCCGCGCAGACCAAGGCAACCGGGGCTTGACGGGCGCTTACCTGGCGCCGCCGCAGGCCACGGCCATGCCGTCGGCCGATTTCAGGCACGTCTGGGCTTGGCCGCCGCAGGCGACGGCACGCCCGTCGGCTGAGCGTTCGCAGACTTGAGCCCGGCCGCCGCAGGCCACCGCGCGGCCGTCGGCGGATTTCTCACAGTATTCGGCGCGGCCGCCGCAGGCGACCTGCTGGCCGTCCGCCGACTTGCCGCAGAGTTCCGCGGCGCCACCGCAGCTCACCTGTCGGCCGTCCGCCGACGTTTCGCACACCGCCGCGCCGCCGCTGCGCGCGGACGCATTGGGCGACTGCGGGATGATAGTCATGCAGCCCGCGCATAGGAGCGATGTCAGCAGGGCCGTTACGGCGGAGAGTTTGGTCATGGCGTTATCGAAGATGTTGGACAGGCCAGCACGATACACCGGAACCGGTCGTTGTTGCAATTTTCACATTTCGCGGCAAAAATGGCGGCTGTTCAATTAACAACAGGATCACCGATGACCGACCTGAGCCACGACAGCCACCCGCAGCTGAGCAAGCACCGCATCGAAGCGCTGGTCGACGGCATTTTCGCCGTCGCCATGACCTTGCTGGTGATCGATCTGCGCCTGCCCGAGCATGCCCATCTTGCCGGCGAGGCGGAGTTGCGCGGCGTCCTCGTGGGCCTGATCCCCAACCTGATTTCGTGGCTGATCAGCTTTTTCGTGCTGGCGATCTTCTGGATCGCCAACCATCGCCTGTACAGCTACGTGCGCCACGCCGATCCGGGCCTGCTGTGGCTGACCATCCTCAACCTGGCCGGCGCCGCGCTGCTGCCGTTCGCCTCGGCGGTCAACAGCCAGTTCCCTTCCTTTACCGGCCAGCTGATCTATTCCGGCGTGATGATCTGGATGGGCGTGTCCGCGCTGTTGCTGGCGCGCCGCATTTATCACCATCCCGGCCTGTGCGTGCATCCGATGGCGGAAGGCGCCTACCGCGCGACAGTGGTGCGCAGTTGCGGCGTGATGGCGATTGCGGCGCTGGCCGCCGTCATCAGTTATTACGAGCCGCGCCTGTCCAACGCCGTGTTCGTGCTGATGTCCACGCTGCGTCCGATCGGCAACCGCGTCGAGCGCCGTTATGCGCCGGCTGCGGCCTGAGTCAGACCTCGCTCCACTGCCGCAGCAGGTTGTGATAATGGCCGGTCAGGCCGACCAGTTCCGCACAGTCGCCCAGCCGCGCGCGCAGGCTCTGGATGTTCTGGTCCAGCTCCAGCAGCATGCCGCGGCGCATGTCGTCGCGCACCATGCTCTGGGTCCAGAAGAAGGAACACACCCGCGCCCCGCGCGTGACCGGCTCGACCCGGTGCACGCTGGTGGACGGATATAAAATCAGATCGCCGGCCGGCAGCTTGACCTCATGTTCGCCATACGCGTCGGTGACGATCAACTCGCCGCCGTCGTATTCGTCCGGATCGCTGAGGAACAAGGTCGACGAGACGTCGGTGCGCAGCCACTGGCCGCCCGGCGTCATGCGCCGCATCGAGCCGTCGACATGGGCGCCGTAGTGCTCGCCGCCGGCGTAGCTGTTGAACAGCGGCGGACAGGTGCGCAGCGGCAGCGCGGCGGAGAAGAACAGCGGACTGTGCGCCAGCCCCGCCTGCACGATCGCGCCCAGTTCCTGCGCCAGCGCCGAGCCCTCGGCCAGCTGGCGGTTCTGCTTGACCTGCGCGCCCTGGGCGCCGACGGTGGCGCGGCCGTCCACCCAGTCCGACTGGTCGAGGCGGCGCCGCATCGCGGCCACCTGTTCGCGGCTCAGCACGGCGGGAATATGCAGCATCATGATCATCTCCTTAAAATGAAAAAGCCCCGCCGGTGAGGTCGGGGCCCAGCTACACGACAGCGGGTGCGGCGCTTAGAACTTGAAGTTGGCCGTCACGCTGGCCGAGCGCGGCGCGCCCGGGGTGTAGCGGTAGCCCGACTTGTTGATCGCCTGCACATACTGCTTGTCGGCCAGGTTGTAGACGTTCAGGCGCAGGTCGACGTGCTTGTTGAGCGGGTACGAAGCCATGGCGTCGTAGACCCAGTATGAATCGGCGTAGGCCGGGGTGCCGACGGCGCCGTCGGTGCCGCGCAGCAGCTTGTCGCTGAAGCGGGCGCCGCCGCCGATCTGCAGGCCCATCGGCAGCGTGTACGAGGTCCATGCGGTGAACGCCTGCTTGGGCGTGTAGGTCAGCGCGTTCTCGCCGCTGGCGGTGGTCAGCTTGCCCGATTCGATGCTGGTCGACATGCGGGTGTAGCCGGCGCTGATCAGCCAGTTGCGCATCAGTTCGCCGGTCACGCCCAGCTCGATGCCCTGCACGCGCTTCTTGCCGTTCTGGTAGAACTTGGTCGAGTCGGTCGGATCGACTTCGATCTCGTTCTTCACTTCGGTGCGGTAGGCGGCGGCCGACAGAGACAGTTTCTGCTTCAGCAGATCCCACTTGGTGCCGAACTCGTAGTTGGTGGTCACCTGCGGATCGTAGTTCGGGTTGGCGGCGCTGTTGGCCGCCGTGCTCAGCGTGAAGGTATTGCCGCCCGGTGGAGCTTTCGACGTGGCGACCAGGCCGTAGACGCTGCTCTCGGCGGTCGGCTTGAACAGCACCGACAGCTTGCCGTTGATCAGGTTGTCGCCCGATTCCAGCGAGGTCGGGATCCTGGTGCCGATCGGCAGCACTTGCGGCGTGGCCGCCGCCTGCAGCGCGATGCCGTTGAAGGTGGTGTTGTAGTGGTCGACGCGCACGCCGCCGTTGATGATCCACTGGTCGCCGAACTTGGCGGTGTCGAAGGCGTACACGCTCTCGGTGCTGGTCTGGCCGTTGCCGTTGGCGCCGTTGCGGCCGTAGGTCAGCGTGACCGGCGCGTTCGGGTTCGGGTGGTAGATGCTGGTGTCCGGCAGCGCGCCGGAGATGGCCGCCCAGGTGTAGTTCAGCTGCTTCTCGTTGGTCAGCTCGAGGCCGCCGACGATGGTGTGCCTGACCGCGCCGGTGACAGCGTCGAAGGTGATGGTGGTCTGGTTGGTGACGATCTCGTTCGACTGGTCCTTGAAGTTCAGGTTGGTGCGCTTCAGGGTCCAGCTGTCGGGATTGCTGTCCTTGTTCACGGTGGCCGTCGGCAGGTTGGCGGTGGTCGCCGTGAACGAGGTCAGCAGATAGCTTTGCGTGGTCTTGCCCCAGCGGGTGGTGTTCTGCAGCCTGGCGCCGCCGGCGAAGTCGTGCTCGACGCGCACGGTGAACATGTCGGCCTTGACGTCGTCATGGTCCAGCGTCGAGCCGTAGAAGTTGTTCGGATCGACCGGCTTGGCGCTGCTCAGGAACGGACGGGTGGCGTCCGGCGTGGTGTAGCCCGGCAGGCCGATGGTCAGCACGCCGCCGTCGGGGATGTTGTTTTGCTTAACGTGCAGCAAGTCCAGGTAGACGCGGGTCGGGCTGTTCAGGCCGAACGCCAGCGTCGGCGCGACGGCCCAGCGCTTGTTCTTGACCACGTCGCGCGCCGGATTGCCGCTGTCCTGGTCGAGGATGTTGAGGCGGAAGGCGGTGCCGGTGTCGGCGTTGATCACCTGGTTGAGGTCGGCGCTGGCGCGCTTTTGCCGGCCGCTGCCGAAGGTGACGGCGCCGCTGTAGGCGTTTTCCAGCAGCGGCTGCTTGCTGACCAGGTTGATCGAGCCGGTCGGCGAGCTGCGGCCGTTGTCGGTGCCGGCCGGGCCCTTGAGCACGTCGATCTGTTCGATGTTGAAGGTGTCGCGCGAGATCGAGCCGACGTCGCGCACGCCGTCGACGTAGATGCTGCCGGAGGCGTCGAAGCCGCGCATGTAGATGGCGTCGCCGGTGTTGGTGCTGCCGTTTTCGCCGAGGAAGAAGGCGCCCACGCCCGGCGTGTTGCGCAGCGCTTCGGTCAGCGTGACGGCGCCTTGCTGTTCGATCAGCTCCTTCTTGATGACGCTGATCGACTGGGCGGTGTCGACCAGTTTTTCGGTGTACTTGGCGGACGAGGCCTTGTCGGCCTTGAAATCGTTGAGGGTGCTGCCCTGGACCTTGATTTCCTGCAGCGTCTGGTTGGCGCCGGCCACGATCACCGGCGCGCCGGCGTCGCCCTTCTCGGCGGCGTGGGCGGCCACCGGCAGCAGCATCACGGCCAGCGCCGCACCCATATGTTGGTTGAAGCGCGATTGCGCGTGTTTGCGGCTCTTGATCATTTCAGGCGTCTTTCTCAAAGAATATAGCGGCTGGCTGCGCTTGATTCTTCTCTGAAGACCGCGTCTGGCTGCCGGGTTGGCTGTATTTCAACCCGATAAGAATAGCAAGTTTCCTTACATTTGTAAATGCGAATTATTATCAATACTATTCGTTTGTAACGCCGCCATCACGGCCGGCGCTCAGGATTGCTCGCGTTCGAGCCAGGCGCGGGCCCGCGCCAGCGTCTGTTCCAGCTCGGCGCGCACCGCCCGGTAGCGTTCGTCGAGCTCGTCGTTGCGCTGGCCATTGATGGCGTCCTCGGCGGCGATGGTGGCCTCGACCAGGCGCTTGGCGCCCAGCACCCCGACCGCGCCGCGCAGGCTGTGGAAGGCGCGGGCCGCGTCGCGCAGCCGCCCTTCCTGCAGGGCCTCGCCGGCCAGGTCGACCGGCGCCATGCCGGTGTCGAGGGCGCCGCGCACCATCTTGAACATCACCAGGCGGCCCTTGGGATCCTTGCCCATCACCCGCATCAGGCTGTCCATATTGAAGATGCTGGCTTCGTCGACGGGGGCTGGCGGCGGTTCCGGCGGAGGTTCAGGCGCCGCCGCCGCGTCCAGCCTGGCGGGCAGGTTGCGCAGCAGCACGACCATCATTTCCTCCACCTCGATCGGCTTGGGGATGAAGTCGGTGATGCCGACCTCGGTGCAGCGGTGGCGCTCGGAACCGAGCACGCCCGCCGTCATGGCGATGATCGGCAGCGTCAGCCGCAGTTCCTTGCGCAGGATGCTGGTGGCGGTAAAGCCGTCCATCACCGGCATCTGCATGTCCATCAGCACCAGGTCGTAGTGGTTGGCGCCGGCGCGCAGCAGCTCGACCGCCTGGCTGCCGTCGCCCACCACGTCCAGCTCGGCGCCGGCCAGCTCCAGGATGCCGCGCGCCACCGCCTGGTTGAGCGCGTTGTCCTCCACCAGCAGCAGGCGCACGCCGGTCAGGCTGCCGGCGATGCCCTGCTCGGCAGCCGCCTGTTGCGCGCCGTCGCTCTTGTCCGCCAGCGCCTGGTGCAGCGCGTCGAACAGGTTGGAACTGGTGATCGGCTTGACCAGCACCACGTCCGCCTCCGGCGCGTTGGAGATTTCCTCCAGGCGGTCGCGGGCGAAGGCATTGACCATCACCACGATGGGCTGCTTCTGGCCGGCCGCCGCCGCGCGTATGCCCTTGGCGGTGGCCAGCCCGTCCATGCCGGGCATGTGCCAGTCGGCCAGCACCACGTCGTAGTGCTGCTGCCGCGCCTGGCCCTGGCGGTAGCGCAGCAGCGCCGCCGCGCCGGAATCGACTTCGTCGGCGTGCCAGCCCCAGGCCCGTATCAGCTTGGCGATCACTTCCCGGCTGGTGCGGTTGTCGTCCGCCACCAGCAGGCGCAACTGGCCCAGCGCGGGCCGCCGGCGCTCGTCCGGCTGCTCGGGCAGGATCTCGAACGGCAGGCTGAACCAGAAGGTCGAGCCCTGGCCCGGCACGCTGTCGACGGCGATCTGCCCGCCCATCAGCTCAATCAAGCGCTTGGTGATGGCCAGGCCCAGGCCGGTGCCGCCGAAGCGCCGCGTGATGCTTTGGTCGGCCTGCGAGAAGGCGTTGAACAGCTGCGCCAGCTGGCTGTCGGTCATGCCGATGCCGGTGTCGCGCACCTCGAAGCGCAGCAGCGCGTGCTGGTCCTCGCGCGCCTCCAGCTCGACACCGACCACCACCTCGCCGTGCTCGGTGAACTTGATGGCGTTGCCGGCCAGGTTGACCAGGATCTGCTGCAGCCGCATGGCGTCGCCGCGCAAGTGCCGCGGCACGGCCGGATCGACGCTGATGGCCAGCTCCAGTTCCTTGTCGCCGGCGTTCATCGTCATCAGCGTGGCCAGCGAATTCATCGTATCGTCCAGCGCGAACTCCACCGGCGACAATTCCATGTGGCGCGCCTCGATCTTGGAGAAATCCAGCACGTCGTTGAGGATGCCCAGCAGCGACTGGCCGGACACCCGCACCATGCTCAGGTATTTGCGCTGCTGCGTGGTCAGCTCGGTATTGCCGAGCAGGTAGGCCATGCCCAGCACAGCGTTCATCGGCGTGCGGATTTCATGGCTCATATTGGCCACGAACTCGCTCTTGGCGCGGTTGGCCGCCTCGGCGCGGTCGCGTTCGCGCTCCAGCTCGGCGGCGCGCGCCTCCACTTCCCTTTGCAGGCGCAGGCGTTCGGTGATGTCGGAGATCACCGCCAGCACCTTGGTGCCCTGGTCGGTGCGCACCGCGCTCAGGTTGATCTCGAGCGGGAACTCGCTGCCGTCGCGGCGCAGGCCGTACAGCGCGGCGCCGCTGCCCATGCGCACCGGTTCGGCGCTGAGGCGGTCGGCGAAGAACTTCAGGCGATGCGCGGCGTGCTGGCCGCGCAGCCGCTCCGGCACCAGCACTTCCAGCGGCTGGCCCAGCACCTCGTCGCGGCTGTAGCCGAAGCAGCGCTCGCCTTCGCGGTTGAAGGTCTCGATGGCGCCGTCCACGCCGACCACGACGATGGCGTTCGGCGCGAATTCCACCAGGCTTTGCAGGCGGGCGTCGGCCGCCAGCCGCTCGTGCATCAGGTCGTTGAACGCGGTGGTCAGCTGGCCCACCTCGTCCTGCGCATAGGTCGGCAGCGGCGTGAAGCGGCCGGGATTGTCGCGCAGCGCGACGATGGCGTCGCGCAGCTTGACCAGCGGCGCCATCAGACGCAAGGTCACCCAGCCGATCAGCAGCGCCGCCAGCAGCGAGGCCAGCCCGCTCCACAGCAGCAGGCGGTACAGCACGCCGTCGAAGGGCTCGAACGCTTCCTTGGCCGGCAGCGAGGCGCACAGCACCCAGTTCACCGATTTCAGCGACTTGTAGCTGTTGAGCGCGCGCTGGCCCGAACCGTTGATGCTGTCGAGCGTGCCTTCAAAGCCGTGCTCCAGCGCCAGCGTGGTGGCCGCGTTGGCGTTGGGCTGGCGCGGCTGCAGCAGCCGGTTCAGCTCGGGATGCAGCACATACACCGGCGCCGGGCCCTTGGTCAGCGCGAAGTAATAGCCGCTCTGGCCGACCTTGGCGTTGCGCAAATGGCCGAGCAGATTGTCCTTGTACAGGCGCAGCACGCCGATCAGCACGCCTACCACCTCGCCCTTGGCGTTGAGCACCGGGGCGATCATCTGCACGATGGGTTGCTTGTTGACCTTGCCGATCAGCGGTTCGGTGATCATCGGCTTGCGGGTGCGCATCACCGTCTTGAAGTATTCGCGGTCGGAGGCGTTGATGCCGACGCGGCCCGGCACCACCGGCAGGTCGGCGATCAGCTGGCCCTGCGGGCTGAGCACCAGCAGGTCGTCGAACAAGGCCAGCACGGCGCGGTCCTGGTAATAGTCGCGCAGCTGGTCGGTGGACCTGGCGATGCCCGGCGGCTGGTTGCGGGCGGACACGGCGATGATGTCGAGCAACATCATCAGCTTGTCGTCGAGCTCTTCCGCGGTGCGGTTGATCAGCGCCGTTTGCTGGGCGAACAGCACCTTGGTGAAGTCTTCCTGCATGCGCTGGGTCTGCACCACCGTCACCAGCGCGATCATCAGGATGGAGGTGATGCTGGTGGCCAGCGCTACTTTTGCCTTGATACCGGGTGACTTCATCGCATCCTTCACAATCGGGCGTGGGTGGGATCAGTCTTAAACGCTAGGGAATTCTCCTATCAAAGGGCGGCCAAGGCAACAGGATAAGAAATATTTTCGACGGCGCGAATCGAAATGGCCTGAAGCGGCCTCTTAGTAGCCGAGGGACTTCCTCTGCGACACAAGGAGAGCATAATGTTTTATGTGAAAAACGTACCGAACTGGGAGCGCGCGCTGCGCGTCATCGCCGGCCTGGCCGCCATCTACCTGGGCCTGGCCGTGCTGGGCGGCATGTGGGGCACGGTGGTGGCGGCATCGGCGGCCGGCATCGCCGGTTCCGGCCTGTTCGGCTTCTGCCCGATGTGCGCGCTGGTCGGCCGCCGGCTCGACAACGCCGCCAAACAAGGCAAAATCTAGGGAACGCATGAGTCTGGCCGAACAACATCTACCGGTGCTGGACGCCGCCCATCGCGGCGATCCGGCGGCGCTGGCGCAGCTGCTGCGGCTGTGCCAGCCCGATATCCGCCGCTACGCCCAGCGCAACTGCCTGATCGGCGACGTCGACGACGCCGTGCAGGAAGCGCTGCTGGTGCTGTCGCGCCGGCTGTCGTCGGTGCGCATGCTGGCCGCGTTTTCCGGCTGGCTGTTCCAGGTCGTCAAGCGCGAATGCCACCGGCTGGGCCGCGCCGCGCTGGGCCACGATCCGTGGGACGACGAGCGCGCCGAGCAATGGCTGGCCAGCCAGGATACGGCCGGCCTGCGGCTGGAACTGGTCAACGCGCTCGAATCGCTGCCGGCCGATTACCTGCAAGTGGTGTTGCTGCGCGATTTTGCCGAACTGTCGATCGGCGAGATCGCCGAACAGCTCGGTCTCACCACGGCCGCGATCAAGAGCCGCTTGCATCGTGCAAGGCTGATGGCGCGCGAATACCTGATCGGCTGAGTGCGGCGTAGCCTGGTCGAGGCTTAGTCGGCGCTCAGCGTCACCTCGCGCTGCCCCGGCCAGCTCCACGTGCCGGCCAGCCGCCAGTCGCGTTTTTCGCCTTCCACCAGCACCACCCAGCGGCTGCGCTCGAGCATCGGCAGGTTGATCTGGAACGCGCCGAATTCGTCCGGCTGCACCACCAGCTTGATGTCTTTTTCCGGCAATGTCGCATGCGACAGGTGCACGAACAGCCGCTCCGTCCTGCCGTGATCGTCGGTGCGGCGGCGCAATTGCCCCGCCAGCAAGCCCTGCGTGGCGTCATAGCCCAGCGACACCGACAGGCCCAGCGACGACGCCAGGCGGTCGCGCCGCAAATCCTGGTTGATCGCCTTGCCCTGCTTGTAGTAGTCGCCGACCACCAGCGCGTCCTGCTGCGAGAACGCCAGCCAGCCGGTATAGGTGCCGGCCACCACCACCAGCGCCGGGCCGGCCATCAGCAGCCACGGCCAGCGCTGCTTCCACCACGGCGTCGCCGTGGCCATCGTCATTGTTACGCTCATCTTGCTCTCCTTAACGCGGCACGAAAAACACCGCGTGTTCTTCCACCCGCAGCGACGGTTGGTCGACCGCGGTCAGTTCGATCTCGATCTTGTTCGAGCCCGGATGGCCGGCGCCGTGCGCCGTGCGCAGCCGGATCGCATGGGCCTTGGTTTCGGTGCCCTCGACCCGCACCAGGTCCGGCGTCACCTGGGTCAAGGTTGCCAGGCCGCTGACGGCGATGCGGTAGGTGTGGGCCTGCTCGGAAGTGTTCATGATCTGCAGCCGGTAGACGTTTTCGATCATGCCGTCCTCGACCTCGCGGCCCATGGCGCCGCGGTCGCGGATCACGTCCAGCTTGAGCGGCGTGCGCAGCGCCAGCGCGGTGCCGACGCCGATGACGATCAGCGCCAGGATGCCGGCGTAGATCTTCACGCGCGGGCGCAGCGTGCGCTGGCGGATCTCGGTCGGCGTGTAGTGCATCAGCATCGCCCGCTCGGTGCTGTAGCGGATCAGGCCGCGCGGCTGGCCTATCTTGTCCATCACGCCGTTGCAGGCGTCGACGCAGGCGGCGCAGCCTATGCATTCATACTGCAGGCCCTCGCGGATGTCGATGCCGGTCGGGCATACCTGCACGCACATCGAGCAATCGATGCAGGAGCCGCCGTTGCCGTTTTCGGTTTTCGACAGCGGGCCGCGCGGTTCGCCGCGCGCGCTGTCGTAGGTGATGATCAGCGTGTCGCGGTCGAACATCGAGCTCTGGAAGCGAGCATACGGGCACATGTACTTGCACACCTGTTCGCGCATCCAGCCGGCGTTGCCGTAGGTGGCGAAGCTGTAGAACACCACCCAGAACCATTCCCACGGGCCGAAGTTCAAGCTCAGCACCTCGCCACCCAGCAGCTTGATCGGCGTGAAATAGCCGACGAAGGTGAAGCCGGTCCACAGCGCCACCGCGCCCCAGGCCAGGTGCTTGGCGCTTTTCTTCGCGAACTTGCGCGCCGAGGGCGGTTGCCGGTCCAGCAGCATGCGGGCGCTGCGCTTGCCTTCGATCTTGCGTTCTATCCACAGGAAGATCTCGGTGTACACCGTTTGCGGACAGGCGAAGCCGCACCACACCCGCCCCGCCACCGCCGTCGCCAGGAACAGCAGGTAGGCGCAGATGATCAGCAGCGCGGCCAGGTAGATGAAGTCCTGCGGCCACAGGACCAGGCCGAAGATGTAGAACTTGCGCGCCCCCAGGTCGAACAGCAGGGCCTGGCGACCGTTCCATTGCAGCCACGGCGTGCAGTAGAACGCCAGCTGCGTCAGCCAGACAAACAGCCAGCGCAGGCGGGCGTAGCGGCCGCTGGCTTCGCGCGGATAGATTTCCTCGCGGGCCGCGTACATCTTGATCACTTGTGGGGCTGCATCGGTCATCGCATCAGTCCATCAAGGCGCGGCGGCGGGCGCGGCGGCCATGGCGGGTATCGCCGCCGGCGCGCCGGCGTCGTTCGACAGGCTCCACACGTAGGCGGCCAGCACGTGCACCTTGGCGTCGCCGAGGAAGTCCTCGAACGCCGGCATGGTGGTGGTACGGCCCTTGCGGATGGTTTCCATCACGGTCTCGGCGCTGCCGCCGAACAGCCAGATCTTGTCGGTCAGGTTGGGCGCGCCGAGGGCTTGGTTGCCGGTGCCGCCGGCGCTGTGGCAAGCCATGCAGGCGCCGAACTTGTCCTTGCCGAACACCACCTTGATCGGATCGGCGGTCGAGCCGGACAGGCTGAGCACGTAGTGCGCGACGTTTTCCACGTCCTTGTCCGAACCGAGAGCCGCGCCCATCGGCGGCATCATGCCGGTGCGGCCGTGCAGGATGGTTTCCTTGATGGTTTCCGGCGCGCCGCCGAACAGCCAGTCCTTGTCGGTCAGGTTGGGGAAGCCCTTGTTGCCGCGCGCGTCCGAGCCGTGGCATTGCGCGCAGTAGGTCAGGAACAGCCGCTCGCCGATGGCGTGCGCCTTCGGATCGGCCGCCACCGCCTTCAGGTCCTGCTTCTGGTATTGCGCGAACAGCGGGCCGTAGTCGGTCTCGGCCTGCTTCAGCTCGGCCTGGTACTGGCCGGACGATTTCCAGCCCAGCTTGCCGGCGTAGGCGCCCAGGCCCGGGTACAGGAACAAATAGGCCAGGCCGAACACGATGGTGATGTAGAACAGCCACATCCACCAGCGCGGCATCGGCGTGTTCAGCTCGGTCAAGTCTTCGTCCCACATGTGGCCGGTGGTCTGGCCGGGCTGGCCCTTGACCTTCGATTGGGAGAACAGCAGGATGCCGCAGCCGGCGATGCCGAGCAGGGTCAACACGGCGATGTACAGGTCCCAGAAGCCGTTGGTGAAGTCAGCCATGATGGGCCTCCTTTTCAGCGTCCTCGTCGTCGAACGGCAGTTGCGCCGCCGTGGCGAAGTCGGCTTCCTTGTTGTGGATGAAGGCCCACCACAGGATACCGGCGAAGGTGATGAAGGAAATCACCGTCATCACGCTGCTGGCGCGGTCAAACAGAGTGTCGATAGCCATGCTAGTTCCTCGTCTTGATCAATGTGCCCAGGCCTTGCAGGTAGGCGACCAGGGCGTCTTCTTCGGTCTTGTCTTTCAGCTCGGCCGGGGCGGCGGCGATCTCGGCGTCGGTGTAGGGATCGCCCAAACGCTTGAGCGCCTTCATCTTCGGCACGATGGATTCCGGCACCAGCGACGTCTGCGCCAGCCACGGGTAGTTGGGCATATTCGATTCCGGCACCACGTCGCGCGGATTGGCCAGGTGGGTGCGGTGCCATTCGTCGCTGTAGCGGCCGCCCACGCGCGCCAGGTCGGGACCGGTGCGCTTGGAACCCCACTGGAACGGCCGGTCGTAGACGAACTCGCCGGCCACCGAGTAGTGGCCGTAGCGCTCGGTCTCGGCGCGGAATGGACGCACCATCTGCGAGTGGCAGTTGTAGCAGCCTTCGCGCACATAGATGTCGCGGCCGGCCAGGCGCAGCGGCGAATAGGGCTTCAGGCCCGCCACCGGCTCGGTGGTGGATTTCTGGAAGAACAGCGGCACGATCTCGACGGCGCCGCCGACGCTGACCACCAGCGTCACCAGCGCGATCAGCAGCCAGGGGTTTCTCTCGATCCAGTCATGTGAAAATTTCGATTTCATACTGTGCTCCGATATCAGGCGTGGCCGGCGGCCAGCGCGGGAATGCGTGCCACGGCGGTGTCGCGGTTACGCAAGGTCATCCAGGTGTTGTAGCCCATCAGGCACATGCCGCTCAGGTACAGCAGGCCGCCGCCGAAGCGCACCACGTAGTACGGATAGGTGGCCTTGACGCCCTCGACGAAGGTGTAGGTCAGCGTGCCGTCCGGATTGACGGCGCGCCACATCAGGCCCTGCATCACGCCGGCGATCCACATCGCGGCGATGTACAGCACGATGCCGATGGTGGCGACCCAGAAGTGCACGTCGATCAGGCGGGTGCTCCACATCTTTTGCTGGCCGGCCAGGCGCGGCAGCAGGTAGTAGATCGAACCCATGGTGATGAAGCCGACCCAGCCCAGCGCGCCGCCGTGGACGTGGGCGATGCCCCAGTCGGTGTAGTGCGACAGCGCGTTGACGGTCTTGATCGACATCATCGGGCCTTCGAAGGTGGCCATGCCGTAGAACGACAGCGAGACGATCATGAACTTCAGGATAGGGTCGGTGCGCAGCTTGTGCCAGGCGCCCGACAGGGTCATGATGCCGTTGATCATGCCGCCCCAGCTTGGCGCCAGCAGGATCAGCGAGAACACCATGCCGATCGATTGCGTCCAGTCCGGCAGCGCGGTGTAGTGCAGGTGGTGCGGGCCGGCCCACATATAGGTGAAGATCAGCGCCCAGAAGTGCACGATCGACAGCCGGTACGAATACACCGGACGTTCTGCCTGCTTGGGAATGAAGTAGTAGACCATGCCGAGGTAGCCGGCGGTCAGGATGAAGCCCACCGCGTTATGGCCGTACCACCACTGTATCATCGCATCCTGCACGCCGGAGTAGGCGGAGTACGACTTGAACAGCGTGGCCGGCATGCTGGCGCCGTTGACCACGTGCAGGATCGTCACGGCGATGATGTAGCCGGCGAAGAACCAGTTGGCCACGTAGATGTGCTTGACCTTGCGCGTCAGCAGGGTGCCGAAGAACACCACCGCGTAAGAGACCCAGACCACGGCGATCAGCAGGGTGATCGGCCATTCCAGCTCGGCGTATTCCTTGCCGCGGGTCAGGCCCATCGGCAGCGTGACGACGGCGCTGAGGATGACCGCCTGCCAGCCCCAGAAGGTGAAGGCGGCCAGCTTGTCCGAGAACAGCCGCACCTGGCAGGTGCGCTGCACCACGTAGTACGAGGTGGCGAACAGGCCGCAGATGCCGAACGCGAAAATGACCGCGTTGGTGTGCAGCGGCCGCAGGCGGCCATAGGTCAGCCAGGGAATGTCCAGGTTCAGCGACGGCCATGCCAGCTGGGCGGCGATAATGACGCCCACCAGCATGCCGACGATGCCCCAGACCACGGTGGCGACTGCGAATTGCTTCACAATCTTGTAGTTGTAGTTCTGTGCAAGGTCCACTTGAAGTTCTCCCAAGAACGCTTTGATGATGTGTATCAAAGGTTACGGAAGTGGGACCCAAAAAACCTTGATGTGGATCAAAAAATTCCGGAACCAGCTAGTCCTCCGGCGGCTTGTCGTCATCCTGCAGGACGCGCAGCGCCGGGCCGACCAGGTCGTCGAACTGGCCGTCGTCCGAGGCCTTGAAAAAGATCCACAGCGCCACGAACACCAGCAGCACGCTGATCGGAACGAGCAGGTAGAGCGCATCCATCAAGAACTCCTTCTGAGTCGCAGCGCGTTGGCCACCACCACGGCCGAACTGAGCGCCATGCCGACGCCGGACAGCCAGGGATTGAGCAGGCCCATGGCCGCGGCCGGTATCGCCAGCAGGTTGTAGACGCTGGCCCAGGCCAGGTTCTGGTGGATCACCCGCATCGTGCGCGCCGCCACGCGCGCGCTGTCGGCCACGGCGCCGAGGCGCCCGTGCAGCAGCACCGCGTCGGCATGGGCCTGCGCCAGCGCGGCGCCCTCGCCCATCGCGAACGACACGTCGGCCGCGCTCAGCACGGCCGCGTCGTTGATGCCGTCGCCTATCATCGCCACCACCGCGCCCTGCTGCTGCAAGCGCTTGACGAAGGCCAGCTTTTCCTCGGGCAGGCAGTTGCCGACGGTGGTGTGGATGCCCAGCCGGTCGCCGACCTCGCGCACCAGCCTGTCGTTGTCGCCGCTCAGCAGCACCACGGTCTTGCCGGTCCGGTGGAAATAGTCGACGGTGGCCGGGGCGTCGTCGCGCAGGCCGTCGCACAGATGCAGGCACGCCAGCCATTGCCCCTCCACGCCGAGATAGACGGGCGTGACGCCGGCGCCGGCATCGTGCGGCGGCGCGGCGCCGCTCAAGCCGGCCACGAAGCCGGCGCTGCCGAGGCGGTAGCGCCGGTCGTGCACCATGCCTTCGATGCCGCGGCCGGCGGTTTCGCATACCTCGCCGGCCTGCCAGTCCTCGCGGCCGTGGTTGTCGACGGCGGCGCCGACAATGGCGCGCGCCAATGGATGGGCGCTGCCGGCATCCAGCGCGGCGGCCACCCGCAAGCAAAAGTCCGGCTGCATCCTCCCCAGCGGCTGGATCTTCCGCAGCATGGGGCGGCCATGGGTCAGCGTGCCGGTCTTGTCGAACACGATGTGCGTGGCGCGGTGCAGCGTCTCCAGCGTCTGCGGGCCGGTGACCAGCACGCCTTCGCGCAGCAGCCGGTCGGTGGCGGCGGCCAGCGCGGTCGGCGTGGCCAGCGACAGCGCGCACGGGCAGGACACCACCAGCACCGCGATGGCGATCGGCCACGCGCGCGCGGCGCTGTAGCCGTCGAGCCAGAACCAGAAGCCGAACGCGGCCAGCGCGAACAGCAGCAGCGCAGCCACGAACCAGGCGGCCACGCGGTCGGCCCACAGCGCGATGCGCGGTTTGTCGCGTCCGGCGCGGTCTATCAGTTTGATCAGGCTGGACAAGGTGCTGTCCTGCGCGCGGCGCGTCACGCGGGCGACCACCACGGTGCCGGCGTTGATGGCACCGCCCGGCAAGGCGTCGCCGACCGCCTTGGCGACCGGCGCGCTCTCGCCGCTCAGCAGCGACACATCCAGCAAGGTGCGGCCATCGACGATGACGCAGTCGGCGGGCACCGCCTCGCCCGGCTTGATCATGATGAGGTTATCCACAACCAGCGCGGCGGCCTTGACCAGCGTGGCGGCGTGGCTGTCCGGATAATTTTCCAGCAGCGTGGCGGAGGCGGGCAGCGCATGCTGCAGGCGCTCCAGCGCGGCGCCGGCCTTGCGGCGCGCGCGCAGCTCGAAGTAGCGGCTGCACAGCAGCAGGAAGATGAACATCGTCACCGAGTCGAAATACACGTCGCCGTGTCCGCGCACGGTGGCCGCCACGCTGGCGCCGAAGGCGGCGGCGATGCCCAGCGCCACCGGCAAGTCCATGCCCGGCGCGCGCGCCCGCAGGCTGGCCCAGGCGCCGCGCCAGAACGGCTGCGCCGAATAGCAGATCGCCGGCAAGGTCAGCAGCAGGCTGGCCCAGCGCATCAGCGTCGCCATGCTGTCGTCCAGCGTGCCGTCGTCGGCCAGATAGGCGGGGGCGACGTACATCATCACCTGCATCATCGACAGCGCGGCGACGAACAGCTGGCGTCCCAATGTCTTGGAAGCCTTGCGCTGCTGCTCGCCGTGGCGGCCGGCGTCGTAGGGATAGGCGGCATAGCCGATGGCGTGCAGCGCGGCCAGGATGGCGCCGGGTTCGCAAACCTCGCTGCGCCAGCGCACGTACAGGCGCTCGGTGGCGACGTTGAGCTGGGCGCTTTCCACGCCCGGCAGCCTGGCCAGGCGCTGCTCGATCAGCCAGACGCAGGCGGCGCAGCGTATGCCCTCGACCGCGAACATGGCTTCGCGGCTGTCGCCGTCGAGGGCGAAGCGGGGATCGGCGTTGTCGTACAGCTGCAGCTCGGGCGGCACCAGTTGCGCGCCGTCGGCGGTTGCCGCATAGCCGGCGCGATCGCGGTAATACGATTGCTGGCCGAGGTCGACGATGGTCTGCGCCACCGCCGCGCAGCCGGGGCAGCACATGGCGCGCTCGGCGCCGTCGATGGACACCTGCCATGCGGCGCTGCCGCCGGCCGGCAGCGGCAGTCCGCAGTGGTAGCAGACGCTTGCGTTGTGGACGCGCTCTACGAATGTGGTGTCAGGCATAAGCTATCCATCCATGCGGGCGTGAGGCCGCCGGCCGCGCGCGCCAGTCCCAGCATGCCAAAGGCCAGCACCAGCAGGCCGCAGGCGACGCGTACAGTTTTCTTCCGCAAGGCGCTTTGCAGGCGCGCGCCCAGCAGGCCCAGGCCGGTCAGCATCGGCAGCGTGCCGAGGCCGAACGCCAGCATCACCGCCGCGCCGTTGCCGGCCGAGCCGCTGAGCATGGCGGTCAGCAGCACACTGTAGACCATGCCGCACGGCAGCCAGCCCCACAGCAGCCCGAGCGCGAACGCCTGCTGCGGCCGGCGCGCCGGCATCAGCGCCTTCATCATCGGCGCCAGCACCGGCTGCGCGCGCCGCCACAGCACGCGGCCGCCCTGCTCCAGCAGCGCCAGGCCGCGCCAGGCGTCCATCAGGTACAGGCCCAGCGCGACCAGCATCAGGTTGGCCAGCCAGTAAAAGGCCAGTTGCGCGCCGGCCAGCGCGAGCATGTCTTGCGCGCCGCCCGCGAGGCCGCCCGCCAGCGCGCCGGCCGTCATGTAGCTGGCGATGCGGCCGGCGTTGTAAGCCAGCACGCGCGGCAACGCGCTGTCGGCGACCTGCACGATGGCGACCACCCTGCGCGCCGGCTGCGCGCTGGCCGTCAAGGCGCCGACGATGCCGCCGCACATGCCGATGCAGTGGACGCTGCCCGCCAGGCCGACCACAAACACGGGCAGTAGCTGCAGGGCGTTCATGATGGGCTCAAATCGTTTTCGAGTAGCGCAGCGGTTGCGGGCCGTCCGCGCGTGGCAGGCCCAGGTAGCGGTCGAACACCATGCAGATGTTGCGTATCAGCAGACGGCCCCTGGGCGTGACGGTGATCCACTCCGGATCGACGACCAGCAAGCCGTCTTCCTCGAACGCCTTCAGCTTTTCCAGCTCGGCCGCGAAGTACAGCGGGAAGCGGATCGGATAGGCCTGCTCGATCGACGACATCGACAGTTCGAAATTGCACATCAGCTTTTGAATGACGATGCGGCGCAGCAGGTCGTCGGTATCGAGCTTGATGCCGCGCGCGACCGGCAGCCTGCCCTCGTCGAGCTTTTCATAATAGGCGTCCAGCGTTTTCTCGTTCTGGCTGTAGGTGGCGCCGACCGCGCTGATGGCCGACACGCCGCAGGAGATCAGGTCGGCCTCGGCGCGCGTCGAATAGCCCTGGAAGTTGCGCTGCAACAGGCCCTGGCGCTGCGCCACCGCCAGCTCGTCGTCCGGCTTGGCGAAATGGTCCATGCCGATGTAGACGTAGCCGGCCGCGCACAGGCGGCGGATGCTCAGCGCCAGCAGCTCCAGCTTGACCTCGGGTGTCGGCAGGTCGGCCTCGGCGATGCGGCGCTGCGGCTTGAACAGGTGCGGCAGGTGGGCGTAGTTGTACAACGCGATGCGGTCCGGGGCGGCGGCGATCACCTTGTCCAGCGTTTGCTCCATGCTGGCCAGGCTTTGCTTGGGCAGGCCGTAGATCAGGTCGATGCTGATCGAGCGGAAGCCGGCGTCGCGCGCGGCGTCCATCACGGCCCGCGTTTCCGCTTCCGGCTGGATGCGGTTGACGGCCTTCTGCACTTCGGGATCGAAATCCTGCACGCCCAGGCTGATGCGGTTGAAGCCCTGCGCGCGCAGCGAGTGCACGCGCTCGGCGCTGACGGTGCGCGGATCGATTTCTATCGAGTACTCGCCCTGCTGGTCCGGCGCGAAATCGAAATTGGCGTGCAGGTGTTCCATCAGGTCGCCCATCTGGCGGTCGCTCAGGTAGGTCGGCGTGCCGCCGCCGAAATGCAGTTGCTCGATCGTGCCCGTGCCCGCGAACAGGCGCCCCTGCATGTCGATCTCCTGCTTCAGGTAGCCGAGATAGGTGGCGGCCTTGCCGTGGTCCTTGGTGACGATCTTGTTGCAGCCGCAGTAGTAGCAGATCGTGTCGCAAAACGGAATGTGGATGTACAGCGACAGGGGCCGCCGGCTGCGGCGCATGCGCAGGCCGGCCACCGCCTCGAGGAACTGGCCGTAGCCGAAGTCCGGCCGGAAGCGGTCGGCGGTCGGATACGAGGTGTAGCGCGGGCCGGACTGGCTCAGTTTGCCGATGATGGCGGCATCGAATTCAACCGCGGGAAAGGTGTGCGCGTTCATGCTGCAAGGCGTTTCAGGGCGGGTTGCGGACGGGCTGCCGGGATGGCGGCGGCTTTGCGCGCCGGGCCGAATTTGAACAGGCTGACCGCCTGCTTCAGGCCGCCGGCCTCCAGCGCCAGGCTGGCGGTGGCGGCCGCCGCTTCTTCCACCAGCGCGGCATTCTGCTGCGTGACCTGGTCCATGTGGGCGATGGCGGCGTTGACCTGGTCGACGCCGATGCTCTGCTCGCGCGAGGCCACTGAAATTTCCTGCATGATGGCCGTCACCTGCTGCACCGACGCCACCACTTCCTTCATCGTGGCGCCGGCGCGGTCGACCTGCACCATGCCCGCGCTGACCTTGCCGACCGAAACGTCGATCAGGTTCTTGATGTCCTTGGCGGCGGTGGCGCTGCGTTGCGCCAGGTTGCGCACCTCGCCGGCGACGACGGCGAAGCCGCGTCCCTGTTCGCCGGCGCGGGCCGCCTCGACGGCGGCGTTCAGCGCCAGGATGTTGGTCTGGAAGGCGATGCCCTCGATCAGGCCGATGATGTCGACGATCTGGCGCGACGAGCTGTTGATTTCATCCATGGTGGCGATGACGTCGGCGACGATCTCGCCGCCCTGCACCGCCACGCTGGAGGCGTTCAGCGCCAGCTGGTTGGCCTGCGCCGAGTTGTCGGCGTTCTGCTTGACCGTGGACGAGAACTGTTCGACGCTGGACGCGGTCTCCTCCAGGCTGGCGGCCTGCGCCTCGGTGCGGCCGGACAGGTCGGCGTTGCCGGCGGCGATCTGGCGGGTGGCGACGGCCATCGTCTCGACGTTGACGCGCACGTCGCGGATGGTGGCGATCAGGTTGCTGTTCATTTGCTGCAGCGCCCGCAGCAGCTGGCCCACTTCATCGGTGGCCTCGGTCTCGAAGGAGCCGGACAGGTCGCCGGCGGCGATGGCGCGCGCGCCCTGCAATGCCCGGTCCAGCGGCTGCAGCACCGAGACGCGCAGTGTGTACCACAGGAACACGTTGATCAGCAAGCCGATGAAGGTGGCGCCGAAGATGGCGTAGCTGTTGCCCCCGCCACTCATCAGCGCGGCGGCGCAGACGATCACCTGCAGCACGTTGACCACGCTGGTGGCCAGCCAGATGCGCATCGCCAGCGAGGTGTGCGTCAGGCGCGACAGCAATGAGCCGGCGCCGGTATGGATCACCTGGCCGTTCTTGATGCGGATGTCGTGCCGGCCGCCGCCGCGCAGCTCGCGGTAGGCTTGTTCGGCCTTGGCGATCTGCTGGCGGTCGGCCTTGACCCGCACCGACATGTAGCCGGTGGTCTTGCCGTGCTCGCGGATCGGCGTGACGTTGGCGCGCACCCAGTAGTAGTCGCCGTTCTTGCAGCGGTTCTTGACGATGCCGGTCCACGGCGTGCCAGCCTTGATCGAGGCCCACAGGTCGGCGAACGCCTCGACCGGCATGTCGGGATGGCGCACGATGTTCTGCGGCGCGCCCAGCAGCTCGGCCTCGTCGTAGCCGCTGACCTGCGTGAAATAGGGATTTACATAGGTAATGTTGCCGTTTAAATCAGTCTTCGAGACGATGGCCTGATCGTCCTGGACCTCCACTTCGCGGTTGGTGACTGGCTGGTTGTTGCGCATGACTTGGGCTCCGGGTTATTGCTGTATCGCAATGAATACAACCAGTTTACGTAGTCGGACGCGCAAATTTATTGATGTAGATCAAAATTCCCCGGATTGGTTTGGGCAGGAAAACCGGCCTAGTCGCCGACGCTGAGCGGCCGCAGCAGGCCGACCGCATAGCCCTGGGCGTAGTCCAGACCCAGTTCGCGCACCACTTCCAGCGTCGGTTCATCTTCGACGTATTCGGCCACCGTGCTGATGCCCATCACGTGACCGACCTCGTTGATGGCCTTGACCAGCGCGCGGTTGATGGCGTTGGTGGCGATGTCGCGGATGAAGATGCCGTCGATCTTGAGGAAATCCACCGGCAGCGCCTTCAGGTAGGCAAACGAGGACAGGCCGCTGCCGAAGTCGTCCAGCGAGAAGCGGCAACCCAGCGCCTTCAGCCCGGCCATGAAGGCCTGCGCCTTGAGCAGGTTGGCGATCACGGCGGTCTCGGTGATTTCAAAGCAGATCTGCTCGGGCGCGATGTCGTGCTCGACGAACTGCTCGATGATGTAGTCGTGCAGGCCCTCGTCGCCCAGCGACGTGCCGGACAGGTTGACCGAGTACTGCGCCGGGGCCGGGTGGCGGTCTTCGATATAGGCTTGTTCGGCGCTGAGGCTGTCGCGCATGTTTTGCATGTGGCGGCAGACGGCGCGTATCACCCAGCGGTCGATCGCCGTCATCATGTCGTAGCGTTCGGCGGCCGGAATGAAGGCGCCCGGCAGGATCAGGTCGCCCTTGCCGGGCTGGATGCGGATCAGCACTTCATCGTGGGCGCCGTTGTGCTTGCCGAGGCCGACGATGGGCTGGGCGTAGAGCCGGAAATACTGGTGCTCGAACGCCTCGTTCAGGCGCGACACCCACAGCATCTCGCCCTGGCGCCGCGCCAGCCGCAGGTCCGAGTCCTGGTACAGGTGCACGCGGTTGCGGCCGCGCTCCTTGGCCAGGTAGCAGGCCTGGTCGGCGGCGATCAGCAGCTCGGTCATCGATTTGCTGTTGTGGTTGATCTCCACCACGCCAATGCTGACGCCCAGCTCGAAGGTGTGGTCGTCCCACACGAAGCGGAAATTCTTGATCGACTGCCGCAGGTCGTCGGCGATCAGCAGCGCCTGGTCGGGCGGGCAGTGCGGCAGCAGCACGCCCAGCTCGTCGCCGCCGAGGCGGGCCAGGATGTCGCTGTCGCGCATCTGCGTCTGCAGCATTTTCGACAGCAGCTGCAGCAGCAGGTCGCCGGCGCTGTGGCCGCAGGTATCGTTGACGATCTTGAACTGGTCCAGGTCCATGTACAGCAGCGCGTGCACGTGGCCCTCGTCCTTGGCGCTGTGCAGCGCGGTGGCGATCTGCACCTCGAATTCGCGCCGGTTGATCAGGCCGGTGAGCGTGTCGTGGCTGGCGTTCCACGACAGCTGCTTGGTCAGCTTGCGTTCGTGGCTGACGTCGCGGAACACCACCACCGCGCCCAGCAGGTCGCCGGTATCGGACCAGATCGGCGCGGCCGATTCCTCCACCGCGATGTGGCGGTGGTCGCGGGTGACCAGCTGGTTTTGCGACGACACGCTGATCGCCCGCTTCATGCTCAGGCATTGCAGCGCCACGTGCTCGGGGATGGGCGCGCCGGCCTCGTCAACCAGATTCAGCGTGGTGCCGATGTCGAGGCCGCGCGCCTGCTCGAGGTTCCAGCCGGTCAGTTGTTCGGCGATGCGGTTCAGGTATTCGGTCTTGCCGTGCTCGTTGGTGGTGATCACGCCCTCGCCGATAGAGCGCAGCGTGACGGCCGCCATTTCGCGCTGGCGCGCCACGCTTTGCTCGTTCTCCTTGCGGTCCGTGATGTCCCAGACGATGCCCAGCGTGCCGATCGGGTGGTTTTGCTCGTCGCAGAACACCTGGGCCTTGGCGGCCAGCCAGTGCACGCTGCGGTCCGGCCAGACCACGCGGTATTCGACTTCGTAGTCGCTGTGGGCGTCCACCGCGGCCTGCATGGTGCCGAGCAGGCCGTCGCGGTCGTCGGGATAGACAAATTGCAGGAAGGTGGAAAACGGTTGTTTCATGTCGCCGGTGGGCAAGCCCAGCAGAGCGGTGCCGGCGCCAAACCATTGCACGGTGCTGTTGATGACGCTGCCTTTAGACAGTTCGGAATCCCAAATCGTCATACGCGCCGCGTCCAGCGCCATGCGTAAATGCCGCTGCATATGCTCCATTACGTTTCTCCGCCCTGTTTTCGCTTCGACCGGGCAGAGGAAAATAAGTTCCGCTTTTTTTCAGCGCTCAGGCCGCTCTTTTGAACAGGCGCCAGATTTTTCCGCCCAGCGTGACCGCCGCCAGCGCCAGCGCGCCGGCGACCAGGCCGGCGACGGCGTCCAGCGCGCCCGGCGTGGCCCAGGCCAGCAGCGGGCCGGCGACCGGCACCGTGGCGGCCGCTTCGGCGGCGTGGTGGACGATGTCGTGGGTGCCCGGCAGGCCGTGCATCAGGATGCCGCCGCCGACCATGAACATGGCGGCCGTGCCCACCACCGACAGCAGCTTCATCAGCTTGGGCGCCGCCGCCAGCAGCACGCGGCCGAGCGCGCGCACCGCGCTGCCGCCGCGCTGGCTCAGGTAGAGCCCGGCGTCGTCCATCTTGACGATGCCGGCGACGATGCCGTACACGCCCACCGTCATCACCATGGCGATGCCGACCACCACCGTCACCTGTTGCATGAACGGCGCCGTGGCCACCGTGCCCAGCGCGATGACGATGATCTCGGCCGAGAGGATGAAGTCGGTGCGGATCGCGCCCTTGATCTTGTCCTTTTCCAGCGCCACCAGGTCGACGTCCGGGTCGCTGATGGCGTCGGCCAGCTCGCCCAGGTGGTCGTCATCGTCCTGGTGCAGCAGGCTGTGGGCGATTTTCTCGAAGCCTTCGAAGCACAGGTACAGGCCGCCCAGCATCAGCAGCGGCGTGATGCCCCACGGCGCGAAGGCGCTGATCGCCAGCGCGGCCGGCACCAGGATGGCCTTGTTCTTCAGCGAGCCGACCGCCACCGCCCACACCACCGGCAGTTCGCGCTCGGCGCGCACGCCGGCCACCTGCTGCGCGTTCAGCGCCAGGTCGTCGCCCAGCACGCCGGCGGTTTTCTTGGCCGCCACCTTGCTCATCAGGGCGACGTCGTCGAGGATGGTGGCGATGTCGTCGATCAGCGCCAGCAGGCTGGTGCCGGCCATCTCAGCGGCTTCCTTGCGGGGTAGTCAGGTTGGTCATATGCGTTTCCTTAGTCGATAAGCAATATTAACCTACGTTGGCCGCGCAGCGATACGCCGTCACCGCTACAATGTACTTTGCCGCGTGGCATGGTGCCGCGCCGTGACCGCACGGGATACCCTCATGAGCTTTGCCACCTGGATCACTTTTTTTGTCGCCGCCTGCATTATCGCGGTCTCGCCCGGATCGGGCGCCGTGCTGGCGATGTCGCACGGACTGTCGTACGGCGTGCGCCGCACCAGCGCCACCATCTTCGGCCTGCAGACGGGCCTGTTGCTGATCTTCTTCATCGCCGGCGCCGGCGTCGGCTCGCTGCTGATGGCTTCGGAAGTGGCGTTCAGCATCGTCAAGACGGTCGGCGCGCTGTACCTGATCTACCTGGGCCTGAGCCAGTGGCGCGCCAAGGTCACCATCGGCGCGCAGCAAAGCCAGGCCGAAATGACGGTGCCGGCGGCCCGCAAGCGCTTCCTGACCGGCTTCCTGACCAACGCCACCAATCCCAAGGGCATCATCTTCATGGTGGCGGTGTTGCCGCAATTCATTACGCAAGGTGCGCCGCTGCTGCCGCAGCTGCTGATCCTGGCCGCCACCATGTTCTGCATCGACCTGGTGGTGATGCACAGCTACGCCTTCCTGGCCTCGTCGATGCAGCGCTTTTTCCGCGACGCCGGCGCCGTCAAGAAGCAGAACCGGGTATTCGGCGGCCTGCTGATGGCGATCGGCGCGGCGCTGTTCTTCGTCAAGCGGGGCGGCGCCAGCGCCTGATTTGTAACCCAGTGTAACCCCGGTAGTCCAACGCGAAGTCGCAGCGTTAAATAAGATAAGAAGAAACATAAGAATAAACAGAGGAGCGCTGTCATGAGCCGCAACATCATCCATTCCGTCGTCCTGGCCGCCCTGGCCGGCTTTAGCGCGCTGGCGCTGGCCGACCCGCCGGCCATGGTCGGCCGCATTTCGTCGGTGCAGGGCCAGGTAACGCTGGTCGGCGACGACGAGCCGGCCGCCGTCGGGTTGAATTGGCCAGTGACCGGCGCCAGCCACATCAATACCGCCACCGGCGCCCGCACCGAGTTCCGCGTCGGCTCGACGGCGGTGCGCATCGACGGCGATTCCGACCTGGAAATCATCGACCTGGATGACGATCTGCTGCGGCTGCGCTTGAATTACGGCAGCGTCAACATCCGTATCCGCAGTCCCGAGCTGTTGCGCGATTTCGAGCTGAGCACGCCGCAGGCGCGCATCACGATGCTCGAGCCCGGCCTGCTGCGGGTCGATGTCGAGCGCATCGCCGACACCAGCCAGATCAGCGTGCTGGGCGGCAGCGCCCGGGTCGACGGCGCCGGTTCGTCGGTCACCGTCAACAACGGCCGCCAGGTCGAGGTCACCGGCGAGGACGTGCGCACCAGCGTGGCCCGCCGCGACGGCTTCGACGTCTGGTCCGACGAGCGCGACCGCGCCTCCGAGGCGGTGGTCAGCAGCCGTTTCGTCTCCAGCGGCATGACAGGCTACGAGGAACTGGACCGCAACGGCAGCTGGACCGAGACCGTCGAGTACGGCGCGCTGTGGACGCCGCGCAATGTCGCGGTGGACTGGGCGCCGTACCGCGACGGCAGCTGGGTCTGGCTGGCGCCGTGGGGCTGGACCTGGGTCGACAACGCTCCCTGGGGTTATGCGCCGTCGCATTACGGCCGCTGGGTGATGGTCAACCGCCGCTGGTGCTGGGCGCCTGGTCGTCCGGCCGGGCGTCCGGTGTGGGCGCCGGCGCTGGTCGGCTGGGTTGGCGGCGACGGCTTCTCGCGCGACCGCCGTCCGGGCCTGGGCTGGTTCCCGCTGTCGCCGCGCGAGCGCTACGTGCCGAATTACCGTGTTTCCAATGAGTACGAGCGCCGCCTGACGTGGACGCATAACGGCAGGCCCTTCGAGCCGCGCGGGGACCAGCGGAGGGATCAGCGAGGGGACCAGGACAATCACCGCAACGGCCTGACCGTGCTGCCGCGCGAGCAGTTCGAGGGCCGCCGCCACAGCGTGCAGGTGAACCGTGGCGCCGGCCTCATCCCGACGGCGCAGAATGCAGCCGTCGTGAACGCCGCGCCGGTGGCGCCGCCGCAGCCGACAGGCTTGCCGCGCACGGCCGAGACCAACCGCCGCGGCGGCTGGCAGGACCGGGATCGCGATCACGACGGCATTCCGGACCGCCTGGAACGCCAGACCAGCGGCCAGCCGGGACGGGTGCTGACGGCGCCGCCGCAGCCGGTGCCGGTACCGTTGCAGCCGGGCCGCCAGCAGACCACGACCACGCTGGCGCCGGGGCAGTTCGGCAGGCCGGATTCGGCGCCGCAGACCGTGCGTCCGGGCGACGTGCGGATCGATGTGCGTACGCATGGGCGGCCGGGGCAGTTACCGGCCACGTCGGGACAGCCGCAGCAGGGCAATCCGCAGGTGAATGCGCCGGTGGCGATGCCGGCGCCGGTGATGCAGGTCTCGCCGACGCCCACGCCGTCGCGTGAGCGCTTCGAGCGCGATGGCCGGGATGGTCGCGGAGATAACCGCGGTGACAATCGCAACGAAAGCCGCTACGAAAACCGCGGCGACGACAATCGCCGTCCGGTTCGCGTGCAGGAGGAGCGCCGCCAGGTGCCGCAGCCTGCGGTTCAGCAACCGCAGATTCCTCAGCCGCAGCGCCAGGTCCCGCAGCCCGCGGCGCCGGTGCAGGCTGCGCCGCAAGCGCAGCCACAGCCGCAACAGCCTCAACAGCCGCGCCAGGAACGGCATCGCGACGATGGCCGTGAGCGCGGCGACAACAAAAACCAGAATCGCCAGTGACCGTTTAATCCGGAAAAAGGGTAGTTCAGGGGGCAAAAACTGCAGTTCGTCACAATCGGCTGGTAGCGACGTGACACTCTGCATAAAGTTACAGTCATGCAAACACCGGGGGACAGCGTGAGAACCGGGGCGCACAACGCCCGCCACGCCAGGCCGTCGAGACTGTACCCATTTGCCCCAACTATTTTCCGGATTTCCCGATTTCCGATAAGAGAATAGTTTTTAGCCAGCCCTCGGGCTGGCTTTTTTTTGGCCGCGTCAGCTCTGCTCGGCCTTCAGCCGCAGGCGGGCGCGCCATTCGCCCAGCGCCGACAGCGCGCCCTGGAATTCGCGTTCGATCAGATCCGCCTCGGCCGCGGTGACCTTGCCGTCCAACAGCGCGGTCGATACCGCCTCCGCCACCGCGCCCACCTGGCTCATCACCTTGCAGACCGTCTGCGACAGGTCGTCGTCACCGATCCTTTCCGGCGAAGGCACCACGAAAGCCGCCATGCCGTGGCGCACCAGCAGCGCGTGCAGCGGCAGGTGCGCGTCCGGCACTCCAGCCTGGTGGCACAGGTCCACCACCGCCGAGACTTCCTCGAACGACGGGTAATGCGAGGCGATGGTCGGCGCCAGCTTGTTGCGCAGCACATTGACCGAGATGCCCATCGCCTGTGCCAGCGCTTCGATGCCGCCGGGATAGCTGCGCGCCACTTTGTACAGCGCGTCGTGTTGATTCATGTCCAGATATTTACGTGTCATGGTGAAGCAGGCCTTTTATTACCGATGCAAGCGCCGTCGCGCGGCGCTATGCTGATTTTCATTCAACTTATTTGCGAAAAGACATCATGAAGTCCTTTCATTCTGCCCTGTTACTGACCTTGTGCCTTGCGCTGGGCAGCAGCGCGCTCGCGGAGGCGCGGCCGTCCTCACATTCTGGCACATCGTCGTCGTATAAAAGCGGCTTTTCTTCACAAAAGAGCAACTCCTCGAAAAGCTCGCCAGCGGCGCCGCCGGCGGCCAACCGCCAAAGCGGACCGGGCGCGTTCGGCAAGGCGCCGGGCTCGCCGGCCTCCGCCACGCCGCGCAACACGTCGGCCGCCTCGCGCGACCTGGACCAGAGCGCGGCCCAGGCCAACGCGCTGAAAACGCTGGACGCGCGGCGCGCCGCCGCCACGCCGGCGCCGCTGCCGCCAAACGATACGGTTTTGCGGCCGCAGCAGTCGCCGGTGTATCAGGCACCGCCGGTCTACCAGCAGCAGCCGGTCATCGTGCAGCAGCCGAGTAGCGGCCTGATGCACGGCGTGCTGGGTTTCATGCTGGGCCGCGCGATGAGCCAGAGCCATCAGCCGGTGTCGTATCCGACGGCATCGAGCGGCAGCGGCACGGCGCCGGCCGCGACGGATGCGCAAAGCGGCATGGTCAACGGCATGCCGGGACTGGGTGCTCCGGTCCCGGCCGCCCCACCCGCTGCGCCGGAACCGTCGTTCGGCGCCACCGTGGCGCGCTGGTTTGTGTGGCTGGCGGTGTTGAGCGTGATCGGCTGGGCGCTGGTGTACACGGCGCGCAAGCTGCGCCGCCTGCGCGCCGGCAACGCGACGAATTATTCATTTGAGAGGAATTGAGATGGGCTGGTCGGATGCATACAACTACCTGCGCAACGGCGCGGCCAAACTGAGCGGCAGCGAAGCACCGCGCACGGATCAGGACTTGCCGCTGGGCGCGCGCATCGGCAGCGTGGTGCAGTTGCAGCAGTCGCCGCTGCTGCGCGCGGCCGGCGACGGTTCGCTGATCACGCTGCCGGACGAGGGCGACAACCGCATCGTGGCCGTGTCGCAGATCCGCCTGAAGCAGAGCGGCGGCCTGTACCGCTACTACCTGGACACCGGCGACTTGGATGCCAAGGAAAAATTCCTGCAGGTGTACCAGGACGGCCAGGGCCAGGTGCAAGAGCTGATGTATTGCACCCAGCTGGCCCGCGTGATCCCGGAAACGGCGGAAGACCAGGAGGCCTACACCGGCCAGTCCGGCGCCGGTCTGGGCGACCGCAGCTACACGCTGTGGCGTGAGCAGCTGGGCGATATCGGGCTGGACGAGGCCGACCTGGACCTGGTGTTCGGCGAGCGCGACGGTGTCGACTACTGGCGCGACGCGGGCGATCCGAACGCCGAGTTCGTCACGCCGTTCAGCGGCAGCGAAACCCGGCTGGACGACGCCAGCGGCCGCACCGGCTTGCGCCAGGAAATGTATTTCATGCCGTACGTGCGCCAGTTGCGCGGCGGTGGCAACGAGTATCTGCTGATCACGACTGAAATCATCAACAGCGTGAACGGCGACGCATCAAAACGCGGGATCCATGTGGACTTTGTCATTGGTATCCCGGTTGAGCAGCAACGCATCGTTATCCAATGATGCGCAACGTTATTTGATAAGGAAGACTGACATGAGCAACTTGAATGGCTGGGGTTTGACCGCGCGTTTGATCACCAAGCATTTCGGCGCGCTGGGCGACCGCGTATCCGAAGCGATCGCCAACTTCGACCCGGAAACCGCCACCGAGGCCGACCGCGACCGCCTGGCCGACAGCCTGCGCGCCACCGCGCAGAAACTGGCCGCCGCCCGCTCCTCCTTCGACAAGGAAGCGGCGGACGTGGTCAAGCTGCGCCAGCTGATCGCCACCGACGAGCAGGCCGCCGGCACCCTGGCCGACCGCCTGGCGGCCGGCAAGATTTCGGAAGCGACGATCACGCTGTTCTGCGACGAGCTGGAAGCGAACAAGGCGCGCATGCCGCTGGAATTGCAGGAGGAAGCGGATGCCAAGCAGTATATGAACGAACTGCAGACCATCGTCGACGCGCTGTCGAAGCAGTTGGCCGAGTTCGATTCGGCCGCGAAGAAGGCGATGCAGGCGCTGGCCTCGGCCCGCGCCCAGCAGGATCTGCAGAAACTGCGCGCCGAGCGCCAGAGCCAGCTGGCCGGGCTGAGCGGCATGCAGGGCAACTCCAGCGCGCTGAACGCGCTGACCCGCCGGGCCCAGAACGTCAGCAACGAGGCGGCCGGCCTGAAGATCGTCAACGACATCGGCCAGCGTCCGCACGACCAGGCGGCCGAGCTCGAGGCGATCCGCAAGTCGGTCAGCCAGCCGGCGCTGGGCAACGAATCGGCCCTGGCAAGGCTGCAGCGCCTGTCCGGCCAGCAGCCGGCGCCGCAGTTGGCCGCGCCGGACGCGCCCGCGCTGGAGATGGGCAAAGCATAAGCCAGCGCTGAATTGGCTATGAATTGGCTACAATAGAGGCCGGCGGCATCGCGTTGATGCCGCCGGTTTTCTTTTTTGATTGGAATGAATATGGAAGCGATCCCGCCGTCAGAGTCCCTCATCGAGTACCCGAGCGACTTCCCGATCAAGGTGATGGGGCCGACTCATATCGACTTTGCCCCGACCATCGTGCTGGTCGTGCAAAAGCATGACCCGGATTTCCACGAAGGCAAGATGGAAGTGCGTCCTTCGGCCAAGGGCAATTACACCGGCCTGACCGTGACCGTGCGCGCCATCAGCCGCGAACAGCTCGACGCGCTGTACTCCGAACTGTCGGCACACCCGATGGTCAAGATCGTGATGTAAATCAACCCTGCTGGCGCTGGAAGGCGGCCACCTCGGCCAAGAGCCAGTCGCGGAACGCCAGCACCTGCGGCTTGCCGGCCGCGCCGGGCGGCGAGACGAAGAAATACTCATCCGGGCACGGCGTGGCGATATCGAACAGCCGCACCAGCTGCCCGGAGGCGATCTCCTGCATCGCCACCACATGGCGCACCAGCGCCACCCCGTTGCCGTCGGCGGCGGAGCGTATCAGCATCGACAAATCCTCGAACATCAGCCCGCCCGACGGCTCGGCCATGTCGACCCTGGCCGCCTGCAGCCATGGCGACCACGGCTCCACCGAGCGCAGCAGCGTGTGCTGCGGCAATTCCTGCGGTGTGGTAGGGCAGGCTCCACGGCGATAGTGGGGACTCACTACAGGATAATATACGTCGCCCATCAGGCGCTGCACCACCAGCCCGGGATAGTTGCCCCGGCCGAAGCGGATGCCGACGTCGATGCCGTCGCGCGCCAGGTCCTGCAGTTGCCCGCTGGACTGCAGCACCACCTCGATATCCGGATACAGGTCGATAAACCGGCCCAGCCGGGGCGCCAGCCAGCGCGCCGCGAACGATGGAATCGATGAAATCGTCAGCCGCTGGTTGACGCTGGCGGCCCGCAGCGCGTCCGCCGCCATGCCGATGTCGGCAAAGGCCTTGCCTAAAAACTGGGCAAATTTCAGCGCATCGCTAGTTATTTTCACCTGCCGGCCGTTGCGGACGAATAGCGGCCGCCCCAGTTCCTCTTCCAACGCCCGTACCTGGTGGCTGATCGCGCCGTGCGTCAGATGCAACTCCTCCGCCGCCCGCGAGAAGTTCTCGTGACGGGCCGCCGCCTCGAAGGCGCGCAAGGCGGAAAAATTGGGCAGGCGGCGGCTGGCGCTCATCAGGTCGGCATGCTGTGGATAACTTTGTGAATAAATCTAACAAGAATCACGAAAATATAACGTTATACAGGCGCTACTGCAAGGTTTACCATGTGAATAAATCTACTCTAGCCGGAGCCATCATGCCTTTTGAACTGTACGTCGACAGTCTTTTCACCAGCCCTTACGCCATGTCGGCCTTTGTGGCGCTGACCGAAAAAGGCCTGCCATTCACCGTCAAGACGGTGGACCTGGAAGCCGGCCAGCAAAAGCAGAGCGCCTACTGCGACCGCGCGCTGACCGCCCGCGTGCCGGCGCTGGTCGAGGGGGATTTTGTGTTGACCGAGTCGACCGCCATTACCGAATACCTGGAAGAGACCTTCCCGGCGCCGGAATACGTCGCGCTGTACCCGAAAGACAAGCGCCAGCGCGCCCGGGCGCGGCAGATCCAGGCCTGGCTGCGCAGCGACCTGCTGCCGGTGCGCGCCGAGCGGGACACGGAAACAGTGTTTTTTGGTAAAGCCTGCCTGCCGCTGACGGCCGCCGGCCGCGCCGCCGCTGACAAGCTGATCCACGCCGCCAGCCAGTTCGTGCCGGAAGGCGGCGCCAACCTGTTCGGCGAGTGGTCGATTGCCGACGTCGACCTGGCCGTCATGCTGAACCGGCTGATCCTGAACGGTGACGAGGTGCCGCAAAAACTGAAGGATTACGCCGCCGGCCAGTGGCAGCGGCCGTCGGTCCGGCAGTGGCTGGAGCGCCACCAGCCGGGCTGATTTATAATGTCGGCATGACGTCCCTACCTCAAGCCGAGCCACTCCAAGCCGGGCATCCAGCCGGACCGGCGCTGATACGCCATCTCGGCCTGGCCGACTACGACAGCACTTTCGCCGCGATGCGGGCCTTCACCGACGCCCGCACGCCGGACACCCGCGACGAACTGTGGATCGTCGAGCACCCGCCCGTGTTCACGCTGGGCCTGGGCGCCGACCGCGGCCACCTGCTGGCGGGCGCCGATACGATCCCGGTGGTGCAGACTGACCGCGGCGGCGAAGTGACCTACCACGGCCCCGGCCAGGTGGTGATCTACATGCTGATGGACCTGCGCCGCAACAAGCCGGGCGGCAAGCTGTATGCCCGGCAATTCGTCAATAAAATCGAGCAGGCGATCATCAACGTCCTGGGGGCGTATAATCTCGTCGGTGAGCGGATTCAAGGCGCGCCGGGCATTTATATGGCCGGCGGACCGAAAAAAGGCGCCAAAATCGCCGCGCTCGGCTTGAAAGTGCGCGGCAACGGTTGCACCTATCATGGGCTGTCGCTGAATGTGGCGATGGATCTGGCCCCGTTTTCCTGGATTAATCCCTGCGGCTATGCCGGACTGGAAACGGTCGACATGCGCACCGTCGGCGCCCACGCGCTGCTGTCAGATGTACAACAGCAGCTGGCCGAAGAATTGATACACGTTCTGGATGTAACGGAACCTGCACTACACGAATAACCACACTTTGCCCGCAAGGGCACGCAGCCAAATGACTTCTGAAACCACCTCCAGCGTTGCCCCAGCTTACAACCCGAGCGAAAAGCAAAAAGGCGCCAGCAAAACCGCGCGCATCCCGATCAAGATCGTGCCGATCGAGCAAGTTGAGCGTTTGAAAAAGCCGGAGTGGATCCGCGTCAAAGCCGCATCGGCCTCGACCCGTTTCTACGAGATCAAGGACATCCTGCGCGAGAACAAGCTGGTGACCGTGTGCGAAGAAGCGAGCTGCCCGAACATCGGCGAATGCTTCGGCAAGGGCACGGCGACCTTCATGATCATGGGCGACAAGTGCACCCGCCGCTGCCCGTTCTGCGACGTCGGCCACGGCCGTCCGGATCCGCTGGACAAGGAAGAGCCATTCAACCTGTCGAAGACCATCGCCGAACTGCGCCTGAGCTACGTCGTGATCACCTCGGTGGACCGCGACGACTTGCGCGACGGCGGCGCCGGCCACTTCGTCGAGTGCATCCAGAACACCCGCGCGCTGTCGCCGAAGACCCAGATCGAAGTGCTGGTTCCGGACTTCCGCGGCCGCCTGGAAAAAGCGCTGACCATCTTCAAGGACGGCCTGCCGGACGTGATGAACCACAACCTGGAAACCGTGCCGCGCCTGTACAAGGAAGCGCGTCCGGGTTCGGACTACATGCACTCGCTGCAGCTGCTGAAGGAATTCAAGGAACTGTACCCAGAGGTGAAGACCAAGTCCGGCATCATGGTCGGCCTGGGCGAGACCGACGAAGAGATCCTGCAAGTGATGCGCGACATGCGCGAACACAACATCGACATGCTGACCATCGGCCAGTACCTGGCGCCGTCGAACAGCCACCTGCCGGTGCGCCGCTACGTGCACCCGGACGTGTTCAAGATGTTCGAAGAAGAAGCCTACAAAATGGGCTTCAAGCACGCCGCCGTCGGCGCCATGGTCCGCAGCTCCTACCACGCGGACGAACAAGCCCACAACGTGCTGGCCGCCGCTGTATAAAAAAACTCAACGAAGCAGAAAAAGTAAGCCCTCGAAAGACGGCTTACTTTTTTTTCGCCTGAATAGGGCCGGATGAAAACAGGCGTTGAGCCATATCAGATCGTAGTAATTTGTATTGCTTGCCTTTGTGCGCCTCAAGACTAAACTGAGGTTTTCCGAGTAGGAGAGCAAAATGCCTGCGATTGATATTAGCGAAGCGAAAGCCAGGCTTTCAGCTCTGATTGATGACGCCTCCAATGGCGAAGAAGTCATCATTACGGCAGACGGTAAGCCCGTGGCACGACTGCTGGCAATCCACGCTCACTCGACGTTGCGCAAACCTGGCTCCATGAAAGGTAAGATCTGGATCGCCGATGATTTTGACGCGCCGCTCCCCGAAGACATACAGGCCGCCTTCGAGGGAAAATAGTGCAACTATTGTTGGATACGCATATCTTGCTCTGGTGGTTGCAGGACAGTCGAAAATTGCCTGGCCGCTCACGAGCGCTTATCGCGACAGCCCCTGCAGTTTACGTTAGTAGTGTCTCGATTTGGGAAACTGCAATCAAGGTTCAGGCCAGAAAGCTGGATCTGGACTTAAACGAGCTTGTCGCAAACATCGCACGGGACGGATTCCAGGAGCTGATCGTCTCGTACAAGCACGCTGTATAAGTCGGACTGTTACCTTCCCTCCATCGCGACCCATTTGACCGCATGCTGGTCGCTCAAGCAATATGCGGCCCCATGAAACTATTGACCGCCGACCGGGTTTTGGCGGACTATTCCGAACTTGTCGAAATAGTCTGAATCGAGGAATCAATGAGTGTTCGTATCGAGGCTTCCTGGAAGGCGCGGCTGGAGCGGGAGTTTGAACAGCCTTATTGGGAAAGCCTGACTTCGTTCGTGCGGGCGGAGTATGCGGCGGGCCAGTGCTGCCCCGCCGGCAAGAACATCTTCAGGGCCTTCGACCTGACACCGTTCGACGACGTCAAGGTCGTCATCCTCGGCCAGGATCCGTATCACACGCCCGGCGCGGCGATGGGCTTTTGCTTCTCGGTCCCGGACGGCAACCGTCCGCAGCCCAGCCTGCAAAACATCTTCCAGGAATTGCACAACGACCTGGGTGTCGAGCGTCGGCAAACCGATCTGTCGGATTGGGCCGGGCAAGGCGTGTTCCTGCTGAACAGCGTGTTGACCGTGCGCGCCCGCGAGGCCGGCTCTCACGCCAACAAGGGCTGGGAAACGTTCACCGACAGCGCGATCCGCCTGCTGTCCGAACAGCGCGAGCGCATCGTGTTCGTCCTGTGGGGCAGCTACGCGATCGCAAAGAAAGCGTTGATCGATACGCGCAAGCACCTGGTCATCACCTCGCCCCACCCGTCGCCGTTCTCCGCGCACAAGGGCTTCTTCGGCAGCAAGCCGTTTTCGCGTGCCAACGACTACCTTGCTGCCAACGGCCAGGCGCCCATCCTCTGGGCCTGATCAGGCGTTGATCAGCTTCAGGTCGAACGCGCGTTCGATCAACCACACCACCGCCAGCATCGCGATGGCGGCCGAGCCGCCGGTCAGCAGGCGCCGATAGAACCAGGTGCCGCGCAGCGCGAACGCCAGCGGCAGGAACAGCGCCACGATGCACAACTGGCCGATCTCCACGCCCAGGTTGAATCCGAATAAGCTCGTCAGCAGCGCACCCTGCGGCAAGCCCAGGTCGATCAGCACGCTGGCGAAACCGAAGCCGTGGATCAAGCCGAAACAGAAAGCCGCCACCGGGCGCCGTCCGCGAAACAGCGGATAGAGGTTGTTCACCGCCGCCAGTATCACCGAGGCCGCAATCGCCGATTCCACCCAGCGCGACGGCAGCGAGATCAGCGACAGGCTGGCCAGCGTCAGGGTCAGCGAGTGCGCCAGCGTGAAGGCCGTCACCACTTTCAGCACGTCGATGAAGGAGGCGCGCAGGCTGTCGGACGGCGCGCCGCGCGCGCCCAGCATCACCGCCGGCAGCAGCAGCGACAGCAGGAACAGGATATGGTCGTAGCCTATCCAGATATGCCAGATACCGTCCTTCACATACGCGCCGAATTGCGCCAGCCGGTCCGGCGCCGCCAGCGACAAGGTCTGTCTCGCGTGCGCCGGATCGAAGATGGCGGTGGAGGTTTCGCCGTCGCGCGTCAGCCGCAGCAAGCCTTTGTGCTGTGGATCGAGATCGGCGAACAGCCGGTAGTTGATCGTCAGCTCCGCCACCGGGCTTGGACAGATCGCGCGAAAACGCAGCACGCTGTAGGCGCCGTCGGTGTGGTTGTCGATCAGCTGCTCGCCGGTGTCGATTGTGCAGGCGCCCTTGTCGGTGGAGACGCCCAGCCGCGCCAGCGCGTAGGCGGCGATCGCCGCATGGCGCTGGCGGATCTCGTCCCAGGTCAGCTTGCCGTCGCCATCCTGGTCCAGGCCGATGGCGAAGTCGAGGTCGCGCAGCGCGATGTCCCATTGTCCGGTAACGCGGTCGCCCTGCACCTCCAGCGACAGGTAGCTGTCGCTGGGCTTGTGCGCCCATGCCGGCGACGCGGCGCCGCACAGCAGCGCAAGTATCAAGAGCAGGCGTGCCATCATGTCCCCGTGTTCAGTTGGCGGATCAGGCGGGTTGCCGCCACGTCCTCGGTATGGTTGCGCGCGATCCAGTCCAGCACCGGCCGGGCAGCGCCCGGGTCGCGCGCTTTCAAGGCCGATTCCAGCAGGATGCGCATGTCGGCGGGTTCCTTCTGCACCGTCCAGTTCTTGCGCGCTAGTGCCAGCGCGGTGGCCGCGTCGTTGCGCAGCAGTAGTTCAAAGCGCGCCTGCTCGCGCTGGTGCACGGTGTCGCCGCGCAGGGCGGCGGCGTCGAAGCGGGCCGCCAGTTCCTTGACGTCGGCGGCCAGCGAGTTCATGGCGCGCTGCTGCTGCAAGGCCAGCGCGCGGCGCAGCAGCAGCGCGTCGATGCGGGTCTGGTCCGCCAGCAGCGCGATGACGCCGGCCGCCCGCTTCTGCTCCAGCAGAAAATCGGAATAAGCACCCAGCAGATAGCTGTCGCGCGGACGCAGCGCCAGCGCGCGCTTGTAGCGGGCTTCGGCAATGGCCGCGTCGCCGCGGCGCTGCGCCATTTCGGCCAGCAAGGTCAGTGCCCAGACTTGCAGTTCAGCCGGCGCGTTAGCGCTGCGCTCCAGCGTCAGGTCCAGCAGCTGCTCGCTTTTCTGCGATCGCCCCGTCACTGTGCCGACATTGGCGATGCAGGTGATGGTGACCAGTTCTATCGACGTGGCAGACAGCCGCGCGCAGCTGGCGGTGGCGCCAGTGTAGTCGCCGCGCACGGTTTGCACGGTGGCTTGCGTCAGCCACGCCTGGGCGTTGTTCGGATCGGCCGCCAGCACGGCCTTCAAGTCGTCCAGTGCCGGGTCGAATTGGTGGGTGCTTTGCAGCAGCGTCGCGCGCAGCAGGCGCACCTGCGGCGGTGGCGCGGACAGCCACCACCACGGCGCCAGCGCGGCTTGCGCGTAGCCGAGGTAGCGCGGGTCGGTATCGCTGCGGGCCAGCGCGATGTAGCGTGTGGCCAGTTCGGTGGCCAATGCCATGTCGTCGGGACGGGCGGTCAGTTCGCTGCGCAGGCGGCGCAGCTGCTGCTGCACCGGGTCGCCGCGCCGGGGCAGGGTTTCGATCACTTGCTGGCCGCTGGCCGGAACATAGGGCGCGGCTTGCGCCGTTGCGGCGGCAGCCAGCGCCAATGCGAAAAATACAGTTTTCATGATGACCTCAAAACGCCGCAAGGGCGGACCATCCCGCGTCCGCCCTGTTGGCATATGGCTTACTTGTATGCGACCGGTTCCGTATCCTCCGGCGCGGTGGCGACGACGGTGTCGATCGCCACCGGCTCGGTGGTGGTTTCGGCGCCGTCGCCGATCAGGGCCAGCACGGCGCTGTAGAACGCGTCGAGCATCACCACCGGCGGCGATGGCGGCGCCGGCGGCGTGTGGTCCTCATAGTGGGTGCTGCCACCGCAGGCGCCGAGCACCAGCAGCGCAATCAGGCTCAGATATCTCATGGCGCCCTCCGGTTGGCCTGGACCACGGCGCCGGTTTGCGGCGAACCCGGGATCGGATTTTTCAGGTACGGGAAGCCGGCGTTGAAGAAGGTCTCGTCCAGATACGCGCCGTCGGTGAAGTGCAGCGCGCCCGCTGGTGCGTCGGCCGGGGCGCAGCCCAGGTTCAGGGTGCACAGCTTGCCCATCACCACGCGCAGCGCGATGTCGACCACATCGTCGCCGGGACGGCGGCCGTTGGGGAAGCCGGCATTGTCGCCGCCGATCACGCCGAGGCGGTTTTGCGCGCCGATGGCGGTCACCGGGGTCGAGGTGTTCAGCCGCAGCATCTCCGACGCGGTCACCGTGGCAGGCTGGTTCAGGCCCTTGACGCCGGTGAGGAAGGCCGCCACCAAGTCGTTGCGCGGGAAGTTGGTCGGCGCCTTGGCGCCGGCGCTGCCGTACAGGATCTCGATCAACGCCGGCAACGTCGGATTGGTGACGTAGGTGGCGAACTGGCCGTCGCCGGACGGCTTGCTGGCGTTGAAGGTGTCCTTGTCCTTGAGGCCGATGACCACTTCATTCACCAGAGGCGCGCCGAGACGCGACACCTGGGTCCAGGCGCCGCCTTCCTTCGACGGGCTGCCGGCGTTCGGCACCGGGTTCAGCAGGCGGCCCTGGCGCAGCGAGGCCGTGGTCCAGCCGCCGATCACCGGGTCGCTGCTGCCGGCGGCCGTCAGGCACGAAGCCGCCACTTCGATTTCGATCGAAGTCACGTTCTTGTCGGCCAGGTCGTCCTTGGCGCCCTTTTCGGCGTTGGCGCTGAACTCGGTGGCCGGCGCCTTGATGTTGACCAGGTCGAAGGTCTCGCCCAGGTTGACCACGAACGGATCCTTGCGCTGGCCGACGAACATGCGCGCCGGCGTGCTGCAGCCGGGGATGTTGACGTTGTAGACGTGCGCCGCCGCATAGGCCGCGTAGTTCGGAATCGACTTGTTGCCGATGTTGTCGAGCGGCTTGTCGAAGGTAGTGCCGCCGTCGGCCGCGTTGGTCACCGCGGCCTTGGTGCCGGTGCGGCGGTCGCCGCGCACCACGTTGACGGTGTAGGTTTCGCGCACGTTGGCGCCGGCCGCGTTCGGCCCGGCGATGGCGCCGCCGTTGATCACCAGCGGGATCGACACCTGCTTGCCGCCGACGGTGAGCTTGGTGTCCTTGTTGGTGTTGGTGAAGCGGAACTGAAAGGTCAGGTCTTCCTTGGCGTCGCCGTTGTTGTCGATGTGGATCTCGTACAGCGCGTTCGGGTCCATGCTGAAGTAGTTCGGGCCGCCGTAGGCGTCCTGTAGCGGAATGTAGTTGGCGATCAGCGTGACATAGCTGGCGCGTCCCGTTTCGTAGCTGCGGAACATGTAGAAGTCGGTTCCGTCGACTTTGGGACTTTGCGTAACGAACGGTGCTTCGCGGTGGCTGGACGCCATCGCCGCCGGCGCCAGTGCGCCCGCCAGTGTGCCCAGTATCGCCACGCCCATGGCGTGCTTGATGAAAGTGTGCATCTCGATCTCCCCTATGGTTAGTGCTGCGGGGTGATATACGCGGGGGGAGGCGCGCCGGATTCAGATTCGATAAGATTTATTTTTTGAGAATTCGGTAATATGGTATTTTGCTGACGCTTGCAGCTTTTTCCTTTCCCCTCACTTCCAAGGCCATCGGTGTCCGACGCGAAAAACCTCGATCCCCAGCAGCTGCGTACCTGGCTGCAAGGCGCCGCACGGCGCGACGCCGTCGCCTTCCGTTCGCTCTACGATGCGACGTCGGCGAAACTGTTTGGCTTCGCGCTGCGTATATTGGGTAAGCGTGAGCTGGCCGAAGAGGTGCTGCAAGAGAGTTTCGTCGCGATCTGGAACAATGCCGGTAGTTATCAAAGTCATCTGGCCGCGCCGATGACGTGGATGACCACCATCGTACGCAACAAGGCTTTCGATCTGCTGCGCCGTAGCGAGGTGACGGCCGAGATCGACGGCGACCAGTTTGACAGCGAGGTGATCAATGCACTGCGGGACCCAGCCTCCACGCCCATCGAGGCGCTGGAAATGAGCCGCGACGCGAAAGCGCTGGCCTATTGCATGTCCGCGCTCGAAGGACTGCAGCGGCAGGTGCTCGGCCTGGCGTTTTTCCACGACCTGTCGCATAGCGAGGTGGCCACGCAGATGGCGCTGCCGATCGGCACCGTCAAGACCTGGATACGCCGCAGCCTCGACAAGCTGAAAACCTGCCTGGCGAAAATGGAGCGCGCATGAACTTCCGCGACAACGCGCCGCTGCGCGAAAAGCTGGCCGCGGAATATGTGCTGGGCACGCTCAAGGGCGGCGCGCGCCGCCGCTTCGAAGGCTATCTGCACAACGACGCGGCGCTGCGCCGCATCACCATGGAATGGCAGGACCGGCTGGCGCCGCTGGCCGAGTTTTCGTCGGCGCAGGCGCCTCGCCGGCAGGTATGGAGCGACATCGAGCGCCGCCTGAACCTGCCGCGGCGCCACGCCGCCTGGCAGTTCTGGCGCAACGAGTCGGTGACCTTCTGGCGCGGGCTGGGCGTGGTGTCGACCGCCGTGGCGGCCTTGCTGGTGGTGGTGATCTCGGTGCGTACGCTGGATACGCCGGCGCTTGACTACGTCGCCACGCTGACCGACGAACAATCCAGGACCGCGCTGGTGCTGACCGGCGACAGCGGCCGCAAGTCGATGACGGTGCGCCTGGTCGGCAACGCGCCCGTGCCGAGCGACAAGCAACTGCAACTGTGGGCCGTGCCGAAAACGGGCAATCCGCGCTCGCTGGGCCTGCTGGCCGATCGCGGCGAAGTCAGGCTGGCGCTGACGCCGGGCGCCATCGGCGCCGACGTGGCCCTGCTGGCGGTGTCGCTGGAACCGAAGGGTGGCTCGCCGAACCCGAACGGGCCCACTGGCCCTATCCTGTACAAAGGCAACTGGGTCCGCATGATGTAGGGTGAAAATTGGTATCATCGCGGGTACCGGGCCGATGCCCTTGTTAGCGAAAGACCACATGGACGCCAGTAAATTCACGCCGGAGTATTTCAACCACTTCGGCAAAGGCACTTTGCCGGACCATCTGGGCATCGTCATCACCGGCGTGCGCGAGGGCGAGATCGTGGCCGAGTTCACGGTCACGCCACAGCATCTGGCGCCTAACGGCTTCCTGCATGCCGGCAGCGTGGTCACGCTGGCCGACACCGCCTGCGGCTATGCCTGTTTCTCGCACCTGCCGGACGGCGCCCAGAACTTCACCACCATTGAATTGAAGTCCAACCACTTGGGCACCGCGCGCGACGGCACGGTGGTGGCGACCGCCAAGGTGGTGCACCTGGGCCGTACTACGCAGGTCTGGGATGCGGTGGTCAGCAACAAGGCCACTGGCAAAACAATAGCGTTGTTCCGCTGCACGCAGATGGTCCTCTATCCCAAGTAGGCACAGGAGCGGTCCATATGAAGCAACTCACGAAGCTCGCTGGCTGTGGCCTGCTGCTGGCGTCGTCGCTGGCGATGGCGCAAACCCCGTACACCGAAGACTCGACTTACCGCAGGCTGGGCGGCAAGGAAGGCATCAAGAAGATCGTCGACACCTTCATCCCCATGGTGCTGGCCGATCCGCGCATCAAGGAAAGCTTTGCCGATTTCGACATGGAGCAGCTGAATGTGCGCCTGCAGGAGCAGTTCTGCGAGTTCGCCGGCGGCCCGTGCAAGTACACTGGCAAATACCGCGACAAGACCATGGACGGCGTCGGCACCGTGCGCGACATGGCCAACGTGCACCAGGATTTGAAGATCACCAACGCCATGTTCAATGCGCTGGCCGAGGATTTGCAGATCGCAATGGAACAGAACAATGTGCCGAGCGGCGTGTCGAACAAGCTGATCGCGAAGCTGGCGCCGATGCAGCGCCACATCGTGACCGCGCAGACTGCGCAGACCCGTCCGGACCTGGGCAAATTCCTCGCCACCGGCGGCGTCAGCCAGGTCGAGGGCGCGGGCGGCGGCGGCATCACGCCGTGGGCGCTGGTCACCGGCTATGGATCGCGCGACAGCTGGGGCGCAAACGCGCACTACACCTATATCAGCACCCAGGATTACACGCTCAACAGCTACGGCGTAGCGGTGGGCATTGCCGACCGGCTGGAGATTTCACTGGCCAGGCAGGAATTCAAGGGCAGCCTGGCGCCGCTGAACTTGCTCAACATCAAGCAGGACATCCTCGGCCTGAAATTGAAGGTGGCCGGCGACGCCGTCTACGAGCAGGACAACCCGATGCCGCAGGTGGCGATCGGCGTGCTGTACAAGCGCAACAAGGGCATAGGTGGCCTCGGCGCGCTGGGCGTGAGCAACGTCAAGCAGCTGGGCGCCAGGGACGATCACGGCTACGATTACTATGTGGCGGCGACCAAGATCCTGTTCGAGCAAAGCCTGCTGCTGAACGGCACGCTGCGCGCAACCCGCGCCAACCAGATGGGTCTGTTGGGATTCGGCGGCGACCGGGGCGACAGCATGCGGCTGATGCCGGAGGCGTCGGTGGCCTACCTGGTCAACCGCAAGCTGGCGGTGGGCGCCGAGTATCGCCGCAAGCCGCACAACCTGGGCGTGGACAACGAAAAGGCGTACTACGACGCCTTCGTGGCCTGGTTCCCGAGCAGGAACTTCTCGCTCACCGCGGCGTATGCGGAACTGGGGGATATCACGATCTTCAATCCGAAGAAGCAGCACGGACTATACCTGTCCGCGCAGGCGGGATTCTAAAAAACAATCCGCAATCCGGGGTCAGATCCGACATTCGGACACGAGCTCTACTGTAGCAGCCGCTACAGTAGAGCTCGTGTCCGAATGTCGGATCTGACCCCGGGTTTTAGCCGTGCAGCGATTCTTCCAGCAGCTTGTGTAGTGCCGGGAAGTCCGGCTCGCCGAGGTAGCGCTTGAGGATCTTGCCGTCCTTGCCGATGACGAAGGTGGTCGGCGTCATCGCCACGTTGCCGTAGGCCTTGGCGGCCGAGCCGTCGATATCGAGCGCCACCTTGAACGGCAGCTGGCGGGTCTGGGCGTAGTTCAGCACGTAGTTTGGCGGGTCGTAGCTCATCGCCACGGCGACGAATTCCAGCCCCTGCGCCTTGTACTTGTTGTAGGTGTCGACCATCTTCGGCATCTCGCCCACGCAGGTGGTGCACGAGGTGGCCCAGAAATTGACCATCACCACCTTGCCGCGCAGGCTGTCGGGCGCGATTTTCTCGCCGCTGATGCTGAGGAAAGTCACTTCCGGCGCCGACTGGCGCTTGTTCAGCGACACATAGGCGCCAAAGCCGACCGCGGCGATCACCACGGCGGCCAGCACGGGCTTGACCCAGGCGGGGGAGGATTTGGTCTCTTGCATGATAGGCTCAGGCGTCGAATTAGGTGAGGCCATTATAGACCTCTCCTCCGGTTCATGAGTTGGACGCCGGTTTTGGCTGGTAGGTCTTCCACTCTTCCTCGGTGATGTATTCGAACACCTTGACCACCTTGGTCACGCCGCTGACGCCGCGCGCTACGTCGGCGCCGATCTGGCCTTCGCGCTGGGTCACGCGGCCCTGCAGGTAGACCACGCCGCGCTCGGTCACCACCTGGTAGGAGTTGGCCGAGATATCCTTCATGTCGACCAGGCTGGCCTTGACCTTGGTGGTGATCAGTGCGTCGTTGGAGCGCGAGGTGTAGCTGGCCGGGCCGGCCACTTCCAGTTCGTTGACGACCGACAGCACGCCCTCGATGGCGCGGATTTCGCGCTCGGCGGCCGCCTTCATGGCCTCGTCGCGCACTTCGCCGGTCAGCAGCGCGCGGCGGTTGAAGGCGTTGATGTTGACGTGGCCGGCATCGCCGACGACGTTGTTGAGCTTGATGCTGCCCTTGACTTCGATCGCCCGGTCTTCCGTCTGCGCGCCCAGGGTGCGGCGGTCGGTGGCGGCAAGGGTACCGGAAATGGCGCCGCCCGCGACCAGCGCGACGCAGCCCGACAACGAGGCCAGCATGGCGCCGCACAGTACGCTCATGGCCAGCGGACGCTGTACCTTGTTCCAGATTGCGCCGGGATTAATCATTCACATCTCCTCCAAATAGAGCGACATCGATGCCGTCGCAAATGCAGTGTATCGTCGTCAAATGGACTTCCTGGATACGGGCGGTGCGGTCGGCCGGCACGCAGATGTGGACGTCGGCGTCGGTCAGCATCTTGCCGATCGCGCCGCCGCCCTTGCCGGTCAAGGCCACCACGCGCATTTCGCGCTCCAGCGCCGCCTCGATGGCCGCCATCACGTTGGCCGAGTTGCCCGAGGTCGACAGCGCCATCAGGATGTCGCCGGCCTGGCCGAACGCCTGCACCTGCTTGGAGAAGATCTCGCGGTAGCTGTAGTCGTTGGCCACCGCCGTCAGGATCGAGGTGTCGGTGGTCAGCGCCAGCGCCGGCAGCGGGAAGCGCTCGCGCTCGAAGCGCCCGACCAGCTCGGCGGCGAAATGCTGGGCGTCGGCGGCGGAACCGCCATTGCCGCAGACCAGGATCTTGTTGCCGTTGGACAGCGCCGAGAACATCAAGTCGATCGCCTGCGCGATATGCGGCGCGAGGGCGGTGGCGGATTGGATTTTGATTTCGGCACTTTCGTGGAAGTGCGCCAGGATGCGTTGGTTTGTCATAGTGTGCTGATTATAGTGCAGTCGTTCAGCAAGCCGGACAAGCGCTGTTAAAAATGCTTACATCTGCAGGATATTTTGCAACCATGACAACTTTTCACCGTCGATGGCCACCAGGTCGAAGCGGCACGGCGGCGGGCTGGGGTAGCGCATCAGGTAGAACTGCGCGGCGTGGATCAGCCGCCGCTGCTTGGCCGGGGTGACGCTGGCCGCCGCCCCGCCGAAGCCGCCGCCGGCCCGGCGCCGCACTTCGACAAACACCAGGTGGCCGCCGTGCTGCATGATCAGGTCGATCTCGCCGGCCTTGCACAGGAAATTACGGTCCAGCAACTTCAGGCCCCGGGCGTCCAGGTAGGCCAGCGCCCGGTCCTCGCCCAGCCGGCCCAGCCGCTGCTGTTCGGTGCGGGGCATGGCGGCCTCACGGGCCGATCGGCTGCGGCACGCCGTTCCTGACCACGGCCGCCGGCTCGATGCGTTCGAAGCTGGCCGCGCCGCCCTGGCCGAAGTCGACGGTCAGGCGACCGGTGACGCCGTCCAGGCTGAAGCGGCCGGCCGGATGGTGGCCGATTTCGCGCGCCACGCGGTAGGCGTCGATGCCGAGCGCGTACAGCCGTTCCATGTCGGCGCTGGCCGCTTGCACCGGATGCGGGTAGACCATCACGGCCGGATGGTCGCGCTGGATCTGCCACGGCAGGTCGAGCAGGCGCACGCCGTCCAGTTCCTGCGTCGGGCTGTTGTTGCCGTTGCCGGCGTTCAGCGCCGAGGTGCCGTACAGCGGCAGCCCGCCAAGGCCGGCGGGCTGCGCCGGTGCGGGAGGCGGCGGCAGCGCGTCGGCGGTGCTGAAGATGGGATTGGTCGGCTCGGTGCTGACGTTGTCGCCGAGGGCGCCGCGCAACTGGCGGGTCTGGTCGGCGCTCATGGCCGAGAACAGCAGGCCGGGCGGATCGTCGCGCAGGCGCGCGCGCAGCTGGACCAGTTCCGGGTCGCTCAGGTAGCCGTCCGGCGAACTCAGCTCGACCATGCGCACGGCGGCGCCGTTGCGCTGCCACTGGGCGGCGAAGGCGGCCGCCACGCGGCGCTGCCATGGCGTGCCGGTGCTGATAATCATGGCGGTGGCGTTCGGATGGTCGGCGGCCGCCAGCTGCGCGACCTGGCGCGCCTCTTCCTCGATCGACAGCCCCATCGCCAGCATCTGCGGCGGCAGCGGCGCGGCGCCCGCCGTGCCGTGGCCTTCCGGATAATTGAGGGCGATGGTCGGCTTGCCCAGCAGCGGGCTGGCGGCCAGCGCCGCCACCGCCGAGCGGGCCAGCGGACCGACGATGATGTCCTGTTTTTCCTGCGCGTGGGCGTAGGCGGACAGCACGTCCTGCGCTACGTCGCCGGTTTCGATCACGCTGACGGTGATGTTGTCGCGGTCGCGCTCCCAGGCGGCCATGAAGCCGGCGCGGACGGCGTCGGCGGCGGCGCCCAGCGTTTCCGAGCGCAACGGCAGCAGCAGGCCCATGCGGACCGGCGGGTTGGCCGGCAAGCCGCCCTGCGCGGCTTCATCCTGCCGGGTGGCGGGAACGTCGGCAGACGGCGCGGCGGACACGCCGGGCAGCGTGACGGCGAACACTTCCGCCGGCGGCGGCGTGGGTTCCGGCGGCGGTTTCGGCAGCGGCTGCGCGGCGGGGCGGACCGGCGGCGCGGGCAGCGCACTTGTATTTGCCGAGCCGGGCGCGCACAATCCACCGGGCGCATCGCAAAACGGCGTGCTGCAGCCGCTCGCCAGCGCCACCGCCGCACATAGCAGCGACAACCTCACACTATTCATCCTACCCCCAATGACCGCACAAGAATTCAGCTCCATCGCCACCCTGCCCGTGATGGGCGAAATGGCGCACCAGACCTATCCTAGCGCAACCTTGTACGTCGTGGCGACCCCGATCGGCAATGTGACGGATATTAGCCTGCGCGCGCTGCACGTCTTGAGCATGGTCAATGCCGTGGCGTGCGAGGACACGCGCAACACCGCCCAGCTGATGACCCGCTTCGGCCTGCACCAGCCGCTGATCGCCGCCCACCAGCACAACGAGCGGGAAGTGGCGGAAACGCTGATCACGCGCCTGCAGGCCGGCGATCGCATCGCGCTGGTGTCGGACGCGGGCACGCCGGCCGTGTCCGATCCGGGCGCGCGCATCGTCGACGCGGTGCGCGCCGCCGGCCTGCGGGTGCTGCCGCTGCCGGGCGCGTCGGCGGCGGTGACGGCGCTGTCGGCCAGCGGCCTGGTGAACGACCAGTTTTACTTTGTCGGCTTCCTGCCGGCCAAGGCCAAGCAGCGCGAGAACTTCCTCGGCACCTTGCGCGCGGTGACGGCGACCATGGTGTTTTACGAGGCGCCGCACCGCATCCTCGATTGCGCCACGGCGCTGGCGGCGGTGTTCGAGCCGGAACGCCAAGTGGTGTTCGCGCGCGAGCTGACCAAGATGTTCGAGGAAATCCACCGCTGCCCGCTGTCGGAGGCGGAAGCGTGGATCAAGGCCGATCCGCACCGGGAAAAAGGCGAGTTCGTCGTGCTGCTGGAAGGCGCGCCGGCGGCCGAGGACGAGCATGACCTGGAGGCCGAACGGGTGCTGAAGATCCTGCTGACCGAATGCTCGGTCAAGCAGGCCGCCAGCCTGGCGGCGCAGATCACCGGCCGCAAGAAGAACGCGCTGTATGACCGCGCGCTGCAGCTCAAGGGCGAAGCGTAGTCAGAATTTGCAGCCGCTGTCTTTCTTGTCCATCAGCCAGATCAGCGGCGACAGCAAGCCGGCGCCGGTGTTCTTGCAGTCGCCGCGCTTGGCGCCGGCGATGTCGCGTGCCAGCTGGGTTTCGCGCTGCTCCGGATACAGCGGATGGTCGTCCAGCTGGGCCACCGGCAGGCCGGCGCGGGCCGGGTCTTTTTCGTTGGCGACCTTGCGGGCGGTCTTCAGCGCCGCGTTCATGTCGAATTTCTTCGGCTGCTCTTCCGGATGCAGCGGATCGGCCACGGGGCTGGACGGCGCGGGCAAGGTGATCGCCTGCGAGGTGGCCGGGACCGGCGCTGGCGCTGGCGGGCTGGGACGGGCGGCCAGCGCGGGCCGCTCCAGATCGCGTTTGCGCTTGCGCGCCGGTTCTTCCTTGGGCTCCGGCTTGGCCGGCGTTTCTATCGTGGCGACAATGGGCTTGGGCGGCTGCAGCCAGACCGTCATCGTCCTGGCCGGAGGCTGTTCGGGCGCCACCGGCAGCGACAGCCGGTAGCCGAATATCAGCAGCAGATGCAGCACCAGCGAGATGGCGATGCCCGCGACTATCCCCGGCCGCCGCAGCTGGGCGGGCTGACTCTGGGTAAAGGTCGCGTTCATGGTTTTTTCGCTAATTTGTCCACACCGCATCATCTCACATTGAAAAAAAACTGCCATGGTACATACTGAATTCATAGCGGCACTTGACGGATACTGAGGCAGCTTGTATTATCTTGCTTCTTCGGAGTGTGGCGCAGTCCGGTAGCGCACCTGGTTTGGGACCAGGGGGTCCAAGGTTCGAATCCTTGTACTCCGACCAAGAATCAAGAAAAAAGACTCAAGAGCTCAGGCTCTTGGGTCTTTTTTTTATCCTTTGCGCCCTTGGCGCATCCCTTCCGCCTCTCTCCCGCCTCTCGCCATATCAAACGAGCTATACGAATTGGTAATGGTTTCAATTGAATACGCAATTGGTTAGCAAACAAGCTGTTGCGTAACATGAATTTAGCGCGGCGAAAACGCGCAATAAAAAACTACGGAGAGACCATGGAACAATCAACGCTCAACTGGCCCATCGCCAACGTGTTCGTCATGACTTACGCCCGCAGCGACCCCCGCTAGCTCGCCGCACCCGCGAACGCCCGTCCCCAAATGTAAGAGCTGAGCGCCGGAACAGGCAGGCATTCGCACATTCATTCATTCCTATAACTAAGAGCACGGAGACACAATGAATATGAATACACCTAAGATGCGTAAAACGGTCATGGCCGCTGTCATTGCCGAAATGTTGATGATGGTCGGCGCCTCTGCCCAGACGGGCAGCGAGGCCAAGCCTGTCGATACCGGGACGACGGTCGTCGTCAGCGGGATACGCGCATCGCTGTCCTCGTCCCTGACGACCAAGCGCATACAAGACGGCGTGGTCGACGCGGTGTCGGCCGAAGACGCCGGCAAATTCCCGGACACGAATATCGCCGAATCCCTGCAGCGCGTCACCGGCGTGCAGATCCAGCGCAACAACGGCGAAGGGCGCTACATCTCCGTGCGGGGCCTGGGGCCGGAGTTCAACAATGTGCTGGTCAATGGCCGCACCATGACCAGCGACACCGGCGGCCGCGAGTTTTCCTTCGACCTGCTGTCCTCCGACCTGATCTCGAAGGCCCTGGTCTACAAGACGTCGCAGGCCTTCCTGCCGGAGGGCGGCATCGGTTCGACGGTGGACATCCAGACCGCGCGGCCGCTGTCGGGAAAACTGGGCCACACCTCGGTGGTCAATGTGTCAGATTCCTACGACTCGAATTCCAAGAAGAATACGCCCAACATCAGCGGCATGTATTCGTTCGCCAACGAGAACCGCACCTTCGGCGTGACCGGCTCGCTCTCCTACACCGACCGCGCCTCCAAGCAAAACAAGGCCGTCAACGATGCCTGGAACTACCGCGACGTGTCGATGATCAACGGCGACCTCAACTCCAAAGGGTTGACGATGGCCGACGTGACCACCAAAAAGCTCTACATGCCGCAGAGTTACGGCTTCCAGCAGGAGAATGAAAGCCGCAAGCGGCTGGTCGGCAATCTGACGGTGCAATACAATCCGTCCCCGACCTGGAAACTGACCGCGGACGCCCTGTATTCGCGACTCGACCAAAAGAACGACGTGATCGCGTTCAGCGACTGGAACAATCCCGTGCAGCTCGGCGTCAAGTACGACAGCAACAACCAGGTCACCAGCTTCCTGCGGCCCGGCTCGATCTTCTACGCAAACAATCCGGCGCTGGCCGGCAGCGGCAAGCTGCTGGGCGAGGCCAATTCGAACGACATGATCGTCAAGGGCGGCGACCGCCTGTCCACCACGCAGGCGTTCGGCCTGAACTCGAAATGGGCGTTGACGCCGGAATTGAAACTGGAAGGCGATATCGCCGACTCCCGCACCACCTCCAAGTCCCCGAATATGTGGATCGTGGCCGGCATGGTGCCCAAGAACGGCGATGTGCTGACCTTCGCCGGCACCCCCGGCCTGGTGTTCGGCGACGGCATCGCCGATCCGACCGCGGTGCGTGCCCACGCGGTATCGTACGGCGACATCCGCAATCTCGACGACCTGCAGGAGGGACGTTTCAGTCTGGCCTGGAATCACGAGATGGGCTATTTCAAGGGCATCGATTCCGGCATGGCCTACTCGCAGCGCAACGTGGAACGCACTCAGTGGAACAACGACGCCTGGAACGCCTTCAGCGGCTATCACGTCTCCCTGCCGTCGTCGCTGTTCACCGTCACGCCGATGGATAACTTCATGGGCGGCGGCGCGCAGATTCCAAGCGCCTACCTCCGCTTCGATCCGTATGCCTACATGAATTACCTGAACCAGCCTTCGCTGCTGGCGCAATCCAATGATCCGGCGCTGTACCTGGACAAGACCAAGTATCCGAATGGTCCGATGGCGATCGATTACACCAAGCCGGACATGTGGGGCGTCAAGGAGAAGGTATCGAGCTTCTTCGTGGACTCCAAATGGGAAGGCTCGGGCTGGTCGGCGAATGCCGGCATGCGTGTGGTGCACGTGAACTCGGCATCGACCGGCATCAGCCGCACCCTGCTGTCGGCGGTGAAAAGCCCCAACGACACGACCTATATCCTGAACTGGGGCCCGGCCGCCACGACCACCGTCAGCAACAGCTACAACAGCTTCCTGCCGTCCGCCAACCTGAAATTCGACCTGACCGCCGACATGCTGCTGCGCTTGGCCGCGTCGAAGACCGAGACCCGTCCCACCTTGAACCAGATGGGTGTGAGCAATTCCTACGGCGGGCGCTATGGCGATGTGCAGACCGGCGGCGGCAATCCCTATCTGAAGCCGATGCAGTCGAAGAACTACGACCTGTCGTACGAATGGTATCTGTCGAAGACCAACTACGTCAGCGCCGCCGTGTTCCGCAAGGACGTCTCCGACTTCCTGGAGACCAAGATGGTGGACATGAAGATTCCGCAGTACGATGAAGTGGTCCACGACACCCGCATACGCAACGGACAAAAAGGCAAGATCAAGGGCGTGGAGCTGGCCGGCCAGTATGCCTTCGACAACGGCATCTCCTGGCTGCGGGGATTCGGCGTGGCGGCCAACTATACCTACGTGGACGCCAGCGCGACCCGCGACACCGATACCGACAGCAGCGTGCCGGCCTGCGGCTACCCCGGCTTGTCGCCGCAATCCTATAATGGCTCGGTGTTCTATGAAAACGACAAATTCCAGGCCCGCGTGAGTTATAACTGGCGCAACCGCTTCTCGGTCGACTGCGGCGGCGGCAGCACCCTGCCGCGCACCCGGGCGGCCTATGGCCAGACCGACGCCAGCCTGCGCTACAACCTGACGCCGAAGATGGCCCTCTACGCGGACTTCATCAACCTGACCAACTCGAGGATGCACGAATATGCCAACAACGAGTCGCAGTTCCTTACCCTGGAAGATGTCGGCCGCCGTGCCAACGTCGGCCTGCGGGTGGCGTTCTAAATGACGCGGGCGAACCTGCCCCGCCGCCGCCTGCTGCAAGGCGCCGCTGCCGCCGCCGGCGGCGCCCTGCTGCCGCTTCACGCCGGCGCCCAGGGCGCGCCGCGCTTTGCCGTCGGCGCCAGCGATTTTCTCATCGACGGCAAGCCGCTGCAGATCCGCTGCGGCGAAATGCACTTCGCGCGCGTGCCGCGCGAGTACTGGACGCATCGCCTGAAAGCCATCAAGGCGATGGGCCTGAACACCGTGTGCGCCTACCTGTTCTGGAATTACCATGAATGGCGCGAAGGGAAGTTCGACTGGAGTGGCCAGCGCGACGCCGTCGAGTTCTGCCGGCTGGCGCAGAAGGAAGGGCTGTGGGTGATCCTGCGTCCAGGCCCCTACGCCTGCGCCGAATGGGAGATGGGCGGCCTGCCGTGGTGGCTGCTCAAGAAAAATCCGGGCGACGCCTTCCTGCGCACGCGTGATCCGGCCTTTGTCGAGCCGGCGCGGCGCTACCTGAAGGAGGTGGGCCGGGTGCTGGGGGCGATGCAGGTGACCCAGGGTGGCCCTATCCTGATGGTCCAGGTGGAAAACGAGTACGGCTTCTTCGGCGAAGACCTGGACTACATGCGCACCATGCGCCAGGCGCTGCTCGACGCGCGCTTCGACGTGCCGCTATTCCAGTGCAATCCGACCAACGCGGTGGCCAAGACCCATCTGCCGGGCATGCTGTCGGTGGCCAACTTCGGCAGCGATCCGGCCGGCGGCTTCAAGGCGCTGGCCGCGGTGCAGCAGGCGCCGCTGATGTGCGGCGAATACTATTCCGGCTGGTTCGACACCTGGGGCAATCCTCACCGGCGCGGCGACAATACGAGCGCCGTCGTCGACATCCAGGCCATGCTCAAGGCGAACGGCTCGTTCAGCCTTTACATGGCCCACGGCGGCACCACTTTCGGCTTGTGGGGCGGCTGCGACCGTCCCTTCCGGCCGGACACCACCAGCTACGACTATGACGCGCCGGTCAGCGAAGCGGGATGGGTGGGCGCCAAGTTCAACGCCTACCGCGAAGGCATGCGCCCGTTCCTGGCGCCGGGCGAAGTGCTGCCCGAACCGCCGGCGCGCAATCCCGTCATGCGCATCGACGCGTTCACGCTGACCGAATCGGCGCCGGTGCTGGCCAACCTGCCGCCGCGCACGATCAAGGCCGCGTCGCCGGAGCCGATCGAACAGTACGACATCAGCCGCGGCCTGGTCGCCTATCGCGTGCGGTTGCCGGCCGGACCGGCGGGATTGCTGGCCGCCGCCAAGGTGCGCGACCTGGCCTGGGTCTACGTGGACGGCAGGCAGGTGGGGACGCTGGACACGCGCCACCGCCGCTTCTCGGTCGCCGTGCCGGCCCGCAGCAAGGCCGTGACGGTGGAGATCCTGCTGTACACCATCGCGCGGGTCAACTTCGGCCTGGAGGTGCATGACCGCAAGGGCCTGCACGGTCCGGTGACGTTCACGCCCAAGGACGGCGCCGCGCAGCCGCTGGAGAACTGGGAGATCCGCGCCATCGATTTCGATGCCGACGGCACGCTGCCGCCGCTGGCGTTCAAGGCCGGACGCGCCAAGGGCCCCGCCTTCTGGCGCGGCGGATTCGAGGCCGGCCGCCAGGCCGACACCTTCCTCGACATGTCCAGCTGGGGCCAGGGGATAGTCTGGATCAACGGCCGCTGCCTCGGTCGTTACTGGAGCATCGGGCCGACGCAGACCATGTACCTGCCCGGGCCCTGGATCAGGAAGGGCCGCAACGAAATCGTCGTGCTCGACCTGACCGGTCCACGCAGCGCCCGCATTGCCGGACTCACCGAGCCGATACTCGACCAGCTCAATCCGGAGCTGGATCTGGCGCGCCCGCCCAGCACCGTCAAGCCGGCGCTGGATGGCATCGCCCCGGCGCAGGCGGGCGAATTTGCCGCCGGCGGCGCGACCCAGGACGTGCTGTTCGCCGCGCCGGTCAAAGGCCGCCAGTTCTGTCTTGAATCGCTGAGCGCCTTCGACGGCAAGCAGTACGCGGCGGTCGCCGAGATTTCGCTGCTGGGCAAGGACGGCAAGACCATCAACCAGCAGTCGTGGACGATCGCCTACGTCAGCAGCGAAGAGCTGAAAAAGGAGGACGGCTCGGCCCTCAACGCCATCAACGGGCAGGCGTCGGATCACTGGCATACCGCGTTTGCCGCCGGGGCGGGCCATCCGCACCAGCTGATCATCGACCTGGGCCAGCAGGTGGAGGTGGCGGGCGTGCGCTACATGCCGCGCCAGGGGCCCGACACCGTCACCGGCCGTATCAGGCAGTACCGCATGTACGTCGCGGACAAGCTGGTGCGCGAATGACGCCGTAGCGTATCAACCGGCGCGCTTGGCGGCGATGGCGTTGCCGGCGCGGCTGGCGCCCTTGCGGCCCAGGAATTGCGAGATGAACTGGCCGGCGTCGACCACGATGTCGAGGTCGATGCCGGTGGCTATGCCCAGGCCCTGCATCATGTACAGCACGTCCTCGGTGGCGACGTTGCCGGTCGCGCCCTTGGCGTACGGGCAGCCGCCCAGTCCCGACACCGACGAGTGGAAGATGGCGATGCCGATCTCCATGCTGGCGTAGATGTTGGCCAGCGCCTGGCCGTAGGTGTCGTGGAAGTGGCCGGACAAGCCTTCGATGCGGAACTCTCGGATCGCCCGCTCCATCACCGCCTGCGTCTTGCGCGGCGTGGCCACGCCGATGGTGTCGGCGATGTCGATCTCGTCGCAGCCCAGGTCGCGCATGCGGCCCACCACGTCGGCCACCGCGTCCAGCGGCACGTCGCCCTGGTACGGGCAGCCGAACGAGCAGCTGATGCTGCCGCGCAGGCGCAGGCCGTTGTCCTTGGCCGCCTTCGCCACGCCTTCGAAGCGGGCGATCGATTCGGCGATCGAGCAGTTGATGTTCTTTTGCGAGAAGGCTTCCGAGGCCGAGCCGAAAATCACCACCTCGTTGGCCTGCGCGGCCAGCGCCGCCTCGAAACCCTGCATGTTCGGCGTCAGCGCGGAATAGATCACGCCCGGCTTGCGCTCGATCGCGGCCATGACCTCCTTGCTGGTCGCCATCTGCGGCACCCACTTCGGCGACACGAACGAAGCCGCTTCGATGTTCTGGAAGCCGGCGCTGGTCAGGCGGTTCACCAGCTCGATCTTGACCTCGGCCGGCACGCTTTCTTTTTCGTTCTGCAGGCCGTCGCGCGGACCGACTTCGACGATCTTTACCTGTTTCGGCAAACTGTTCATATCAATATCCCCGGTTGCGGTCGACCACGCCGGCGACCTGCTCGCCCTGCGCGAATTTACGGATTTTTTCGGTGACCTGCACCACGCTTTCGCGGCGCAGGGTCAGCGCCGAGATGTGCGGCGTGATCGTGATGCGCGGCTCCTGCCAGAACGGATGCTGCAGCGGCAGCGGCTCGTTGCGGAACACGTCCAGCGTGGCGGCGGCGATATGGCCCGACTTGATCAGCGTGACCAGGTCGGGCTCGGCCAGATGAGCGCCGCGCGCCACGTTGATCAGGAACGCGCCCTGCGGCAGCTTGCACATATTGGTGCGGCTCATGATGTTGTTGGTGTCCGGCGTCAGCGGCAGCATGCAGACCAGCACCCGCGTGCCGCGCAGGAAAGTGTCCAGCCCATCTTCGCCGTGGAAGCACTGCACGCCCGGCATGGCTTTTTGCGTCCGGCTCCAGCCGCGCAGCGGGAAGCCGAACGGCGCCAGCGCCTCCAGCACGCGCGTACCCAGCACGCCCATGCCCATTACGCCGATCGCGAAGTCTTCCTTGTGGTGCTGTGGCAAAGGCAGCCACTGGCCCGCGCGCGCCTGTGCCTCGTATTCGTCCAGGCGGCGATAGTAGCGCAGCACCGAATGCGTGACGTATTCGGCCATCTGCATTCCCATGCCCGCGTCTTCCAGGCGAATGATGGGGATGTGCGCCGGAATCGCGTCCGAAAACTTGAGGATGGCGTCGACACCGGCGCCGGTGACGAAGATCGCCTTGACCTGCGCCAGCTCCGGCAGCATCGCTTCCGGCGGCGACCACACGACGGCGTAGTCGCAGGCCTGGTTTTTTTCGCCGGCGTGCCAGATTTCGACTTCGGCCTCCGGCAGGTACTTGCCGAAGTCCTTGATCCACGGCTCGGTCTTGCCGTCCGATCGATGTAAAAGAATACGCATGATGATCTCCTTTACGCCGCTGTCTTGAACGCCAGCAGCGGCGCGCCATCGGCCACCTGGTCGCCCACGCTGTACAGGATTTCGTCGACCACGCCATCGTGCGGCGCGGCGATGGTATGCTCCATTTTCATGGCTTCCATGATGACCAGGGCATCGCCCTTCTTCACTTCCTGGCCTTTGGCGGCCAGCACCGCGACCACCTTGCCCGGCATCGGCGCGGTCAGGCGGCCGCCTTCGGCCTCGGATTCGCCGGCGTGGGCCATCGGGTCGTTGTAGGCCAGCGGATAGTGGGCGCCGTTGGTGAAGACGTGGAACATGTCGCCGTCGCGGCGCACGGTGCCATGCACGGCCTGGTCGCCCAGCTTGATGCTGAAGTCATTCCCCTCTTGCGACATCAGGCTCAGGACCTGGGGTTGCGCGCTGTTCACGCTGAACAGCCAGTCGGCGGCTCGATAGCTGACGTTGGCGCTGTAAGGCTTGGCCGCCGCGAATTCGTCGCTGAACGACAGCGCGCGCACATACGGGTGGTTCATGCGCCAGCCCAGCGCCTGGCCCCACGGATCGGCGGCGTTGGCGCCCGATTGCGCGGCCGAGCGCTCCTTCTCGGATTCGATCAGCGACACGGCGGCCAACGCCAGCGCGGCGTCCGGCGCGGCCTGTGCGGCCGGGAACAGCGTGTCGTGATTGCGTTCGATCAGGCCCGTGTCCAGGTCGGCGGTGGAGAAAGCCTGGCCTTCGACGAGGCGCTTGAGGAAGGCGATGTTGGTGCTCAGGCCGACGATCTGGTATTGCGACAGCGCTTGCGACATGCGGGCCAGCGCCTGCTTGCGGTCCGCGCCCCAGACGATCAGCTTGGCGATCATCGGATCGTAGAACGGCGAGATCGCATCGCCGGCGCGCACGCCGGAATCGATGCGCACGCCGGCCGGCAGGTCGGGCGAGCCGCCCAGCTCGAACGTCACCGCGCCCGGCGTGTCCATGTGGCGCAGCGTGCCGATCGACGGCAGGAAGCCCTTCTCCGGATTCTCCGCGTAGATGCGCGCTTCGATCGCATGGCCGTTGATGGCCAGCTCGGTTTGTTTTTTCGGCAGCGGCTCACCGGCGGCGACGCGGATCTGCCATTCGACCAGGTCGGTCCCGGTGATCATTTCGGTCACCGGATGCTCCACCTGCAGGCGGGTGTTCATCTCCATGAAGTAGAACGAACCGTCCTGGTTGGCGATGAATTCCACCGTGCCGGCGCCGACGTAGCCGACGGCCTTGGCGGCGGCTACGGCGGCTTCGCCCATCGCCGCGCGGCGCTCGGCCGGCATGTTCGGCGCAGGCGCCTCTTCCAACACCTTCTGGTGGCGGCGCTGCACCGAGCAATCGCGCTCGAACAGGTAGATGCAATTGCCGAGCGTGTCGGCGAACACCTGGATTTCAATGTGGCGCGGACGCTGCAGGTACTTCTCGGCCAGCACCTTGTCGTCGCCGAAGGAGCTGATCGCCTCGCGCTTGCACGATGCCAGCGCGTCCTTGAACTGCGCCGAATTCTCGATCACGCGCATGCCCTTGCCGCCGCCGCCGGCCGAAGCCTTCAGCAGCACCGGGTAGCCGATCTTGTCGGCCTGCGCGTGCAGGAAGTCGGCGTCCTGCTGCTCGCCGTGATAGCCGGGCACCAGCGGTACGTTGGCCTTCTCCATCAGCTGCTTGGCGGCGGACTTGGATCCCATCGCGCGCATCGCCGATGCCGGCGGCCCGATGAACACCAGGCCCGCCTCGGCGCAGGCGTCGGCGAATTCGGCGTTCTCGGACAGGAAGCCGTAGCCGGGATGGATCGCCTGCGCGCCGGTGGCCTTGGCCACGGCGATGATCTTGTCGCCGCGCAGATAGCTTTCCTTGGCGGCGGCGGGACCGATCAGCACAGCCTCGTCGCACACGGCGACGTGCTTGGCGTTGGCGTCCGCCTCCGAATAGACAGCAACGGTCTTGATGCCCATGCGGCGCGCGGTGGCGGCTACACGGCAGGCGATTTCACCACGGTTGGCGATCAGTATTTTTGTAAACATGGTCTCTCTCTTTGCAGCTTGTGGCTGGAAGTTTTTTTATTGTGTGGTGGTTCGGCGAGGCTGGATCAGCAGCCGCACTTTTCCTTCGGTGCCGATTCAAGCACGGCGCCGCGGGTTTTCAGGCCCAGTTTCGCCAGCAGCGCGCGGTCGTCTTCCGCTTCCGGATTTTCGGTGGTCAGCAGCTTGTCGCCGTAGAAGATCGAATTGGCGCCGGCCAGGAAGCACATCGACTGCACCGCTTCGCCCATCTGGCGGCGGCCCGCCGACAGGCGCACGCGCGCCTTCGGCATCGTGATGCGGGCGACGGCGATGGTGCGCACGAATTCGAGCGGGTCCAGCGGATCCATGCCGTACAGCGGCGTGCCCTCGACCTGGACCAGGTGGTTGACCGGCACCGATTCCGGATACGGATTCAGGTTGGCCAGCTGCGCGATCAGGCCGGCGCGCTGCAGGCGGGTTTCGCCCATGCCGACGATGCCGCCGCAGCAGACCTTCAGGCCAGCTTCACGGATGCGGCCCAGCGTGTCCAGGCGGTCCTGGTATTCGCGGGTCGAGATCACGTTGTCGTAGAACTCGGGCGCGGTGTCCAGGTTGTGGTTGTAGTAATCGAGGCCGGCCGCTTTCAGGCGCTCGGCCTGCTTTTCCTCCAGCATGCCCAGCGTGGCGCAGGTCTCCAGGCCCAGCGCCTTCACTTCGCGCACCATCTCTTCGACCTTGTCCATGTCGCGGTCTTTCGGGCTGCGCCATGCCGCGCCCATGCAGAAGCGGGTCGCGCCGTTGTCCTTGGCCTGGCGGGCCGCGTCCAGCACGGTGTCGATGTCGAGGATTTTCTTGGCTTCGACGCCGGTGTCGTAGCGCGCCGCCTGCGGGCAGTAGCCGCAGTCTTCCTCGCAGCCGCCGGTCTTGATCGACAGCAGGGTCGCCAGTTCGACGTCGCCGTCGGGGAAGTTGGCGCGGTGCGTTTGCTGCGCGCGGAACATCAGGTCATTGAACGGCAAGTCGAACAGCGCCATCACGTCTTCCAGCGGCCAGGTGGCGGCGGGCGGCAAGGTGATCGCGGCCGTCGGACGGTGCAGGGAAACGGTTTTCGGTTCTTGGAGGGTGTTCAGGGACATCGTGATTCCTTCTTCGTTCAAAGTTTGTTCTGAGCTGGCCAATACGGCAGCTGCGTAAAGTCGATATGGGCGGCCGCCGCTTCGGCGCCCGGCTGTTCCAGGCGCGGCACGCGGCCCAGCAGCGGCGCAGCGATCCGCTGTTCCAATGCTGCGACGTTCTCGTCGGCGAACTCCATGTCCGCCTGTGTTTCGTTGGCGACCCAGCCGGCCAGTTTCAGGCCGCGCGACTCGATCGCCTCCACCGTCAGCAAGGCGTGGCTGATGCAGCCCAGCCGCAGGCCGACCACCAGCACCACCGGCAGGTCGAGCTGCTCGGCCAGGTCGGCGGTGTCGAAATCGTCGTTCAGCGGCACGCGGAAGCCGCCCACGCCTTCCACCACCACCGCGTCGGACGCGGCGTGGATCTCGACGTAGGCCGCCAGGATAGGCACCGGCGAAATCGTGATGCCTTCCAGCGCGGCGGCGATATGCGGCGCGGCAGGCTCCTTCAGCAGGAACGGCGTGGTGATCGACTGCGGCAGGTGGACGTTGCCGGCGGCGGCCAGCTGGTCGCAGTCGTCGTTGTGCCATGCGCCGTCGCGCAGCTCGGCGCCGGCGGCGACCGGCTTCATGCCGCAGGCGCGCACGCCGGCCTGCACCAGCGCGTGCAGCATCGCCGATGAAACCAGCGTCTTGCCGATTTCGGTATCCGTGCCGGTGACAAAACAGCAAAAGCGCGGCGGTATGCCGGTGGTCACGGGGGCCGGTTGCACCTGCGTCTGCGGTACATCCACTGCTATCACGGGATCGTCGAGACTCATATCAAGTCCTTTCCAATGCATTGATCGCGGCTATCAATTTTGCTACTTCCATGCTGCTATGCCCTGCGGACAGCGTCACGCGCAGGCGCGAGGTACCCAGGGGGACCGTCGGCGGCCGGATGGTGCCCACCCACAGCCCCTGCTCGTACAAGGCCGCCCCGGCGCGCATGGTTTCAGCATTATCGCCGATCAGGATGGGCTGGATCGCCGTGTTCGAGGGCAGGCGCTGCCAGCGCTGCAAACGCAGGCCATCGTCCAATTGTGCCACCAATGCCTGCAGATGGGCGCGGCGGTTGCGGCCCTCGTCGCCTTCCAGCAGTTCAAGGCTGGTCAGCAGCGCGTGCGCCAGCGCCGGCGGGGCGGCGGTGGTGAAGATGTAGGGGCGGGCCTTCTGGATCAGCGTTTCGATCACCGTTTCATGCGCGGCGACGAAGGCGCCGCCCACGCCGGCGGCCTTGCCCAGCGTGCCCATATAGACCAGGTACGGCGAGCGCAGGTTGAAGTGCTCCAGCGCGCCGTGGCCGTTGGCGCCCAGCGTGCCGAAGCCGTGGGCGTCGTCGATGACCAGCCATGCGCCGTGTTGTTCGCACAGGGCCAGCAGCTCGGGCAGCGGCGCCAGGTCGCCGTCCATGCTGAAGACGCTGTCGGTCACCACCAGCTTGGTGGCGGCTTTCGACGCCGCCAGCATGGCCGCCAGCGCTTCCAGGTCGGCATGCGGGTAGACCTTGACGCCGGCGCGCGACAGCCGCGCGCCGTCGATCAGCGAGGCGTGGTTCAGCGATTCGGAGAAGATCTCGGCCTCGCGGTCGCCGGCGGTCAGGCCGGTGATGATGGCGAGGTTGGCCATGTAGCCGGTGCAGAAGGTCAGCGCGCGCGGCGATTCCAGGTGGGCGCCGACGAATTCCACCAGGCGCTGTTCCAGCATGGCGTGGGCGCGGCCATGGCCGCTGATCAGGTGCGAGGCGCCGCTGCCGACGCCGTACATCGCCGCGCCTTCCTGCAGCGCGAGTTTCAGCTTGCGGTGATTGGCCAGGCCGAGGTAGTCGTTGCTGCAGAAGGCCAGCAGTTCGCGGCCGTCCACCGACACGCGCGGTCCGCACGGCGAATCGACGGTGCGGCGCCGGCGTATCAGGCTGCGTTCGTCCAGCGCCCGCAGCTGTTGGTTGAGTTGATTGAGCAGTTCCATGGTCAGCCCGCCATCACTTTGTCGAACACGGCCAGCGTGTTGGCGGCCAGGCCGTCGATTTCCTCGTCATCGAGGATGTACGGCGGCATCATGTAGACGGTGGAGCCGATGGGGCGCATCAGCAGCTCGTGCTCCACCGCCGTGGCGAAGAAGCGGCGCGAGAAATGGGGTGCGGCGTCGACGGCGTCGAAGGCCCAGATCATGCCGCGCTGGCGGAAGTTGCGCACCTGCCGGTGTCGCGCCAGCGGTTGCAGCGCGGCGGTCAGGCGCTCGGCCTTGGCGCGGTTGGCGTTCAGCACGTCGTCTTCCTCGAAGATCTGCAGCGTCGCCAGGGCGGCGCGGCAGGCCAGCGGATTGCCGGTGTACGAGTGCGAGTGCAGGAAGCCGCGCGTGACGTCGCTGCTGTAGAAGGCCTGGTAGATCTCGTCGCGCGTCATCACCAGCGACAGCGGCAGGTAGCCGCCGCTGATGCCCTTGGACAGGCACAGGAAGTCCGGCCACACGCCGGCCTGCTCGCAGGCGAAGAAGGTGCCGGTGCGGCCGCAGCCGACGGCGATTTCGTCGAGGATCAGGTGCACCGAATGACGGTCGCACAGTTCGCGCACCAGCTTCAGGTACAGCGGATCGTGCATCGCCATGCCGGTGGCGCATTGCACCAGCGGCTCGATGATGATGGCGGCGATCTGGTCGCCCCGTTCGGCGAACAGGCGTTCGACATCAGCCGCGGCGCGGCGTGCCACGTCGGCCGCCGTCTCGCCTTCGGCGGCATTGGCATTGCGAGCGTCCGGCGACATCACCGTTTGCGAGGCGCGCAGCAGCGGGCCGTAGGCGTCCTTGAACAGCGCGACGTCGGTGACGGCCAGCGCGCCGATGGTTTCGCCGTGGTAGCTGCCCTTGAGGCAGACGAATTCCTGCTTGCCGCTCTTGCCATTGTTGCGCCAGGAGTGAAAGCTCATCTTCAGCGCGATTTCGACGGCGGAGGTGCCGTCGCTGGCGTAGAAGCTGTGGCCCAGCACATGGCCGGTCAGCGCCGACAGCTTTTCGGACAGTTCGATCACCGGCTCGTGCGTGAAGCCGGCCAGCATCGCGTGTTCCAGCGTATCCAGCTGGTCTTTCAGGGCCGCGTTGATGCGCGGGTTGGCATGGCCGAACAGGTTCACCCACCAGGAGCTGATCGCATCCAGGTAGCGGCGGCCTTCATGGTCGTACAGCCACGCGCCCTTGCCGCTCTTGACCGGAATCAGGGGCACGGTTTCGTGGTGCTGCATCTGGGTGCACGGATGCCATACGCTGCGCAGGCTGCGTGCTACCCAGTCGCTTTGTTTATTCAATTCCAAAACAACTCCAAACTCTGTTAGCCGAGCCAGCCCGGCTTGCGCTTTTCCAGGAACGAGGCCACGCCTTCGCGGCCCTGCTCCGACGCGCGGATATGGGCGATGCGTTCGGCGGTATCGGCCAGCAGCGCATCGTTGACGGTTTGTCCGACCACGTCGCGCACCAGCACTTTGGCTTGCTGCACGGCGTTCGGGCTGTTGTTGACCAGCGCCTTGACGATCTCCGCCACCTTGGCGTCGAGCGCATCGGCTGCCACTACCTCGTGGGCGAAGCCGATGCGCAGCGCCTCCTGCGCGCTGAAGCGTTCGGCTGTCAGGAAGTAGCGGCGCGAGGCGTTCTCGCCCATGGCCTTGATCACATACGGCGAAATGGTCGCGGGGATCAGTCCCAGTTTCACTTCGCTCAGGCAGAAGTTCGCCTCGTCGGCCGCGACGATGATGTCGCATGCGGACACGAGGCCCATGCCGCCGGCGTAGCAATCGCCCTGCACCTTGGCCACGACGGGCTTGGGACACAGGTAGATCGTGCGCAGCATCTCCGCCAGTTGCAGAGCGTCGGCGTGGTTTTCGGCGTGCGTGTAGCCCGCCATTTTTTTCATCCAGTTCAAGTCGGCGCCGGCGCAGAAGGCCGGGCCGTTCGCCGCCAGCACGATGGCGCGCAGATCGGCGTCGGCGCCCAGATCGCGGAAGGCCTGCGTGATTTCGGCTATCGTCGTTTCATTGAAGGCGTTGCGCACGTCGGGGCGGTTCAGCGTGACGGTCGCGGTCTTGCCTTCGCGGCTGATGTCCAGAGTAGTAAAGCTCATCTTCAGTCCTTGATGGTGTATTTGATTTCGGTCGGCATGCCGACCGATTGCAGGAAGCGCTCCGTCTGCGGCAGCCAGACGGCCACGCCGTCCCGGCTGGAGCTCATCGTGTGCGCGTCGTGCTTGAACGGGCCGTAGGCCACCAGCTGCGCCTTGCCGCCGGCGCCGGTATAGGCCGCGTACAGGCTGGCGGCCAGCTTGGGGCCGAAATGGGTATCGTTGGCGCCATAGAACCAGATGCTTGGCGTGGTGCTTGCCGCGCCGTAGGCCTTGAAGGCGTCGACCAGCGCGGCCTGCCAGTCGCAGTGCGACTGGCTGTTGACGCCGCCGGCAAAGTTGATCACGCCGCGCACGCCGCTGATGTTGTGACTGCCGGCGGCAAGCGCCGTCAGGCCGCCGTGCGACTGGCCGGCGATGATCACGTGCTCCTGATCGGCCCACGGCTGCTTCATCGCGTATTCCATGGCGAAGTACAGCGACGTGGCCTGGTCTTCGCCGTTCTCCCGCGCCTTGCAGTGCGAATTGACGTAGGTGCCGCCCGAGCCGGCGAAGCCCTTACGCATCGGGATCACGACCGCGTAGCCGCGCTTGACGAACTCGCGGCTGATGACCGGATAGCGGGCCCGCTCCTGCCGGTGCGCGTCGCCGCCGTTTTTACCGTGGTTCATGAACAGCACCGGGAACGGGCCGTCGCCTGGCGGCTTGAAGATGGTGGTTTGCAGGCTGATTTCTTCGCGGCCTATCTTGGCCGGAACCGATACGACCTGTTCGTTCATGCGGGCGTCGACAGCAGGCAAGGCGGCGGCCGCCGCTCCGGCGCAAACCAGTGCGGCCGGAAGCAGTGCCGCGCCTTGAAGATATCGGTTCCGCATGTCCATCCCTTACATCCGGAACACGCCGAACTTGGTGTCCCCGATTTCGGCGTTCAGCGCGGCGGACAGGCCCAGGCCCAGCACCATGCGCGTATCGGCCGGGTCGATGACGCCGTCGTCCCACAGGCGCGCCGTGGCGTAGTACGGGTGGCCCTGGTGTTCGTATTGATCCTTGATCGGCTGCTTGAACGCCGCTTCTTCCTCCGCCGACCACGAGCCGCCCTTGCCTTCGATGCCGTCGCGCTTGACGGTGGCCAGCACCGACGCCGCCTGGTCGCCGCCCATCACCGAGATGCGGGCGTTGGGCCACATCCACATGAAGCGCGGCGAGAACGCGCGGCCGCACATGCCGTAGTTGCCGGCGCCGAAGCTGCCGCCGATGATGACGGTGAACTTGGGCACGGCGGCGGTGGCGACGGCGGTCACCATCTTGGCGCCGTTGCGGGCGATGCCTTCGTTTTCGTATTTGCGGCCGACCATGAAGCCGGTGATATTTTGCAGGAACACCAGCGGGATCTTGCGCTGCGCGCACAGCTCGATGAAGTGCGCGCCCTTCAGCGCGGACTCGGAGAACAGGATGCCGTTGTTGGCGATGATGCCGACCTTCATGCCGAAGATGTGGGCGAAGCCGCAGATCAGCGTGGTGCCGTAGCGCGCCTTGAATTCATCGAATTCGCTGCCGTCGACGATGCGCGCGATCACTTCTCGCACATCGAACGGCTTGCGGGTGTCGACCGGGATCACGCCGTACAGTTCTTCGGTGGCGTACTTCGGCTCCGCGGCTTCGCGCAAGGCGCCCTGCTGCGGCTTGCTGCGGTTCAGGTTGGAGACGATGGTGCGCGCCAGCGACAGCGCATGCAGGTCGTTCTGCGCCAGGTGGTCGGCCACGCCGGACAGGCGGGTGTGGACATCGCCGCCGCCCAGGTCTTCCGCCGTCACCACCTCGCCGGTGGCGGCCTTCACCAGCGGCGGGCCGCCGAGGAAGATAGTGCCCTGTTCCTTGACGATGATCGATTCGTCGCTCATCGCCGGCACGTAGGCGCCGCCGGCGGTGCAGGAGCCCATCACCACGGCGATCTGCGGGATGCCCTTGGCCGACAGGTTGGCCTGGTTGTAGAAGATGCGGCCGAAGTGGTCGCGGTCCGGGAACACGTCGTCCTGGTTCGGCAGGTTGGCGCCGCCCGAATCGACCAGGTAGATGCACGGCAGGTTGTTCTGGTCGGCGATCTCCTGCGCGCGCAGGTGCTTCTTGACCGTCATCGGGTAGTAGGTGCCGCCCTTGACGGTGGCGTCGTTACAGACGATCACGCACTCCTGGCCGGCCACGCGGCCGATGCCGGTGATGATGCCGGCCGCCGGCGCGGCGTCGGCGCCGTTGGCGTCCTGGTACATGCCGTAGGCGGCCATTTGCGACAGTTCGAGGAAAGGCGTGCCGGGATCGAGCAGCATCTGCACGCGGTCGCGCGGCAGCAGCTTGCCGCGGGCGACGTGCTTGGCCGACGCCGCCTCGCCGCCGCCGAGGGCGATCCTGGCGATCTTGTCGCGCAGGTCGTCCACCACGGCCTGCATGGCGGCCGCGTTGGCCTTGAAATCCTCGCTGCGGGGATTGAGTTTGCTTTCGATCTGCGGCATTGCTTTTCCTTTATTGCGCGTGGTCTCGGACGCGTCGTAGTGATTTATTCCGGAAAACTACCGTCAACGTAAAACCAGCGTGCCCCGCCTTCGGCCGGCTCGCGTACAAAATTACTGATCTCGTGCAGGCGCTGCGCCCGGCCATTGATCTTGAACCGCGCGACAAACTCCACCGTATCCCTGGTCGGGTCGGTCTCTTCTGCTTTACGTTGACGTAAACGTAAAGCAGATTTTACCTCAAGTCCCAGCCACTGCAATTTTTCTTCGTTGCTCATAATCGGCTCGGCGGGACGGGTGCTGGCGTGCCAGGTCGCCATCAGGTAGGGCTCGTTGCGCTGGACGTAGGCCGTATAGCGCGAACGCATCAGCGTTTCAGCCGTCGGCGGGATGGCGCCGCCTTCGATAAACGGGCCGCAGCAGGTGGCGAGGGATGGGCCGCCGCAGGGGCAGGCCACGGACGCGATAGACTTCTTGGACATGTTTTGGGGCGGACTGGCTGGTGGTGCAATCCCGCATTATCCGCCAAATAGCCGCATTCCGCCGGGCTTGCCGTTATGCCATGTGTACAAATATTGTTATTTTCACCGGTCTGATACGTACACGTTTTCTGTAACGCTATTACACTAGAGGCGTTAGGAGAATTGAATGAGCCAGACCAGTTTTGAATTCAAGGCGGACGCCAACGACAGTTCGCCGCTGTACATGCAAATTGCCCGTAAATTAAGCGATGATGTACATAACGGCCGCTACCAGGTGGACCAGGCGCTGCCGTCCGAGCGGGCCCTGTCGGAGCTGCTGAACGTGTCGCGGGTCACCGCGCGTAAGGCCATCGACCAGCTGGTGGACCAGGGATTGGTGGTGCGCCGTCGCGGATCGGGTAATTATATTGCGCCGCGCATTGAACAGCCGCTGTCGAACCTGACCAGTTTTTCCGAACAATTGCAGCAGCGCGGCCATATTCCCGGTTCGCGCTGGCTCAAGCGCGCCATCGTCACGCCGACGCCCGAGGAGCAGCTGAGCCTGGGCTTGTCGCCGTATTCCAAGGTCGCGCGGCTGGAGCGCCTGCGCCTGGCCGACGACGTGGTGATGGCGTATGAGGTGTCGGTGCTGCCGCAGACCATCCTCAACGATCCGAACGCGGTGGGTGCGTCGCTGTACCAGTACCTGGAAAGCATAGGCCAGGCGCCTGCGCGCGCGCTGCAGCACATCCGCGCGATGAACGCATCGGCCGAACTGGCCAAACAGCTGGGCGTGCCCGAGGGGCAGGCCGTGCTGTACATTACTCGTATCGCCTATCTGGAATCGGGCGAGGCAATGGAGCTGACGCACTCGTATTGCCACAGCGATCACTATGACTTTGTAGCGGAGATGCGCCGCGCAACCTGAGCCTCCTATGCTGAAAACCGAAACGCCGAGTACGCAGCATGCGCAGCTTGACCTGTATTCGGTTGAGGCTTTGGTGGCAGCGCTGATCGACGACCAGTCGCAGGCGCTGCAGGCGGTGCAGGCCGCCGCCCCCGGCATTGCCGCCGCCGTCGAGGCGATGACGCCGCGCATCGCCGCCGGCGGACGCCTGGTGTATGTAGGCGCCGGTACTTCCGGCCGGCTCGGCATCCTCGACAGCGTCGAGCTGTTCCCCACTTTCTCCTGGCCGCACCAGCGCGCCGTCGCCCTGCTGGCGGGCGGCCTGGGCGCCATGTTCGAGGCGGTCGAGGGCGCCGAGGACGACCGCTCCAAGGGCGCGGCCGATCTGCGCCTGCTGTATCCCGTGTATAACGACGTGGTCTTGCTGATGGCCGCATCCGGCACGACGCCGTATGTGCTGGGCGCGCTGCACGCCGCGCGCACCGTGGGCGCCTTGACGATCGGCATCGCCAACAATGCGGGCACGCCAGTGGTGACCGATGCCGATATCGGCATCGTCCTCGACACGGGGCCCGAGATCATCTCCGGCAGCACGCGCTTGAAAGCGGGCACGGCGCAAAAAATCGTCCTGAACACCTTGTCGAGCGCGTTGATGGTGCGGCTGCACAAGGTCTACGGCAACCTGATGGTGGACCTGCACGCGACCAACGCCAAGCTGATCGAACGGGCGGTGCAGCTGACCATGCACGCCACCGGCAGCGACGCCGCCACCGCGCGCGGCATGCTGGAACAATGCCATTTCCAGGTCAAGATCGCCATCGTCGCCCTGCTGAAAAAACTGACGGTCGACCAGGCCCAAACCCTGCTGGACGAAGCCGATGGCGACGTCCGCGCCGCACTCAGGTAGAACATGGACAGAAGAACTTTTCTCGCCGCGCTGGCCGCGGCTGCAACGACATCGATCGCGGACGCCGCGGCGGAGCGGCAGCGCCTCGGCGTGCAGCTCTACACTTTGCGCAACGAGCTGCAGCAGGATTTCGAAGGCAGCTTGCGCAAGGTCGCCGCGATCGGCTACAAGGAAGTGGAGTTCGCAGGCTATTTCGGCCGCTCTCCCGCCGAGGTGCGTAAAGTGCTGGACGCCGCGGGATTGTCCGCGCCGTCGGCCCACGTCGACTACAAGTTGCTGGGCGCCGACTTTCCGAAAACGATAGCCGCCGCGCGGACCATGGGCCACCGGTATCTGGTCGTGGCGTGGATGGACCCGGCCGGCTGGGGCGACCTGGAGACGTGGAAGCGCGCCGCCGACGCCTTCAACAAGGCCGGCGAGATGTGCAGGCAGGCGGGGATGCAGTTCTGCTATCACAACCACCACTTCGAATTCATCGCGGCCGGCGGGCAGTTTCCGTACGAGCTGCTGCTGAAGGAATGCGATCCGCAACTTGTGAAGATGGAAATGGACCTGTGCTGGATGGCCGCCGCCGGTGCCGATCCGCTGGATTATTTCCGCCGCTACCCCGGACGTTTCCCGATGGTGCACATGAAGCAGTTGAAGAAAATCCCGCCGCACACGGGCATGCTGCCGTTTGAGGCGGCGACGCCGGAGATCACCGAAGTCGGCCCGGGCGTGGTCGATTTCCAGAACATCCTGGCACACCGCCGGCAGGCCGGCATCCAGCACTACTTCGTCGAGCACGACGCCGCCAAGTCGCCGTTCGCCAGCATCGAAGCCAGCTACCGCTATCTGCAAGGCATCCAGGCTTGACCGCAAGTTTTTGCCTTGTATCTATTCCGAACCCCGGCGTCTGTATCTATCTCCAAAACGCCGTCGAGCCCACAATCGTCGTATTGACACTACGATGGAATCTCGATGAAAACCAAATACACCCCGGGCTTTATCTTCGGCGCCGCGCGCGTCGACGCCGCCACCGCGCACGCCGTGCTGGAGCAATGCCAATTCCAGGTCAAGCTGGCGCTGGTCGTGCTGCTCAAGAAGCAGACGATTGAACAGGCCCAGCTGCTGTTGGACCGGGCCAACGGCAACGCTTGCGCCGTCCTCAGGACCTGAGGAGCATGGCATGGAAAACCCGGCCAAAGCCTGGAGCGGCGCGGCTGCCGCAAAATATGCGCGCGGCAGCATCAATTTCTACAATGCGCCCGTCTACGAATATGTGAGGTCGACCGTGGCCGATCGCGAGGCGCAGGATTTGTCGGCGCAGCTCGATTGCCTGCGTTTGGAAAGCACGCCGGCCTATACCTGGAGCGTCACCAATCTGACCAACAGCTACCGGAGCGCCGAGCAGGTGTCGCATGCCGAGCGCGAGGCCATCTTTCTGCGCGCGCTGGAAACCACGGTCATTTTCGACCGCATGGTATCGACGGTGGCCCACAGGATCGCGCTGATGCATACACGCGGCGCACCGTTGTCGAGCGGCAGCAACAGCTATGTGAGCGTCAACGGCAGCGAGGCAGTACGCGTGAGCACGCTGGTGCCGGCAGTGCCTGCCTATGAAGTGGTGGATGAACAGCGCGCCAATGGAGCGCATCGCCTGGAGCTGGGTACGGCCGGCACAGGGGAGCTGGAATGCTTCCTCAGCGTGGTACAGGCGCGCGGCAAGGACGAGGCCGACCTGACGATCATGCTGACCCAGCAAGCGGGCTACTGGATATTGACCCTGGTGCATCCGACCAAGGGTTCCGCCAGGATTCTACTGAGCCGGGGAAGGACTTCGGTGGGCGGTTCGGTCGCCGTGTCGGCCACGCCGACCCCGCCGCCGCTGCGCGGCGCCAGCGTGACCAGCTTTCGGATGGGCGCCAGCACTACTGTGTGGGGCAACTGAGAATTATTTGGCGGCGCTGGCCATGCCGTCCTGCATGATGACGGCCATGTTGTCGAACATGGCCACCCAGGCTTGGCGATGCGCGGCATCGAACACGGCGCCGGCCCGGTCGGCGATGGTGTCGATCAGGACGTCGCGCATGACGCTGAAATAAGCATGCTTGACCTCGTAGTGATGGTGACGCACGCCGGAGGCGCGCAGCAACAGCAAAAGCGTGGCGGGCCGGTCCACCAGCTCCACGGTTTCGGCCAGCGTGTGGGTCAGCCGGCCCTGCTGTTCGGTCATGTCGCCGGAGAACAAGCCGATCACGCCCGGCGCGACAGTGAACAAAGCGCGGTAAAAGTCGTTGCCGAAATCACCCGGCGCATCGACCGCGGCCTGCCAGCCGGCCTTGATCATCCCGGCCTGTTCCTCTCCAATGTCCAGCAGCCACAGCTCGGCGGCCTTGACCTGGGCCTTGCTGGGTGCGCGTGACGTGGAGGCGGCGGACGTTTTGGTCATGGGCAAGCTCGTGGTGGATAATAAAGCAACAGCGGAGTATAACCGGGAATGTACAGGCGGCCGGTATGGCATGTTATAACTTGGGTCAAAGCAAATTAGGGTCGACGCGTGGCAAGAACCAAATATCAGGTATTGGCCGATGAACTGGCCGAGGCGATAGGCAGCGGCAAGCTGGCTCCGAACGCGCGCCTGCCGTCCGTGCGCGAATTGATGCAGCAGCATCAACTGAGCCTGGCCACCGTGACCAACGCCTTGCATACGCTGGAGCGGCAAGGACTGGTCGAGCCGCGCGACAAATCTGGGTACTTTGTCAAGACGGTCGTGCAGGACGAGGCGCCGCAGGCAGCCGCCGTGCCCGCAGCGGAGGCGCTGCTGTCCACGCGCAACTGGGGGCCGGCGCAAGACCTGTTTCCCGAGCAGCGCTGGCAAAGCCTGCTGGCGCGGGTGATACGCCGCCATCCCTTCCTGTCGACCCGCTACGCGCAGGGCTTCGGCCATCCGCTGCTGCGCGCCGAGCTGGCCAGGCGCAGCGCCGAGAACGGCTGCTTCCTGAAGGAGGACGAGCTGATCGTCACGCAGGGCGCGACCGAAGCCCTGCTGCTGGCGCTGCGCGCGACCACCGAGGCCGGCGCGCGGGTGCTGGTGCAGGCGCCGGTCGGCGTGCTGTTCGGCCGCCTGCTCGAGACCTTGTCGCTGGTGCCGGTCACCATCACCAGCGGGGTGGATGATCCCGGTTTCCTGCCCGAGGTGCAGGCGGCTCTGGAAGGCGAGGACGCGCCCAAGGTATTCCTGCTGGTGGCCAATTACCATTTCCCGGCCAGCGCGCTGATGCCGCTGATCGTCAAGCGCAACCTGCTGCGGCTGTCGGAGAAACACGATGTGACCATTATCGAGGACGACGTCTACGGCGATTTGCAGCACGAGGGCGCGCGGCCGCTGACGCTGAAGTCGTTCGATCTCAAAGGCAACGTCGTGTACGTCAATTCCTGCTCGAAAACACTGGCGCCGGGTTTGCGCGTCGGATGGCTGGCCGCCGGCCGCTGGCGCGAACGGGTCGAATACCTGAAAAGCGCGTCGGCCAGCAGCGTCAGCGAGTTGTCGCAGCTGTTGCTGGCCGAGTTTCTGGCGGAGGGCAGCCATGTGCCGCACCTGCGCAAGATCCGCAAGGAATTGAAGAGCCGCAGCGATGAATATATCGCGCTGTTGCAGCTGACGCTGGGCAAGACTGTTAAGCTGGGCCAGGTGGCGGGCGGGTATAGTTTCTGGCTGCCGCTGCCGCCCGCTACGCCGGCCGACGCGATCCAGTCGCAGATACGGCTGCACTGGCCGCTGCTGGACGCCCAGGACGCGCCCGATTCGCCGCAGCTGGTGGTGGTGTCGAAAGGCATGTGCATCAACACGTCGATCGCGCTGACGGACCCGCTGCGCCAGTCGCTGATGTCGTTTTGCTTTTATCTGCGCGCGCTGTATTGAGTTAAAAAGGATTTATGGAACAAGCACGCAATCCCTGGGCCTGGGTGCCGAGTATTTCATTCAGCCAGGCCGTGCCGTACGTGGCGGTGATGATGTTGTCGACGGTGATGTACAAGAACCTCGGCATTTCCAATACCGACCTGGCGTTTTACACGGCCTGGCTGTACCTGCCGTGGGTGATCAAGCCGCTGTGGTCGCCCGTCGTCGAGCTGTTCGGCACCAAGCGGCGCTGGATCGTCTTGCTGCAGTTGCTGACCGGCGCGGCGCTGGCGACGGTGGCGCTGACTTTGCACCTGCCGCAGTTTTTCGCCATGAGCCTGGCGGTGCTGTGGCTGATGGCGTTCAGCTCGGCCACCCACGACATCGCGTCCGACGGCTACTACATGCTGGGCTTGCCGACGCAGCGCCAGCAGGCGGCGTTTGTCGGCGTGCGCAGCGCCTTCTACAAGCTGGCGATGATCGCCGGGCAAGGCGGGCTGGTGTACCTGGCAGGCCAGCTGATGCTGTCCAGCGGCGATCCGGCGTTCGCCTGGTCGGTGGTGTTCGGCGCGATGTCGGCGCTGTTCCTGCTGCTGTGCGCATATCACCAGTTCATCCTGCCGCGCCCGGATTCGGACCATCGCGTTGCCGCCGGCGGCGCGCTGTGGGCCGATTTTCTGACCACCTTCCGCAGTTTTTTCCACAAGCCGGGCATCAAGGCCACGCTGGGATTCCTGCTGCTGTACCGCCTCGGCGAGGCGCAGCTGCTGAAAATGGCGGCGCCCTTCCTGCTCGATCCGCGCGCGCAGGGCGGGCTGGGCTTGACGACGTCGCAGTTCGGTCTGGTCTACGGCACCATCGGCGTGTGCGCGCTGGTGCTGGGCGGGCTGGCCGGCGGCCTGGTGATTTCGCGCTTCGGCCTCAAGCGCAGCCTGTGGCCGATGGTGTTCATCATGCACGTGCCGGACCTGGTGTTTGTCTATCTCGCCACCGCGTTGCCGACCAATACCGTGTTGATCTCGGCCTGTCTGGCGGTCGAGCAGTTCGGCTATGGTTTCGGCTTTTCCGCCTTCATGCTGTACATGATCCTGGTGGCCGACGGCGAGCACAAGACCGCGCACTACGCGATCTGCACCGGCTTCATGGCCCTCGGCATGATGTTGCCGGGCATGGTCAGCGGCTGGATACAGCAGCACCTGGGTTATCAAAATTTCTTCATTTGGGCCTGCATTTCGACCCTGCCGGCCTTTGCCATGACCGCGCTGGTGCGCATACCGTCCGAATTCGGCAGGAAATAAGCGGCCGCCGCATTACAATACGGTGCTCAACTGAATCGGGGAATGGTTTTGGTGTTTGGTAAATTCAATGCGAAGAAGCGGCTGACCTTGTCCGCGGGCGTGGCCGGTGTCGTGGCGGCGCTGCTGGAAGCTTGCTCCAGCACACCGACCGCGCCGGCGCCGGACGCTCCCGGCGCGGCGCCGCGCCCGCCCGGCACGCCGCCCGCCGCGCAGCCGGTCGATCCCAACATGCCGCCGCCGGCGCCGCGCGAATTCCGCGCCGCCTGGGTGTCCACCGTCGCCAACATCGATTGGCCCAGCCGCAGCAACCTGACCCAAGCCAAGCAGCAGGCCGAAGCCATCGCCATCCTCGACCGTTCGCGCGCGCTGAACCTGAACGCCATCGTGCTGCAGGTGCGGCCGAGCGCGGATGCGATCTACCCGTCCGAACTGGAGCCGTGGTCCGAATTCCTCACCGGACAGCAGGGCCGCGCGCCGGCGACGGCCTGGGATCCGCTGCAGTTCTGGATCGAGCAGGCCCACGCGCGCGGGCTGGAACTGCATGCCTGGTTCAATCCCTACCGCGCCCGCCACGCGACGGCCAAGTCGCCGCTGGCGCGCAACCACATCGCCAACACCAATCCGGACGCGGTCAAGAGCTACGGCCGCTACCTGTGGATGGATCCGGGCGAGTCCGCCGCGTCGCAGCACACGCTGGACGTGATCCTCGACGTGGTGCGCCGCTACGATATCGACGGCGTCCACATCGACGATTATTTCTATCCCTACCCGATCGACGCGGCCGCCAATACGGCCGCGCCGGAAGGCGTGGCGCTGGACGCCGGCGTGGGCCAGAAGCAGGAGCTGGAATTCCCCGACCAGCCGTCGTGGCAGCGCTATCTGCTGGGCGGCGGCACGCTGGACCGCTCCGGCTGGCGCCGCCAGAACGTCAACTCGCTGATCGAAGCGCTATATCTCGGCATCCACAAGGAAAAGAGCTGGGTACGCTTCGGCATCAGCCCGTTCGGCATCGGCCGCCCGGACCGCCGCCCCGCCGGCATCGTCGGCTTCAGCCAGTACGACAAGCTGTACGCGGACGCCGAACTGTGGCTGGCCAACGGCTGGCTCGACTACCTGGCGCCGCAGCTGTACTGGCCGGTGGAGCAGGCGCCGCAGGCGTTCGGCGTGCTGCTCGACTACTGGCTGGCGCAGAACACCCGCGCCCGCCACGTGTGGCCGGGCTTGTACACCAGCCGCATCGACAACAGCGCCAAGGCGTTCGCGCCGGAAGAAATCGTCAAGCAGATCGGCGTGACGCGCAGCCGCAACGGCGTGCAGGGCCATCTGCATTTCAGCATCGCGGCGCTGATGGAAAACCGCAAGGGCATCAGCGACCAGCTGCGCACCCAGACTTATCAAAGCGCGGCGCTGGCGCCGGCCAGTCCGTGGCTGGGGTCGGAGCTGCCGGCGGCGCCGGGCGCGTCGGCGCGGCGCGAAGGCGGCGGCGTGGCGCTGAAGCTGTCGGCCGGCGGCGGCAAGCCGGTGGCGCATTATGCGATCTGGTCGCGCTACGGCAACGAGTGGCGCTTCGCGGTGGCGCCGGCTTCGCGGCCGGTGATCCTGTTGCCGGACGACGCGGCGGGCGGCACGGCGCAAGCCGTGGTGGTCAGCGCGATCGACCGGCTGGGCAATGAGAGTGAACGTATCAGCGTATTGCGCTGAACTGAGGAGCAAGCATGGACCGTCTCGGGCTGGGCATCGACGCAGGTGGAACGCAGACGCGCTGGGCGCTGGCCAACGCGGCCGGCGGGATCGTGGCCGAGGGTTACGTGGCCGGCTTGTCGGCCACGCAGATGGGCGACACCAAGGGCCGCGACGCGGTGCGCGGCATCTTCTCGATGCTGGCGACGCAGGTGCTGGCCATCGGCCAGCCGCAGCGTGTGTGCGCCGGCCTGACCGGCTTCGACGGCCTGGCCACGCTGCCGGCGCAATGGCTGGCCGAGTTGCTGAGGATTTCGCCGCAAGACGTGGCCTTGCGCAACGACGTGGAAATCGCCTACCTGGACAGCTTTGCGCCGGGCGAAGGCTACCTGGTCTACGCCGGCACTGGCTCGATCGCCGCTTTCATCGATGTGGACGGGACTTTCCATCGGGCCGGCGGGCGCGGCGTGACGCTGGACGACGGCGGCGGCGGCTTCTGGATCGCGCGCGAAGCGATGCGCCACATCTGGCGGCTGGAGGACGAGGAGCCGGGCGTCTGGCGGCAGTCGGCGATGGCGCGCGCGGTGTTCGAACAGGTCGGCGGCAGCGACTGGGCCTTGTCGCGCCAGTTCATCTACGGCCAGGACCGGGGCGCGATCGGCACGCTGGCGCTGGCCGTCGCCGCCAGCGCCGATGCCGATCCGGTGGCGCGCGGCATCCTCGAACAGGCCGGCGGCGAGTTGGCGCGCATCGGGCTGGCGCTGGTGCGCCGCTACGGTCCGCGTCCGCTGGCGCTGAGCGGCCGCGCCGCCGATCTGCATCCGCTGATCGCCCAGGCCATGCGCGCGGCGCTGCCTGACGGCCAGCAACTGCGGCAAAAAGAAGCCCAGGCGCACCACGCGGCCGCGCGTATTGCTCTACACTCCTGATATTGAATCGCTGCCGAGACCGCTTATGATGAAAATCCTCCCGCTCACAGTCATATCCACCGCCATGGCCCTGCTGGCGGGTTGCGCCACCGTGCCGCCCCCGGGGCCGCGACTGGATAGCTCGCTGACCTCGCGCAGCCAGAGCGACCGCATCAAGTACATCATCATTCACTACACGGTCAGCGACCTGCCGCGCTCGATCAGGACCCTGACCCAGGACGTGGTCAGTTCGCACTACCTGCTGACGGACACCGAGCAGCCGTTTTTCTACACGCTGGTGGATGAATCGCGCCAGGCCAATCACGCCGGCCTGAGCAGCTGGGGCATCTACAACCAGCTCAATTCGGCCTCGATCGGCATCGAGATCGTCAATCCGGGCTTCACTGAAACGCCGCAAGGGCGCGTGTATGCGCCGTTCAAGCAGGCGCAGATCGATCAGCTGATCCTGTTGTTGAAGGACATCGTCAAGCGCCACAACATCAAGCCGGAAAACATCCTCGGCCACAACGATATCGCGCCGCAGCGCAAGCAGGATCCGGGGCCGATGTTCCCGTGGAAGCAGCTGGCCGACGCGGGCCTGGTCACGTGGCCGGAGCCGAGCCGGGTCGCCGCGCGCATGCCGGGCTTCCAGGAGCAGTTGCCGGAAGTGTTGTGGTTCCAGCGCAAGCTGGCCGAGTTCGGCTATGCCGTGCCTCAGACCGGCGAGCTGGATGAAGCCACCCGCACCGTCATCACGGTCTTCCAGTCCAAGTATCGCCAGTCGCTGTATGACGGCATGCCGGACGCGGAAACGGCAGCCATCCTTGACGTATTGACCGCGCCGAAGCCGGTGCTGCCTCCGCCACCACCGGCCGCGCCGGTACAGGGCGCGACGCCGGCCGAATAAGCCAGGGAACGCCCGCATGCCAGCCACCCTGACCTGTGAAGAAATCGCCGGCCATCCCGAGTTCCGGCACCTCGACAGCATCGCCGGCATCGCCGTCGACCTGCGCTACGCGACGCCGGACAACTTTGTCGGCCGTGATCTCTACACGCCGCTCGATTGCGCCTGGCTGCACAAGGATGCGGCGGCGGCGCTGGAGCGCGTGGTGGCCTGGCTGGCCGAGCGCCGGCCCGATTGCCAGGTGCTGGTGCTGGACGCCTTGCGTCCGCAGCGGGTGCAGGAACAGTTGTGGCAAGCGTTGCAGGGTACCGAGTTGCTGGGCTACATCGCCGATCCCGCGCGCGGTTCCATCCACTCGTTCGGCATGGCGCTGGACCTGACCCTGCTGGACGCCCAAGGCCGCGAGTTCGACATGGGTACCGGTTTCGACGATCTCAGCGAGCGTTCGCATCCGGCGCTGGAAGCCAGGCTGCTGGCCAGCGGCGAGCTGACGCAGCAGCAGATAGACAACCGCCGCCTGCTGCGCGACGCCATGTTCCAGGCCGGCTGGGTCGGCATCAACAGCGAGTGGTGGCACTTCGACTGCGGCGACCGCCTGCTGGTGCGCCGCGACTACACCCGCGTCCTCTAGAACCTAGCGGTCCACCATGGCCATGCGCTCCGGGCTGTAGCGCGGACCGGCCACCTGCTTCAGCGCGTTGTCCAGCACCGCCATTTCGGTCTCGTCCAGCGTGATCTCCGCCGCGGCCACGTTCTGCTCCAGATAGCTGCGGCGGCGCGTGCCGGGGATGGTCACGATATCGTCGCCCTTGTGCATGGCCCAGGCCAGCGCGATCTGCCCCGGCGTGACCAGGCGATGGTCGGCCAGTTCGCGCACGATGGCGGCGGCCTGCATGTTGCGGTCGAAGTTCTCGCCCTGCAGGCGCGGATCCAGATGGCGGAAATCGCTGGGCGGATACTCTTCCGCGCGCTTGGCGGTGCCGGCCAGGAAGCCGCGTCCCAGCGGACTGAACGCAACCAGGCCGATGCCCAGTTCGCGCAGCGCCGGCAGCACATCGGCCTCGAGGTTGCGTTCCCACAGCGAGTACTCGCTTTGCAGCACGCTGATCGGATGCACCGCATGGGCACGGCGGATGTTCGCCACGCCGGCCTCGGACAAGCCCAGGTAACGCACCTTGCCTTCGCGCACCAGCTCGGCCATCACGCCGATCACCTCTTCGATCGGCACGTTCGGGTCGATGCGGTGCTGGTACAGCAAGTCGATGTAGTCGGTGTTCAGCCGCCGCAGCGAGCCTTCGACCTTTTCGCGGATGTGTTTGGGATCGCTGGTCACGCCGACGGTCTTGCGGTCGCGGATGTCGAAGCCGAACTTGGTCGCCAGGATCACCTCGCCGCGGCGGCCGGTGAAGGCGCGGCCCAGCAATGCTTCGTTGTCGTAAGGACCGTATTGCTCGGCCGTGTCGAAGAAATTGACGCCCAGCTCGATCGCCCGGCGCAAGGTGGCGACCGCTTCGTTCTGGTCGGCCGGTCCGTAGGTATTGCTCATGCCCATGCAGCCCAAACCCTGCGCCGAAACCGTCAGTCCCTGCCCGCCTAAAGTGCGTTGTTTCATGATGACTCCTTTTGAATACGATGAATCCAGTATGCCGACTGCACAAAAAATACACAATCCGCTTAAAATGCAAAGCATTGTTGATGCAGGTGCAACGGTGGAGAGCTGCGATGGAAATGCTGAAAGAGATGGCGATTTTTGCACAGGTGGTCGATAGCGGCGGTTTCTCTGCCGCGGGACGCCAGCTGGAACTGACCACGTCGGCGGTCAGCCGCCATGTGTCGCGGCTGGAGGCGCACATGGGCGGACGGCTGTTGCAGCGGACGACAAGGTCGCTGTCGCTGACCGAGCTGGGACAGCAGGTGTACGCGGCCTGTTCGCGCATGGTGAGCACGGCGCGCGAGGTGCATGCGTTGGCGGGCAGCTACAGCGCCCGTCCCAACGGCGTGATCCGCGTCAGCGCGCCCATCGTGCTGGGGCAGGTATGGCTGGCGCCCAAGCTGCCCGGTTTCCTGGCGCGTTATCCTGAGGTCAATGTCGAGCTGCAGCTGGTGGACCGCAAGATCGACCTGATCGAGGAAGGGGTGGACCTGGCGATCCGCATCGCGACTGAGCTGGCGCCGGGGCTGGTGGCGCGTCCGCTGGGGCCAGTGCGTTATGTGCTGGTGGCCACGCCGCGCTATCTGCAGGCGCATGGCGAGCCGAAGGTGCCGCAGGACCTGCCGCTGCATCAATGCAGCTACCTGGGCTACGCCCGTTTCGGTGAGGCCTGGAGCATGCGGCGCCATGGCGAGGCGGTCAACGTGCACGTGCCGTCGCGGCTGACGATCAACAACAGCGGGGCCTTGATGGCGGTGGTGGAAGCCGACGGCGGCATCGGCCTGGTGCCCGATTTCACCGCCCGCATTGCGCTGGCGCAGCAGCGCGTGCGGCGGGTGCTGCCGGAATGGGAGTTCGATGCGCCGTACGCCGGCACCGTGCACGCGGTCTACATGCCCGGCCCGCACCTGGCGTTGAAGGTGCGGGCGTTCATCGATTATTTGATTGAGGAAGGATTGCCAGGAGAATAAGCGCTGCCGCCGGAGCGGGCCACCCAGTCGATGACCCCGTCGAGCACGGTGCGGCCGGCGCCGTTGGCGACGTGTTCGTCGTTCAGGATGGCGACCACGACGCACAGTTGGTTGTTCGCGTCCGGCACGTAGCCGGCGATGGCGATCACGCCGTTCAAGCTGCCGGTCTTGATGCGCGCGCGCAGCGCGGCCGGGCCGTCCTTCAGGCGCTTGCGCATGGTGCCGTCGGTGGCGGCGATCGGCAGGCTGGACATGAACTCGGGTGTCCACAGGCTGTTCAGTCCAGCTTGCAGCACGCCGGCCAACTGCGCCGGCGTGGCGCGTTCGATGCGCGACAGCCCGGAACCGTTGTCGAACACCAGACCGTTGCCGTCGATGCGGTGGTTTTGCAGCCAGCCGCGGATCGCCGTTTCGGCCCGCATCGGCGTGCTGGCGAGGCTGGCGTCGGCGGCCAGCGGGCGGCTGCCCAGCACGGGATCGGCTTCCAGGCTGCCCAGCGACAGGAACAGCGCGCGGGCCAGCGTGTTGTCGGAGAATTTGTTGATGTCGCGTAGCACCTCGGGCAGCGGGCGCGAGAGGTGCTCGGCCAGCAGGCGGGACGCCGTAGCTGGGGTGGCATCCGGCACTGCGGACACCGGGGCGTCGGCCTCGCGCACCTGGCCGCTGATGCTGCCGCCCAGCTTGCGCCAGGTGGCGCGCAGCAGGCGCTCCAGGTAGTCATGGTGATCCAGCACGTCGATGCTGGTCGACTTGATGCAGTCCTTGGGGAAGCTGCCGTGCAGTACCACTTCGATCTTGTCGCCGTGGCGGCTGGTGTCCGGCGTGCGCCAGTCCTTTTCCCACGAGGCGCATGGCGCGTCGGTCAGCTTCATCTCCGAGCGGATGCTGACCTTGTCCATCTCCGGCATCATCACCAGCGCCAGCTTGCCGCCGGTCGAGCGCATCTCGACCTTCAGCAGGTTGGTGTTGATCAGCAGCGCATCGGGAATGACGTTGTAGTAGGCCCATGGATACTCGTCGAACGGCGGCTGCCCCACGTCCGGCCGTGCCGGCTGGAACAGCTGGCGGTCGAGTATCACGTCGCCCTTGATCTTGCGAATGCCCTGGTTGCGCAGCGCCTGCAGCATGTGCAGCAGCACGTCCTCGTTCAGGTCCGCGTCGGCGCCGCCGCGCAGGACCAGGTCGCCCTTCAACACGCCGTCCACCACGTCGGCGCTGGTGCGGAACTCGGTGCGGGCGCGGAAGGCCGGTCCCAGCTGCTCCAGCGCGGTCAGCGTGGTGAACAGCTTCATGGTGGACGCCGGCTGCATGCTCTGCTGCGCGTTGTGCGAAATCAGCGCGGTGTCGCCGCGCAGCACGACGATGCCGGCGCCTTCCGGCGGAATATGCGCCGCCTGCAGCAGGCTGGCGACCTGCTCCGGCAGCTCGGCGGCGTGGACGGCGCCGGCGGCTATCAGCGCGACGAATAGGAGGCGACGAAACATGGCGATCCTGTTCAATGGAAGAAGAGATAGGAAACGAAGATGGCGGCGATGACGCCGGCAAAATCGGCGATCAGGCCGCAGGAGATCGCATAGCGCGTCTTGCGGATGCCCACCGAGCCGAAGTACAGCGCCACGATGTAGAAGGTGGTGTCGGCCGAGCCGTTGAACACGCAGGCCAGGCGGCCGACGAAGGAATCGACGCCGTAGGTGCGCATGGTGTCGATCATCATGGCCTTGGCGGCGCTGCCGCTGAGCGGCTTCATCAGCGCGGTCGGCAGCGACGGCACGAAATCGGTGTTGATGCCGAGGTGGCCGAACAGCCAGCTGAAGCCGTCGACGACGAAGGTGAACACGCCGGCGTTGCGGATCACGCTGATCGCCACCAGCATGCCGACCAGGTAGGGAATCACGGTGATCGAGGTCTGCATGCCGCCCTTGGCGCCTTCGATGAAGGCTTCGTAGACGTTCACCTTCCTGCGCAGCGCACCGATGATGAAGCCGGCGATGACGATCATCAGCACCAGGTTGCTGAACACCTTGGAGACGATTTCGATCTCGGTCTTGCTCAGGTAGTGGGTGAAGTAAAACACCACGCCGGCGATGGCGGCGGTCATGCCGCCCAGCCAGCTCATCACCACGCCGTTGAACAGGTTGATGCGCTGGCGGATGGCGACGACGATGATGCCGGTGACGGTGGCCACGTAGGTCGCGATCATGCAGGGAATGAAGATGTCGGACGGGTCGGCCGCGCCGAGGATGGAGCGCTGCGCCATGATGGCCAGCGGAATCAGGGTCAGGCCGGAGGTGTGCAGCACCAGGAACATGATCTGCGCGTCGGTCGGCTCGTCCTTGCTGGGGTTGAGCGTCTGCAGGCTTTCCATGGCTTTCAGGCCGAACGGCGTGGCGGCGTTGTCCAGGCCCAGCAGGTTGGCCGAGAAGTTCATCACCATGTGGCCGGTGGCCGGATGGTTTTTCGGCACGCCGGGAAAGATGCGCGAGAAGAACGGCGCGATCAGGCGCGCCAGCAGGTCGATGGCGCCGGCCTTCTCGCCGATGTTCATGATGCCCAGCCACAGTGTCATCACGCCGGCCAACGGCAGCGCGATGTCCATCACGCCGGCCTTGGCCGAGTCGAACGTGCCGTCGATGATGCGTTTGAAGATTTCCGTATCGCCCGTCAACAGGAACTGCGCCAGCGCGGCGGCAAAGCCAACCAGGAAGAAGCCGGACCAGATGTAATTGAGCGACATATCTAGAAATTTTCCTGAAAGCAGTAGGGGATTTGCAAAGTATAGCGGGTAAGCAAGCGAAAAAAGCTATAAGCTGCCGCTTTACCGTATGCGATGTGGGATGGACCTTATGCTGAAAAGTTATGCCGCAGCCCCGATGGAGCTGGTGCTGGCGCTGATGCTGGCGCTGGCGGGCGGCCCTACCGCCGCCGCCGCTGCACCGGCAGCCGAGCCTAAAGTCCTGCACGCCTTCCTCAGCACCGGCGAAACCGGCCTCGATCCGGCGGTCGCCTCCGACATCGCCAGCCTGAGCCTGCTGGAAAACCTGTTCGACCCGCTGCTGCGCTACGACTACCTGGCGCGTCCGGTCAAACTGCAGGCCAACACGCTGGCCGCCATGCCAACCGTCGAAGACAATGGGCTGACCTACACCTTCCAGTTGCGCCAGGACGTCTATTTCACGCCGGACCCGGCGTTCAAGGGCGCACGCCGCCAGGTCACCGCGCAGGATTACGTCTACAGCCTGACGCGCCTGTACGATCCGGCGCTGAAATCGCCCTGGCTGTTCCTGTTGGAAGGCAAGATCGCTGGCGATGAGGCGTTGAAGACGCACTTCAGCTACGGCACCGCCATAGCCGGCCTGCGGGCTGTGGACAAATTCACGCTGCGCATCCGCCTCAAGGCCGCTGATCCGAATTTCCTGTTCTACCTGGCGGTGCCGGCCACCGGCGTGGTTGCGCGCGAAGTGATGGAGGCCTACGGCGCGCAGGCCGGCAACCATCCGGTCGGCACCGGTCCGTTCATGATGGGCACGTGGAAGCACAGCGACCAGATCACGCTGCTGGCCAATCGCGACTTCCGTCCGACGATGTATCAGGGCCGGCGCGTGCCGCTGCTGGACCGTGTCGACATCAAGATCGTCGAGGAATACCAGTCGCGCGTGCTGGGCTTCCTGAACGGCGAATTCGATTTCCTCGAACAGTTGCCGGAATCGATGAAAGACCTGGTGCTGACCGCCGACATCAAGCCCACGCTGAAGCCCGAGCTGGCCAAAAAAGGCATGGTGGTGTCACCCTTCGCCGTGCTGCAGACCTACTACATGTGGATGAATATGGAGGATCCGCTGATCGGTGGTTATAGCAAGGAGAAAGTGGCTTTGCGGCGCGCCGTCGCGCTGGGCTACAACAGCGCCGAAGATGTGGCGCTGATGAAGAAGGGCCTGGCGATTCCGGCCGTCACGCCGCTGCCGCCGAACGTGCTGGGTTACGATCCGGCCTACCGCAGTCCGGTGACCTACGACCCGGCGCTGGCCAACGCGCTGCTGGACCGCTACGGCTACCGCAAGGGCGCCGACGGCTTCCGCACCCAGCCGGACGGCAAGCCGCTGACCTTGGTGATGCACAGCGAATCGTCGACCGTGGGCCGCCTGCGCGATGAGCTGTGGCGCAAGAACCTGGGCGCCATCGGCCTGAAGGTGGTGTTCAAGAGCGACAAGAAAACCGAGATCATCAAGGCCTCGCGCCTCGGCTCGGTGATGATGTTTGAAACCAACTGGGTTGCCGATTTTCCCGACGGCGACAATTTCTATCAGCTGCTGTACGGCCCCAACAGCGGCCGCGCCAACTACGCCCGTTTCAACTTGCCTGCCTACAACCAGCGCTACGAACAAACCCGCAGCATGGGCGACTCGCCGCAGCGCACCGCGCTGTACGACGAGTTGGCGCAGATCATCCATGCCTACACGCCTTGGGTGTTGCTGACGCATCCGATTTCGGCCGACCTGCAGCAGCCGTGGCTGAAGAATTACCAGCGCCATCCGGTCGAATTCACCAACTGGCGTTATCTGGACGTAGTCGCACACAGTGCGCGCTGAGCTTTGCGTACAATGGGTGCATGAAACTCATTAATCGCCGGGCGCTGACCCACGTCGTCGCCCATCCGATGGATTTCCTGGTGCAGTGCCTGAAAGGGTTCCGCGCCAATCAGGGCCTGCTGCTGGCGGGCGCGGTGGCCTATTACTCGTTGCTGTCCATCGTCCCGCTGCTGATGCTGGTGGTGGTCGCCCTGTCGCACGTGATCGCCGAGGATGAACTGCTGGCCACCGTGGGCCGCTACCTGAACTGGCTGGTGCCCGGGCAATCCAAGCCCATCGTGGCCGAGGTCGGACACTTCCTCGAGCATCGCGACCTGGTCGGCGGCGTGCTGGTGATCAGCATGATCTTCTTCAGCTCGCTCGCCTTCACCGTGCTGGAAAACGCCATGTGCGTCATTTTCAAGCACCGCGTCGAGATACGGCGGCGGCGTTTCCTGATCTCGGCCATCATGCCCTACTGCTACATCCTGTCGCTGGGCGCCGGCATGCTGCTGGTCACGCTGGTGGCTGGCAGCCTGCAGGTGCTGGGCGAGGAGAGCGTGCAGTTGTTCGGCTACAGCTGGTCGCTGCATGGCGTGTCCGGCGTGCTGCTGTATCTGCTGGGACTGGGCGGCGAGGTGCTGGTGCTGACGTCGATCTACCTGGTGATGCCGGTCGGCCGCCTGTCGCTGTCGCACGCGCTGATCGGCGGCGTGACGGCTGCGCTGCTGTGGGAGCTGGCGCGCCGGGTCCTGGTCTGGTATTTCTCGACGCTGTCGCAGGTGAACGTGGTGTACGGGTCAATGACCACCGCCATCATCGTCATGTTCAGCCTGGAAATCGGCGCCACGCTGCTGCTGTTCGGTGCGCAGGTGATTTCCGAATTCGAGCGGGTCGGCCAGCGCCGCGAAAAGGAGGTGCCGACGCCGATGACCACACAAGCTACAGAAATAAAATAATTTGTGCATCGCACAAAGATCTGTGTTACACTACGCTCGTGGTTGAGGTTTGAAGGGAGTTATCCCGGCAAACAGTCCCACATCCAGGAGGAGCGCGCGGTTCGATATGTGTAAGACCGAACCGCAGTTGGCGTGAAACCTGGAGTTGTAATTCCGGATACGATGGTCGATTTACACGTTGGGGGCACCACGCAGATAGCATGGGCGCCCGAGACTCTGGAGTCACTTTGCAGATAGCACTGGACCCCGGCATACGATTAAAGCATTGGTAATACATTGGAACGAAGCCCGCTGAGATGCGGGCTTTTTTTTCGTCTACCTTTTGTCCGCTGCCAAGACCGCTATAGCAGCCTTTGTCTACTGTTGCATGATGCAGCGGTAGGTTTTCAATTGACAGCCGGGTGCTCCAACTTATACTGGAGACGCGGATGGGACGTGCACTTCACCCCAAAAAAGAAATCGAGCAGGCATTGAAATATGCCGAAAGCCAGGGTTGGCGTATCGAAACAGGCGGCAGTCATGCATGGGGAAAAATGTATTGCCCCTATAACGACCCCAATTGCCGTTGTGGCGAGTTTTGCATTGCCAGTATTTGGAGCACGCCCAAAAGTGTCATTGCGCATGCACGTTCTCTGAAGCGCGTGGTAGATCATTGCTCCGCCCGACCGATGACCTAGGAATTGCTATGGAATTTACTTTTACCCTTAGATACCGATTGGCGAAGGATGATGCCAATCATGATCAATTGGTTGAGCGCCTCGGCGCAGCGGGGTGCACCGATGCCCTGGTAGGCATTGGGCGTGACGGTTATCTTGCGCTGCAATTTTTGCGTGAGGCTGAAAGCATCGAAATCGCACTAGCCAGTGCGAGCGAGGACGTCCAACGAGCTATTCCATACGCAGAGCTAATTGAAGTGAGTGGTACCAAAGCGCAAGCCGCATAAAGTATTTTTAGTATTTTTCACAATTAATTCAATATTATTTGAAATGTCGAATTATTTACGATAGCATCCGCTTATGGATACTAAACAAGCGTTGGCGGGATTGTCGTCCCTGGCCCAGGAAAGCCGGCTGGCCGTGTTCCGGCTGCTGGTGCAGGTCGGGCCGGAAGGCATGGCCGCCAGCAAAATTGCCGAACGGCTCGATATCTCGCCGTCGTCGCTGTCGTTCCACCTGAAGGAGCTGAGCCATGCGGGCATGGTCGGCTCGCGCCAGGATGGACGCTTCGTTATCTATACCGCCGACGTCGGCGCCATGAATGGCCTGATCGGCTTCCTGACTGAAAATTGCTGCGGCGGCCTGCCGTGCGGCCCCACTATCGGATGCGCACCATGAATATTTTGTTTCTTTGCACGGGTAACTCTTGCCGCTCGGTGTTGAGCGAAGGCGTCTTCAACCACCTGGCGCCGGCCGGACTGAAGGCGATCAGCGCCGGCAGCCAGCCCGCCGGCCAGCTGCATCCGCGCGCGGTCGCGCTGCTGGCGCGCAAGGGCATCTCGACCGAGGGCTATTACAGCAAGTCCTGGAACGATTTGCCGCTGACGCCGGATGTGGTGGTGACGGTGTGCGGCAGCGCCGCCGGCGAAACCTGCCCGGCCTATCTGGGCCCGGTGCTGCGCACGCATTGGGGCGTCGACGATCCCGGTCACGTGATCGGCACCGAGGAAGAAATCGAGGCGGCGTTCGAGCTGACCTACCGCATCATCCGCGCACGCATCGAGGCTTTCCTGGCCCTGCCGCTGGCGCAACTGGCCGGCGACAAGGCCGCGTTCAAGGTCGAGCTCGACCGCATCGGCGCCATTGGCGCCAATGGCATCTGAACGCGGGAGCGCCTGTGCTGATTGCATTACTGATTTTTATCGCCACACTCACTCTCGTCATCTGGCAACCGCGCGGACTCGGCATCGGCTGGAGCGCCACCGCAGGCGCCGCCGTGGCGCTGCTGGCCGGCGTGATCCACGTCGGCGATATTCCGGCGGTCTGGCACATCGTCTGGAACGCCACCGGCACCTTTGTCGCGATCATCGTCATCAGCCTGCTGCTGGACAAGGCCGGCTACTTCGAATGGGCGGCGCTGCATGTCGCGCGCTGGGGCGGCGGCAGCGGCAAGCGCCTGTTCACCCTGTTCGTGCTGCTGGGCGCGGCGGTGTCGGCGCTGTTCGCCAACGACGGCGCGGCGCTGATACTCACGCCCATCGTCATCGCCATGCTGCGCGAGCTGAAATTCTCTGGCAAGGCCATGCTGGCCTTCGTCATGGCGGCCGGCTTCATCGCCGACACGGCCAGTTTGCCGCTGGTGGTGTCCAACCTGGTTAACATCGTCTCCGCCGACTACTTCGGCGTCAGCTTCGCGCGCTATGCGGCGGTGATGGTGCCGGTCAACCTGGTGTCCGTGGCCGCCACGCTCGGCGTACTGATTTGGTTCTTCCGCCACGACATTCCGGCGGACTACGACGTCGAGCAGATCAAGCGGCCGGAACATGCGATCCACGACCGCGCCACCTTCCTGACCGGCTGGTGGGTACTGGGCCTGCTGTTGATCGGTTTCTTTTGGCTGGAAGATCTCGGCGTGCCGATCAGCGCCACTTCCGCCGTCTGCGCCGCCCTGCTGCTGGCGGTGGCGGCGCGCGGACACCGGATCTCCACGCGTGCGGTGCTCGCCAATGCGCCGTGGCAGATCGTGGTGTTCTCGCTCGGCATGTACATGGTGGTGTACGGCCTGCGCAACGCCGGCTTGACCGACTACCTGACCGGCCTGCTGAACCAGTGCGCGGCTTACGGCGTCTGGGGCGCGGCCATCGGCACCGGTTTCATCACGGCGATCCTGTCGTCGATCATGAACAACCTGCCGACGGTGCTGATCGGCGCGCTGTCGATCGACGCCAGCAGCAGCACCGGCGTGGTGCGCGAAGCCATGGTGTACGCCAACGTGATCGGCAGCGATCTCGGGCCGAAGATCACGCCGATCGGCAGCCTGGCGACCCTGCTGTGGCTGCACGTGCTGGAGAACAAGGGCATCCAGATTTCCTGGGGCTATTACTTCCGCGTCGGTATCTGCCTGACTTTGCCGGTGCTGCTGGTCACGCTGGCTGCGCTGGCCGTGCGTTTGAATTGAGAGGGAATCATGGACCTGCCCAACATCAATCCCGCCTTGCTGGACACGCCGACGCTGGACAAGCTGGCGCCGGTTGGAAACTTCGATCATCCGCCGCGCATCCTGATGCTGTATGGCTCGCTGCGGGAGCGTTCGTTCAGCCGCTTCCTGACCGAAGAGGCGGCCCGCATCCTCGAGCATTTCGGCGCCGAGGTGAAAATCTTCGATCCGACCGAATTGCCGATGGCGGGCAGCGTGCCGGAAGATCATCCCAAGGTGCAGGAGCTGCGCGCCTTGTCGCTATGGTCCGAGGGACAGGTATGGTGCAGCCCGGAGCGGCACGGGGCCATCACCGCCGTGATGAAGAACCAGATCGACTGGATCCCGCTGGAGCAAGGCGCGCTGCGTCCGAGCCAGGGACGCACGCTGGCCGTGATGCAGGTGTGCGGCGGTTCGCAATCGTTCAATGTGGTCAATACCATGCGGCTGCTGGGGCGCTGGATGCGCATGTTCACGATACCGAACCAGTCGTCGGTGCCGATGGCGTACAAGGAGTTTGACGACGCCGGCCGCATGCGCCCTTCCGGCTACTATGAGCGGGTGGTCGATGTCATGGAAGAGCTGTTCAAGATGACCTTGCTGCTGCGCGGCCGCACCGACTACCTGACCGACCGCTACAGCGAGCGCAACGAGCGTTCGATCAAGGCGATCAATCGACAACTCGGGAAAATCTAATGGATCTGCACATACTGCCGGTCGAGCTGGAAAAAGCCTACCGCCTGTTGAATCACGGACCGACGGTGCTGGTGTCGGCCAGCCATGGCGGCAGCAGCGACGTGATGGCGGCGGCCTGGTCGTGCGCGCTCGATTTCTCGCCGCCCAAGGTCACCGTGGTGCTGGACAAGGCGACCAGCACGCGCGCGCTGGTCGAGCGCAGCGGCCACTTCGTGCTGCAGGTTCCCAACATGGCGCAGCTGGATCTGACGTATGCGGTCGGCAGCAAGAGCCTGGCTGACCATCCGGCCAAGCTGGAGCAATGCAAGGTCGAGCTGTTTCATGCCGACGGCTACGAGGCGCCACTGGTTGCCGGCTGCTCGGCCTGGTTGATCTGCAAGCTGATTCCCGAGCCGCACAACCAGCAGACCTACGACCTGTTCATCGGCGAAGTGGTGGCCGCGTTCGCCGACGCCCGGGTGTTCCGCAACGGGCACTGGGAATTCGAAACCGCCGGCCCCGACTGGCGCAGTCTGCACTACATCGCCGGCGGCACCTTCTATGCGATCGGCGAAAAAGCGGTGGTCAAGACGTAGATCCGGGGTCAGATTGAGGAACCCCGGGTTTCATGGACACTCTAACAGAGGTCAGCATGCCTCGGGAGGATAGCCATGG